>CACPOX010000007.1 GCA_902635665.1 uncultured Pelagibacteraceae bacterium
TAAGATTGTTCCTGATCCTAAAAGTTGGATTTTAGTTTTTTTGTATTTGTTAAATTCTTTTATTTTATACATGCCCTTTAAAATGCCTTCCTCACAATTTTTATCTTTTGGTATTTCTGGGTGTGAGTAATTTTCATTCATTGTTGTAATATAATAAAAAACATTCTCGTTTTTCTCATGCATTCTTCTTAGACCTTCTCTAAAAATTACCGCTAATTCATAATGAAATGTAGGATCATAAGTTACACAATTTGGAATAGTTGATGCAATTAAATGACTATGCCCATCCTGGTGTTGTAAGCCTTCTCCAGCTAATGTTGTTCTTCCAGCTGTTGCACCTACCAAAAATCCTCTAGCCTGACTATCCCCGGCTGCCCAAGCTAGATCTCCGATTCTTTGAAAACCAAACATTGAATAAAAAATATAAATTGGGATCATTTCGATATCATGATTAGTGTATGCAGTGGCAGCAGCAATCCATGAAGACATAGCACCAGCTTCATTGATACCTTCCTCTAAAACTTGACCACTTTTGTCTTCTCTATAAGAACTTAATTGAGCTGCATCCTCAGGTTCATATTTTTGTCCTTCATGAGCATAAATCCCTATTTTTTGAAAAAATCCTTCCATGCCAAACGTTCTTGCTTCGTCAGGAATAATAGGAACCAGTCTAGGAGATATATTTTTATCCCTTAATAAATTTGTTAACATTCTTACTAAGGCCATAGTAGTAGACATTTCTTTTTCACCAGTTGATACTTTCATGAAATCGAAAATATCTTTTGAAGGTGCTTTGATTGGTTTAGCGAAAGTCGAACGTTCGGGTAAATATCCACCTAATTTAATTCTTCTGTCTTTTATGTATTTTATTTCTGGAGATTTTTCGTCAGGCCTAAAGTATTCAATATTTCTCACTTGTTCATCTGTTAAGGGAACATCAAATCGATCTCTATAGTACATCAAGTCATCAACATCTAATTTTTTCGTTTGATGAGTAGTATTTACACTTTCTCCTGATTTTCCCATTCCATAACCTTTAATAGTTTTTGCAATTATCACTGTTGGGCTTCCTTGATGTTTAGTCGCTTTATCATATGCAGCAAAAACTTTGTGAGGATCGTGACCACCTCTATTAAGTCTCCAAATATCTGTATCTGACATGCTTGAAACTAATTCTAATGATTCAGGAGATTTCCCAAAAAACTTTTCTCTTACATAAGCACCGTCTCTTGCTTTCATTGCTTGGTACTCACCATCTACTGTCTCGTTCATAATTTTTATTAAGTGACCAGTTTTATCATTAGCAAGCAACGAATCCCAATATGACCCCCAAATAACTTTAATTACATTCCAGCCAGATCCTCTGAAACTTCCCTCAAGCTCTTGAATAATTTTTCCATTACCTCTAACGGGACCATCTAATCTTTGAAGATTGCAATTTATTACAAATATTAAATTATCTAAATTTTCTCTAGCAGCTAATCCAATAGCTCCCATTGACTCAGGCTCATCCATTTCCCCATCGCCTAAAAAGGCCCATACTTTTCTTCCTTCATCTTTAATCAAACCTCTATTGATTAAATATTTCATGTATCTAGCTTGATATATAGCAAGCATAGGACCTAACCCCATGGATACAGTGGGGAACTGCCAAAAATTTGGCATTAGCCATGGATGTGGATATGACGATAAACCCCCAGGTTTTACCTCCTGTCTGAAACTATCTAATTGTTTTTCATTTAATCTACCTTCTAAGAAAGCTCTTGCATACATTCCTGGAGCACTATGTCCTTGAAAATAAATTAAATCTCCACCAAATTTGTTATTTTTTGCTCTCCAAAAATGATTCATCCCAACATCATATAATGTTGCAGCAGATGCAAATGTACCAATATGTCCACCAAGCTCAGGATATTTTTTATTTGCTCGAACTACCATTGCTGCTGCATTCCATCTAATTAACGATCTAATTCTTCTTTCAATATTTTGATCACCACCAGACTTTACTTCAGCCTCAGGAGGTATTGTGTTAATGTATGGTGTATTTTGAGTATAAGGAATATTTGCTCCTTCACGATAAGCTTTGTTAATTAGTTCTTTAATTAAAAAATGAGCTCTTTGATTTCCATCTTTAGAAATAACTGCAGATAAAGATTCCAGCCAATCTTCAGTTTCAAGTGGATCAATATCAGCCCCATTAACTACTTGAATTGTAGATTGTTTTTTTTCAATTATAGGTTCAGATATAATTTTTTTTTCCTCTTTTTTTTCAGCCATTGCTTCTTCAGCTTGTTTAATTACATTTTCTGTATCTTTTGGAAGAGTGCTTTCTGATGATGTTTTTGATGATGGTGTAAGATTAAGCAACAAATCTCCCTTAGAAACTTTATCACCAACTTTAACTGCTAAACTATCTACTTTTCCAGCAACGGTAGAAGGAATTTCAACACTTGATTTATCACTTTCAATTGTGACTATTGGATCATTTTGTTTAATTTGATCACCAGGTTTTACAAGTATCTCTATAACCTCAACATTTTCAAAGTCACCAATGTCAGGAACAAGTAATTTTTCGCTCATTTTTAAATGTTTTATATACCCAAAAAAACATTATTGGATTTTATTTTATCACATTAATAAGGTTTTTTCGTTAATCTTATATTTTTATTATACAAAAAATAAAAAAATAAATGAATATTAAGCTTTTTAGCTTCTCTCAACACACATAGCTATTCCCATACCACCACCAATACAGAGTGCCGCACAACCTTTTTTTTTATCTTGCTTAATCATTTCATGGACAAGTGTAACCAAAATTCTTGCCCCAGAAGCTCCAATTGGATGACCTAAGGCAATTGCTCCTCCATTTACATTAACTTTTTGTTCAGGAATTTTTAATTCTTCAATTACCGCAATGCTTTGTGCTGCAAAGGCTTCATTAATTTCAAATAGGTCTACTTCATCAATTTTCCAATTTGCTTTAGATAAAGCTTCTTGAATTGAGGGTATAGGTCCCAATCCCATTAATGAAGGCTCAACCCCACAAGTAGCCCAAGATACAATTTTAACCAATGGCTCTAATGATTTTTTTTCTGCTTGTTCTCTAGACATTAAAACTAAGGCTGCAGCTCCATCGTTTATGCCTGAGGAATTTCCAGGTGTTACAGTCCCATTTTCTTTGAATACTGTTTTTAATTTTTTTAAATCATCTATACTTAAATTTTCTCTAGGATGTTCATCTTTTTCAAAAATAAATTTTTTATCACCATCTTCAATTTGTAATTTAATCAGCTCATCCTGAAATTTATTTTCACTATATGCTTTTTCTGTTTTTTTCTGAGAATTTAAAGAAAAATTATCTTGTTCATCTCTTGAAATTTTATATTTATCGGCAACATTCTCAGCTGTGACACCCATATGATAATCATTAAATGAATCTAGCAGACCATCTTTTATCATTGTATCTACTAATTTATTTTCAGAAAATTTTTTATCTTCTCTATAATAAATTGCATGAGTTGCTCTAGACATATTTTCTTGACCACCTGCAATTACAATTTGGTTTTCTCCTAACTTAATTGATTGATATCCCGATACAACAGATCTTAATCCAGATCCACAGACTTGATTAACAATGTGAGCAGGTTTTGAAACTGGTACTCCGGCAATAATTGAAGCTTGCCTAGCGGGATTTTGACCAAGTCCAGAGGTTAAAACGTGCCCCATAATCACTTCATCGATCTCCTCCTCTATATCTAATTTTGATTTATAAATTACTTCTTTAATTACTATTGAACCTAATTTTGATGCGCTAAGATTTTTTAACGAACCTTTATATCTTCCAATTGGGGTTCTTAGTGCTGAAGTAATTACAACATCGTTAGAGTTTTTGCTCATAAAGTAATTAACATAATATTTTATAAGTTAAATTACATCAAAAACTTTGATATATGGAATATATTATTTAAATGGACCGCTGGCCAAATTGGATAAGGCGCTCGGCTACGAACCGGGAGATTCCAGATTCGAGTTCTGGGCGGTCCACCAACAAGGAAATGGAAATGTTTAATCGGCTTTTAAAAGCATCTTTACAAAAATCAGTAATTTATTTTTTTATAATTATTTTTATTATTTTATTAATTTTAACTTTTCTATTATAAAAAATTATGAGCAAAGAATTTGAGCAAATAAGTATTAAACCTGGATTTATGAAACACAATGGGGGTGTTTTATTTAGAACTATTTCAGAGACTGAATACGAATTTAAATCTATAATTAGTGAAAACCATTTAAATGCTGCAGGAATAACTCACGGAGGCTATTTATCCGCATTAATAGATGCAGGAGCGGGAACAGCCGCACATAGAGCTGCAGGAAATGCTCCATGTGTAACTATCTCTTTAGATATAAAATTTATAGGCACTTCAAAAGTTGGAGATAAAATTATTGGACATACAAAAATTTTAAAAAAAACAAATACTCTTGTCTTTTTATTTTGCGAGCTAAAATGTAATGATAAAATAATTACTTCTGCATCTGGAGTATGGAAAATTATTAAAATAAAGCCTTCCAATTTAGGACCGGGTGGGTAATTTTACTCTTTTCTTTTTAAGTTAAAGTAGCCAAATACTACTAACAATAATATTGCTATAGGATAAACAATATTTTTTGATGGTCTATCTGAATTTTCAATTTTAAATTCACTTATATAGTCTCCCATTTCAAAACCATTTCTTTTTGCTTGTCCATTCCATTTCAAATTATCAACAACAACTTTGTCATTTTGTTTCAATAATGTAATTCCATAGTCCTCTAAAGTAAATTTATCCTCAAAAGTATTTTTTGATATCACAAATAACTTATATCTTTCACCATATAAACTGGGCCTTGTTATTTTAATTTGAATTTCTTTTGTTGAGTCTAATTTTATTGAATTAATTTTAGTAATATCTTCATAATTATATTTTGGATAAAATTTGTTTAAAGCAAAATCAGGTGACAACAAAGAAATAGAGATAACTAAAAAAATAATTATTTCATACCATTTAAGTTTATTAAAAAACCAGCCTTGAGTAGCTGAAGTAAAAACTAAAATCCCAATTAAAGAAGTAATAATTACAATCAACCCATGCCAAATGTTTTCAATGCCAATAAGTAAAAGTTCATGGTTAAATAAAAATACAATTGGTAAAATTCCTGTTCTTAAACTGTACCAAAAAGCTTGTACCCCTGTTCTTAAAGGATCTCCACCAGATATCCCTGCGGCAGCATAAGAGGCAAGTCCGACAGGTGGTGTTACATCAGCCATTAAACCAAAATAAAAAACAAATAAATGAACTGCAATTAACGGAAAAATAAAGCCTGAAGCATTTCCAACATCTACTAAAACAGTCGCCATTAAAGAAGCAACAACAACATAATTTGCAGTTGTTGGTAAACCCATTCCTAAAAGTAAACATAGAATGATTGTTAAAAACAATAAAATAGTAACGTTATCCTTGGCTATAGATTCTATAACTATTATTAAATTAGTACTCAAACCAGTAGATCCAACCGCTCCAACTATAATACCTGCAGTTGCGATTGCTATACCAACAGCAACCATATTTAGTGCACCTTTTTCAAAACCTACTATTGTTTGATTAAACCATTCTTTAAGAGCATCTTTTTTAAATTCGTTTTTTATTAACAAATTTATTAAATTTACTAAAACTAAAGTAATTGTTGCATAAAAAATTGAATAGGACGCTGTAAACCTTAAATAAACCAAAGTATAAATTAAAACAAAAATTGGTATTAAAAAATGCACCCCAGATAAAAAAGTTTTTTTTAAATGAGGAACATCTGCATCATCCATTCCCTTAAGATTTAATTTTAAAGCTTCTAAATGTGAAATATAGAATAATGCTATATAAGAAATAATAGCTGGTAAGAAAGCATGTTTAACTATTTCAAAGTAAGTTACACCAATAAAACTTGCCATTACGAATGCTGCCGCCCCCATGACAGGTGGCATGATCTGACCATTGACTGATGAGGAAACCTCAATAGCACCAGCTTTTTCTTTTGAAAAACCAGTTTTTTTCATAATTGGAATTGTAAATGTTCCAGTAGTAACTGTGTTTGCAATTGAAGATCCTGAAATTAATCCAGTCATACCTGAACCTAATATTGCTGCCTTTGCTGGTCCCCCTCTCATTTTTCCAACCATTGCAAAAGCAAGATCTAAAAAATATTTTCCACCACCAGCAGTTTCAAGCAAAGCACCAAATAAAACAAATAAGAAAATAAAATCTACTGATACCCCAATCGGAATTCCAAAAATTGCTTCTTGATCAAGCCACTGGAAGCCTACAAGTCTATTTAAAGATAAACCACCATGCGATATTATTTCAGGCGCATACCTTCCAAAGTATGAAAACAATAAAAAACAACTAGCTATAATTACCAAAGGTAAGCCAATTGCTCTTCTGGTAGCCTCTAAAAGAATCAAAATTCCACATCCTCCTAAAATCAATTCTAATGGAAAATTTAATGTTTCTGATATTCTAAGATTTAAAAGAACACCCCCTCTTTCAACCAACTGATCATAAAAAAAATAAATATAAAGGCACGATATCGCTCCCATAAAACTGATCAAAACATCAAAAAACGAAATTTTCTTACCTTTTGATATTGGGTAAATTAAAAAGGCTATAGTTAAAGCAAAACCTAAATGAATTGCCCTTGCTGGCAATCCCTTAAACATTCCAAAATTCAACATAAATGGAAATGGTGAAGCGTACCAAAGTTGAAATAATGACCAAATAATTGCTATTGCTGAAACAATTTTCAAATGAAAACCGGTAAGATTCCTAGTTGGTGATAAGTCTTCGCTTATTTTATTTTTAATTTTACTGCTGATTGAGTCGCTCATTAAAATTATTCATACCATAAAAAAAAGGCCCGGTAAAAATTACCAGGCCTTTTTAATTAATAAATATTGGATTACATTAACCCAGCTTCTTTATAGTATTTTATTGCTCCTGGATGTAATGGAGCAGATAAACCATCTTTAATCATGTTTTTCTTTTCCAAGAATCCAAATGCTGGATGTTGTTTTTTGAAATCATCAAAATTTTCCATCACAGCTTTTGTAACTAAATAAACAAGCTCTTCAGAAACATCTGCAGAAGTAACAACAGTAGCTTTTACACCAAAAGTTGTAGCATCTTTTTTCTGACCTGTGTAAGTTCCTTTAGGTATTACTGCCTGTGCATAATAATCTGCACCATTAATTAAACCTTGAACCTCAGAACCTGTTAAATTAATTGGAGATGCTTTAGCTGCACAAGTTGCTGCTTGTTCCATAGCACCATTTGGAAATCCAACTGAATAACCAAATGCATCTATTTTTCCGTCACATAGCGCTTTAACTTGTTCAGAAGAAGTAAGTTCAGTTGTTGATTTAAAGAAACTATTATCAACACCCATCGCTTTCATCAGTTCTTCCATAGTTCCTCTTTGACCTGAACCAGGATTACCGATGTTAACTACTTTTCCTTTTAGTCCAGCAAAATCTTTGATTTTTGCTTTTTTTCTAGCCCAAATTTGAAAAGGCTCATTGTGAACTGAGAAAACTGCTCTTAAATTACTAAATTGTTTTCCTTCCCATTTACTAGATCCATTAACAGCATGATACTGCCAGTCTGATTGCGCTACACCAAATTGGAATTCTCCAGCTGCTATCTGACCAATATTGTAGTTAGATCCACCAGTGGATGGAGCAGTACATCTATAAGCTTTAGCTGTACCTTTTTTTCTACCATGTTCAGCACTAATTGCTGATTTGTGAAGCATTTTACATATAGCGTTCCCTGTTTGAAAATATACTCCTGTAGGTCCGCCTGTTCCTATCGTAAAGAACTCAGCTGATTTAGCAACAGTTGTCAAAGACAATGATGCGAATAAAATCAGTAAAGCACTTGATAGAGATGTGATTATTTTTTTCATTGTTTACCCCTCTATTTATATGTCGTTATTTTTATAAGTTTATTCTAACAAAAAATAATCGTAGGTGTACAGAGTGATTTTATAAGTTTTCTGACCAATTTTTTAGTTTATTTACACCTTCTACTATTTTTGGCGCAAACTTTTTAATTAGATTTTCATCAATTTTTTTTGTTTCATCAATATTATTCATAAACTCTTGTCCATCAAAATCTGTAAAACTTAACCTTGCTAACATTTTATCTGGATTAAACCCAAAATCAGAACCTGGTAATAAAGCAACTCCAGTATTATTTAATATATCCTTACACATATCTGATGAAGTTTTAAATTTGTTATTTAAAAATTCTGGCATTAAATAAAATCCTCCATGAGGTTCATTAATCAACACCTTGTTTGATTTTAAGTTTGAAAAAACATATTTACCAACTGCACTTAAAATATCTACTGATTTTGTAATATAATTTGAATGATCATTTTCGTAAGCTTTGATTGCTGCATACTGAATAGGTGCGCTCACAGCCGAAAAAGTTTCACTAGCTAATACATTGATCATATTTTTTATATTATTCAATTCATCTGGAATTATAAAATAACCAAGTCTCCATCCCCCTGCACCACACCATTTACTAAGTCCAGTACTAATAATAGTTTTTCCAGGACAATAACTTGAGATAGATTTAAAATTTTTCGAAAATGTTAATTCTGAATATATTTCATCTGATAAAATTATAAGATTATACTTTTTGGCAATTTCTGAAATTTCTTCTAGTTTGTTACACACCTGTCCGGAAGGATTGTTCGGTGAATTTAAAAATAATAAATAATTTTTATCTTTATCTTTTGACACGATTTTTTCAATTTGTGCTCCAGTAGGAAACCAGTTGTTTTCTCTTTCTGTTTGTAGAATTTGAATTTTATTTCTCCCTAAAATAGCTTGCGGTGCATATGAAACCCAACTGGGTGCTGGCAATATAATTTCACCATCAAAAATTACATGCAATAAAAACATTAATTCTTTAGATCCTGGTCCAATTATTACATTATTCGCTTTGTAGTTATAATTTTTCTTTTTAGATGAATATCTCGCTACAGCTTCCCTTAATTCCTCAAGGCCCTGCATAGGTAGATATTTGTTTTGATAGGCATTACTTTTTAATTCTTCAACAACATCTTCAGGTACTTTAAATGGTGATTGTCCAAAACCAAATTTAAAGATTTTTTTTCCTTGTTCTTCTAGTTGTTTTGAAGTTTCATTAATTGCAAGAGTAGATGATGGCTTTAGGTCTTTGACAAGATTTTTTAACATTTAATTGCTCAATTCTTTTAAATTATTAAATTGTTCTAGAGCTTCTGGATTTGCTAAAGCTTCGATGTTTTTAATTTGACTTCCTTCTATCTTACTTTTAACTGCCAGTTCAACTATTTTGCCACTTTTTGTTCGAGGAATATCTTTTACAACAATAATTTTACTTGGAACATGTCTAGGAGATGCATTTTTTTTTATTTGTAATTTTATTTTGTTACTTAATTCTGCTGTTAATGAATAATTTTTGCTCATCACAATAAATAAAACTATTCTAACATCATTATCCCATGATTGTCCTACAACGATAGATTCTTTTATTTCTTTAAACTTCTCAACTTCTGAGTATATCTCTGCTGTTCCAAGTCGAACACCTCCTGGATTTAAGGTAGTATCTGATCTTCCATGAATTATATACCCACCATTATTCTTTATTTCTGCATAATCACCATGATGCCATATATTTTTAAATCTATTGAAATAAGCATTCTTATATTTAATATCATTTTTATCATTCCAAAACTTTAACGGCATTGATGGAAAAGGATTTTTACAAACAAGCTCTCCTTTACTATTTTTTAAAGACTTCCCTTTATCACTTAGTACATCTACATCTAAAGCCAAACCATTGTTTTGTATTTCTCCTATATTTACTGGCTGATATAAATTTCCTAACACGAAGCATGAAACAATGTCTGTACCACCAGAAATTGATGATAAGTGAACATTTTTTTTAATGTGCTTATAAACATATTTGAAACTTTCCTCTGAAAGAGGTGACCCAGTTGAGCAAATTGTTCTTAGTTTATTAAGTTTGAATTTATATTTTAATTTTGGTTTAAACTTTCTTAAAGCATCTACATACTTAGCACTTATTCCAAATAAAGTTATTTTTTCCCTTTGTGCTATTTTCAAAAGAAAATCGGCAGATTTAAACATTGGAGATCCATCAAACAGAACAATAGATGCCTTAGAAGCTAATGAACTAACTAACCAATTCCACATCATCCATCCACAAGTGGTAAAATAAAAAACATTATCATTTTCTTTAATATTACAATGTAATTGATGTTCTTTCATATGCTGGATTAAAACACCACCAGATTTATGACAAATACATTTGGGTTTTCCAGTAGTTCCACTTGAATATAATATTGCTAACTCTGTTTCAAAATCAAATCTTTTAAAATTAATTTTTTCAGCATTAATTTGCATTAATTTATTCCATTTAAAAAATTTAATTTTTTTAAATTTAAATTTATTTTTAATAAATTTTTTTCCAGGGTAATTACTAATCACAACATTTTTAATTGATGGGATTAATTTTAAAATCTCTGGAAGTCTTTTTAAAATATCTATTTTTTTTCCATTATAAAAATACTGATCAGTGATAAATAAAACTTTTGGATTAATTTGAGAAAATCTTTCTATAACACCTTTAGAACCAAAATCAGGACTACAAGAAGACCAAATACCCCCCAGGGAAGTTGTAGCAATGAATGCTTCAACTGTTTCAATAGTATTTGGCATATAGGCTGCTACTCTGTCTCCTTTTTTAATATTTATTTTTTTTAGAAACTTTGAAATTTTATTAGTATTTAAATTTAATTGTCTCCATGATCTTTCTTCTCTAAATCCATTTTCACTAATAAAGGTTACTGCTTTTTCATTGTTGTTTTTAGATAATAAATTTTCACCAAAATTTAGTCTGCTACCTGGTAAAAATAAATTTTTATAAAAAGTCTTTGATTTTCTAAATTTTTTATTACTTTTAATTCCCTTAATTTTGCTAAAATCCCAAAATTTACTCCAAAACTCAGGTGAATTTTTAATACTCCAATTTAATAATTTTTTATAATTTCTATTAAATTTTATTTTTAATTTTTTTGAAATGTAATTTTCAAAAGCAGATAAATTTGAACTTCTTTTTACAATTAGAGAAGGTTGCCAAAGTTTTTTACTCATTTTATTAAATTAAATTACTGTTATAGAATTAATCTTATTTATGATAATCTCACTAACATTTAAAAGAAAATGAGAACTTTTTACTCTCCGATTCGGTCATGTTTTAGTCTATTTTTGTTCTTTAGCAGTAACAATATCTGGTAGGTAAAAAAAAAGAAGCACAAAAGATAGAAATGACTAAAAATAAAATTACAGCTGTTCTCGGTCCGACCAATACAGGTAAAACCCATCTTGCTATAGAAACCATGCTTTCTTTTGAGAGTGGAATGATTGGATTTCCACTTAGATTATTAGCAAGAGAAGTATATGACAAAGTAATCAAGAAAATAAGTTTAGACAAAGTTGCATTAATAACTGGTGAGGAAAAAATCATTCCATCTAATGCTAAATATTTTTTATGTACAGTTGAGTCTATGCCAATTGACAAACATCTAGAGTTTGTTGGTGTTGATGAAATTCAAATGTGTGCTGATCATGAAAGAGGTCATATTTTTACTGATAGACTTTTAAATATGAGGGGAGAAAAACTTACAATGCTGATGGGTTCAAGTACCATTAAAAATATCATCTCAAAATTGAATGGAGACATTGAATTTATAAACAGAGAAAGACTATCTAAACTTACCTACGCTGGTCATAAAAAAATATCAAGAATAGACAGAAAAACAGCAATCATTGCATTTTCAGCAGAGGAAGTTTATGCCATTGCTGAATTAATAAGAAGACAAAAGGGTGGTGCTGCTATTGTAATGGGATCACTAAGTCCAAAAACAAGAAATGCTCAAGTTGAATTATATCAATCTGGGGATGTCGATTTTTTAGTTGCAACAGATGCAATTGGAATGGGAATAAATATGGATTTAGATTTTGTTTATTTTTCCAATGTTAAGAAATTTGATGGAAAAAAGTTAAGAAGATTAAATCTATCTGAAATAGGTCAAATAGCAGGTAGAGCTGGCAGGTATCTTAACGATGGTAGTTTCGGTATTACTGGAGATTGTAAAGAAATATCTCCAGAAGAGGTAGAATTATTAGAAAATCATAAATTTGAGGAAATTAGAACTTTGTTTTGGAGAAATTCAAATCTTAATTTCAACAATCCAATTAGTTTGATCAAAAGTTTAGAAGAAAAACCTCAAGTTGAATGGTTAAGAAAAATTCATGAATGTGAGGACGAAAAAGCTCTAAAATATTTTTTAAAAGATCAAAGAATTTTAAATATAGAATTTGATAAGAAAACTCTATTGCTTTTATGGGAATGTTGCCAAATACCTGATTTTGTAAAAAAAACTTACGGAAATCATTTTGAGGTTATTGGAAATGTATTTAAATTTTTAACCAGCAAAAAAGGACTAATTTCTGAAGACTATATGAGATTACAGCTTATGAAGCTTGATAAATTAGAAGGAAATGTAGATTCTTTGTCAAATAGAATTGCAAATGTCAGAACTTGGTCATATGTTTCGAATAAAAATAATTGGGTAGAAAATCAAATTTATTGGATAGAAAAAACTAAACACTTGGAAGATAGACTTTCAGACAGATTGCATGAAGAACTTACTAAAACTTTTATTGACAAAAGAGCAAGTGTACTCGCTAGAGGTTTAAAACAAGATATGGAATTTAAAACCGAAATTTTACAAAACAACGATGTTAAAATTGACGATCAATTTATTGGAAAGATAAAAGGACTAAAATTAGAACTAGATCTAAAAAAAGGTGCTTTAGAAACAGATATTAAATCTTTAAAAAAAGCTGCAAGACAAACTATTGGTCCAGAATTAGAAAAACGTGTTCAATCAATAATTGATACAGGATTAATAAATTTGAATGAAGACTTTAGAATTTACTGGAATGATTTTCCAATTGCCAAATTAACAACAGGTAGTGACTATTTAAATCCTAATTTTGATTTAATCGTTGATGATATCATTGAACAAAACACTAAACAAAAATTAAACGATTACATTAACAAATGGATATACATAAAAATAAATAATGTGCTTAAAAGTTTAATTGATTTAAAAAATATAAAAGAAAATAATTCATCAATTAAAGCACTGGCATACCAACTTTATGAAAATAATGGGGTATTAAAAAGAGATCAAGTTTCTGAATATCTAAAAAACCTAGAACAAAATGAAAGAAAAATTCTTAGAGACTTAGGAGTAAAGTTTGGGAGATATCATGTTTTCCTTTATCAATTAATTAAACCAGAAGCCGTATCTTTGCGAACATTATTATGGAAAAATTTTTATCAAAAATTTCATAATTTAAAACCACCTACCTTTGGATTGAATTTTTTAGACGATAAAGAAATAAAAAATAAAAACTTTATGCTTTTGTGTGGATTTGAAAGATTTGATAATTTTTTTGTAAGAATTGATATTTTGGAAAGATTATTTGTATTAATAATAAATTCTAGTTCAAAAGAAAATTCTGAAATAAAATTAGTTCCAGAAATGTTAAATCTTTTAGGATGTAGTAAAGATAATTTTAAAAAATTACTTCAAAAAATGGATTATAAAATATTTGAAAAAGAAAATGAAACATTTTTTAAATATAGCCCTACTAAGAAATTTAAAAAAATTACCACAAAAAAGATCTCAAACGAAAATCCATTTAAAATATTAAAGAATTTAAATTTAAGTTAAAATGTTTTTTAAAAAAGAAGAAATAAAAAATAATAATTTTCTAACAAAAGTTTGTGCTTTATTAATTCATGCTGCAAAAATAGATGAGAACTATACAGATAAAGAGGAAGAAATTATTAAAAAAACACTTAATGAGCTAGGTATAGAAAATGAAAATGTTTCTAAAACAATTGAAGAGGCAAAAATAATTGAAGAAAGCTCAAATCAAATTTTAGATTTTACTCGAGAAGTAAAGGGGTTACCCGAGCAAGATAAAATTAAAATTATTGAGGCTTTGTGGTCCATAATCTACTCAAACAAAGATGCTGATATATATGAAACTAATTTAATGAGACGACTTGCGGGTTTACTTTACATTGACAATAAAACAATGGGCGATATTAAAGAAAAAATTAAACAAAATTTAGAATGACATATATCGTTAACGACAATTGTATTAAGTGCAAGCTAACAGACTGTGTTGATGTCTGCCCAGTTGATTGCTTTTACGAAGGTAAAAATATGCTTGTAATTAAACCCGATGAGTGTATAGATTGTGGCGTTTGCGAGCCAGAATGTCCTGTCGATGCCATAAAAGCAGACACCGAACCTGGAAGTGAAAAATGGTTAGAGATCAATAAAAAATATTCTGAAATCTGGCCTAACATAACTGAAAAAAAAGATCCACCAGCGGATCACGAGAAATTTAAAAATGAGCAAAATAAGTACGAAAAATATTTTAAAGAAAATCTTTAAAGGCAAAAAAGACAAAAAAGTGAAAAAAAAAGTTTCTAAAAAGAAGGTTGTAAAAGCTAAAAAAGCTAAAAAAGCTAAAAAAATAATTTCAAAAAAAATCAAAAAAGTTGTTAAAAAAGTTTCACCTAAATTAACTAAAACAAAAAAAGCTGTTAAAATTACAGAAACGACAGCTGAACCAAAATTAGATAATTTAAGAATTTCAAAAACAAGTGAAGTTAAGCCTGAAATAAAAAAAGTTAAAAAACAAGAAACCGAAAAAAGAGATTACAAAATTAAAGATCATGTTGTTTATCCAAAGCATGGGGTAGGGCAAATTACTGAATTTAAAAAGATCAACATTGGTGGAATTGATGTTGAAACATATGTTATTAAATTTGAAAAAGACAAAGCTAATGGAATGGTCCCAGTAAACAAGCAGTCTCACTTAAGGCCGTTAGCAACTATCAATCAAGTTAACAAGTGTATTTCAATATTAAAAAGTAAACCAAAAATTAAAAGATCAATGTGGAGTCGAAGAGCGCAAGAATATGAAGCGAAAATATCTTCTGGAAAAATATATGAATTAGCTGAGGTTGTCAGAGATTTAAACAAGGGTGATGATCTTATGGTTGACCAGTCTTATAGCGAAAGACAATTATTTGAAAAAGCTTATGAAAGAATTCTGTCTGAATTTCAAATTGTTTTAAATGTATCATTAGAAGATACTCAAAAAAAATTGGATAAAGCACTAAAAAGAAATTTAGGTGGGCAGCCTCAACCAGTAACAGCTGCAAAAACTCCAACTAGTGAACTACCTGTAGACGAGCCAATTTCTGATAACGACGAACCGATTGACGAGTAAAAAAAAACGCCTCTCACACAAACTGTAATGAGAAGCGTTTTTTGTAAAGAATACTAAGTTACTATTTTCTTCTTCTTTTTTTTGCTTTTTTCTTAGCTTTTTTCTTAGCTTTTTTCTTAGTTTTCTTTGCCGCTTTTTTTCTTTTCTTAGGCATCTTTAGCTCCCTTTTTTAGTTAAACGAATCATATTGATTCGTTGTTACCATATTTTTATTTTTTTCTATAAGTTATGTCAATTCTTTAATTAGAAGTTAAATTTTATAAAAATTATTTTTAACTTTTTATTTTTATAAAACTTTTTTTTATTAATTTAGTTAATGTTTATGCGGTTAATAAACAATTTTAATTAAATATTTTAATAAAGATTTTCTAACTGATTTTTATATTTTTCTGTAACTTTTTTTCTTTTTACTTTCATTGTTGGAGTCATTAAACCATTTTCAATAGAAAAATTTTCATCTATTAATTGAATTTTTTTTATCTTTTCTAATAAAGTTAATTTTTTATTTATTTTTTCAATTACTTTATCTATTTTTTCTTTTTCATTTAAAAAATCTTTATTAGGAACAATTAAAGCAACTAAGTAATTTTTTTTATCACCATAAACCATACATTGATCTATCTCTGGTTCATTCGTAATCATATTTTCAATTTTAGCAGGTGAAATGTTATCTCCGCCAGCACTTACTATGATATCTTTTTTTCTATCAGTAATTTTTAAATAACCATCATTTGGATCTATCTCTCCAATATCACCTGTATGTAACCATCCATTAATAATTACTTTTTCAGTTTCTTCTTTTTTGTTCCAATATCCTAGCATTACATTTTCGCCTTTAACTAAAATTTCTCCATCTTCAGCAATTTTAACTTCATTTCCTTTAAATGGAGGTCCTACAGTTTCCACTTTAATTTTATGTATTGGATTGCAACTTACTACTGGTGATGTTTCTGTTAAACCATAACCCTGAAGAGTAGGCAGCCCCACAGAATTTAAAAATTCTCCTATTTCTTTGTCTAGAGCCCCGCCACCTGAAACGAAAGCTTTCAAATTTCCACCGAACTGTTTTTTTATTTTTTTTCTAACTAATTTATCAACTATAAAATTGAGTAATTTTTCAGAAAATGTCATTTTTTGATTTAGTAGTTTTTTTCTTCCCAAACGAAGAGTTGCTTCAATTAATTTTGCCTTAAAACCCGTTTGTTTTTTTAAATTCATGTTTATTTTGTTGTAAAGGTTTTGGTAGAACCTTGGAACTGCTGTCATAATTGTGGGTTTTGCCTCAGATATATTTTCTAAAAGTTTTTCTATTTTTTCTGCATAGAATACTTTTGCTCCTACAGCTATCTGTGCAAATTGAACACAATGCTCATAAGAATGTGAAAGAGGAAGCCAAGTTAAAAATACTGGTCTTGAGTTAAACAATGGTTTCATAATTTGACATGCTCCTACGAGATTATTTAAAATTCCACCATGACTTAAAATTACTCCTTTAGGATTACCTCCAGTTCCGGAAGTATAAATGATACATGCTGGAGAATTTCTTTTTAATTTATTATTTTCAATTTTATCTTCTGCTAATAAATTATTTTTTATAATTAAATTAAAATCTAAATATTTTTCTTTGTTAATTATATTTAAACTATTTGTTACCTTAGCTTTTTCATCCAAAGTAATAACTTTTTTGATAAAGTCTTTTTCATTAATTGAATTATTTAATTTTTTTAACATTTCATTATTTGAAACAACAACTAAGCTAGGCTCACAATCTTCTATCAAGTACTTATAATCATCTTCTGTATAAGTTGTATATGCTGGAACTGTAATTCCGCCAGCTACCATAATAGCTAAATCCAAAACAAACCACTCCGGTCTATTCTCCGAAACTAAAAGACATCTATCACCCTCTTTTATATTTTCTTTAATAACTTTTGATAATTTTAAAATATTCTTTTCAGTTTGTTCCCATGTGTATGTTTTTTTATTGCCTGGGTTTAGCCATTCTAAAAAAATATCTTTTTTATTTTGTTTATTTGCTTGATTAACAAATAATTCGATCAAATTATTTAAATTATTTAAATTCATAGTTACTTGGTGGGCGAAGAGAGAATCGAACTCTCACTTCTTGCGAAACACGATTTTGAGTCGTGCGCGTCTACCAGTTCCGCCATTCGCCCTAGGTATTCAATTAAATTATATTTAAATAGTATAAGAACTAAATTTATATTAAAACCAAAAAATGTTTCAAACACTTTACAAAAAATGTTTAGAATTAGCCGCACATAAAAGTTCAAATTTTTATTTAGGGCTTGTATCTTTCATAGAAAGTTCTTTTTTTCCTATACCTCCAGATGCAATGATAATCCCAATGGTTATTGCTAAAAAAAAGGAATATCTGAAAATATTTTTAATAGCATCAATATTTTCAGTTCTTGGAGGAATCTTTGGATATTTGATAGGTTATTTATTTTTTGATTTAGCGATGTATTTAATCGAATTTTATGGTTATCAAGATAAAGTTGAAAATTTAAAATTAAGCATGTCTCAAGATAGTGGATTCCTCGTATGGTTGAGTATTCTTTTTTTAGCTGGCTTTACACCATTACCCTATAAAGCCTTTACGATTTCAAGTGGTTTAATTGCTTTTAATCTTCCTATTTTTATAATTGTTAGTTTAATTTCAAGAAGCCTGAGATTTTTTATAGTTGCCTATTTATCTTATAAATTTGGAGAATTATTTACAGATTACATGGAAAAACATGGATCAAAATGGTTCACAATAATTGGAATTATTATAGTTATAATATTTATTATTATTTATTTATTTTTTAAATTTAATGTTTGAGATTAACAAAACAATTACATTAAAGTTAATTTTTTTAATTAGTATTATTGCTTTATCTTCAGCATTTTTTATTGAATATGTTTTAGGTCATCAACCCTGTAACTTGTGTATATTGGAAAGAATTCCATACCTCTTAGCATTAATAATTATTGTCCTAAATTATAAATTTGTTTATCTTGAAAAATATTTCATTTTTTTTCTTATTTTAATTTTTTTAGCTGCTACTATTTTATCTTTATATCATTTAGGTATTGAGCAAGGTTTTGTTGAAGAATCATTGGTTTGCGATTTAAAAAATAGCTCCAATTTACTATCAAAAGAAGACATATTAAGACAGTTACAAGAAAAGAATGTAAGCTGCAAAGATGTTACATTTAAAATTTTAGGATTATCGCTTACAAGTTACAACATTATAATATCAATATTAATAGTATATTTTACAACAAGAGCTTATTTAAGTTATGACAAAAATAAATAAAAAGAAAATAGAAGAATTTATTAGAGTTGATCATGCTGGGGAGCGTGGTGCTGTTAAAATTTATGAAGGACAGTTGCTTGCTCTAAACACATTAGTTAAAGATGAAGCTTTAAAAAAAACAATTGAAGAAATGAAAGTTCATGAAAAAGAACATTCTGATTTTTTTGAAGAAGAAATTAAAAAAAGAAATATAAAACCGACAAAATTTTTACCCTTATGGGATTTATTAGGTGTAGGATTAGGTTTTGGTTCAACTTTACTTGGTAAAAAAGCGGCTATGCTTTGCACTGCTTCTGTTGAGGAAGTGATAGATGAACATTATTTAAACCAAATAAAACAACTTGATAATAGTGAACCAAAACTTAAAAAAAAAATAATTAAATTTAGAGAAGATGAATTAAATCATAAAGATATTGCCTATGAAAAAGGCGCTACTAAAGAAGGTCCATACTCTATATTAGATAAAATTATTAAAACTGGATCAAAAATTGCAATAAATATTTCTGAGAAAATTTAAGATTCTAGTTCTACATCCCAATATAAGTAATCCATCCAGCTTTTATGTAAAAAATTTGGTGGAAAATTTTTACCATTTTTGTGCAGATCCTCTGTTGATGGTCGATAAGGGTACTGATGCAACTTCATCCCTGAATGTTTTAATAGTTTTCCACCCTTTTTAACATTGCATGCAGAACAAGCTGTTACAACATTATCCCAATTAGTTTCGCCTCCTTTTGATCTAGGCAATAGATGATCAAAAGTTAACTCTTCATTGCTTCCACAATATTGACAGGAAAATTTATCTCTTAAAAACACGTTAAATCTAGTAAAACTTGGCTTGCTTTGAGGAACAATATAATCCTTTAATGCGATGACACTTGGTAATTTCATATTAAATGATGGACTTCTTATAGTTCTATCGTAATTACTCACAATAATAACTCGGTCAAGAAAAACTGATTTAACAGTATCTTGCCATGACCATAAAGACAAAGGGTAGTAACTCAAAGGTCTATAGTCTGCATTGAGTACTAGCGCAGGACACTTTTCTAATGAAACATCTTGTTCAATAAAATTGTTCATTAACTAATTTTAACTTAGTTAAACAATTTTATCAATAATAAGAGATGTTAAATTTTTTTTAAAATAAAATTTAAAGCTGTACTTGATGCTTCAATAGGAATATGATGATCACAATTTTTTATTAATAATGTATCAACTTTAACGTTGTTTCTGATTAAAAAATCTTTTGCTTCTAGTAAATGTGTTGATGGGACAATTTGGTCAGCTTCTCCATGTATAAGTAATGTTTCAGTATTATTTTTGATTCTGTTTTTTAAATCTTTTTGATTTATTATCTTTCCAGAAAAACCAACTATACATGAAAACTTTTCTTCAAATGTAAGACCAACATTTAAAGACATCATACATCCCTGACTGAATCCGGATAAACAGATTTGATTATTTGATAACTTGAACTCTTGTTTTATTTCATTAATAAATTTTTTTAAAACCTCTTCAGCCTTAATTGATTGCTCTAATATGTAATCAGTATCCTCTTTTGTTAAATCAAACCACTGATAACCAGAAGGATTTATAGCGCATGACTCATGACCATTCGGACAAACAAAGACTGTATTAGGCATATGTCTTTTCCAGTTTAAAGATAGCATGCTTATATCCTTTCCATCACCTCCATAACCATGAAGCAAAATAATAGCATTTTTAATTTCAACACCGTCTTCTGGTTTAATAATTATTGAATCTAGGCAAAATGTCATAGTTGATAAATTATGTTTTTTATTTCAAAAAACAATCTAAAATAAAAATATGATATCAGGAATATTTGTAAAAGTTTTATCAATAACTCTTTTGATTGCTGTGGGAATAGTTTTAATTTTAGGCATAGGTACTCTTTTTAAAGGTGGAGAGACTAGTAAAAAATATTCAAACAAATTGATGCAATTAAGAGTTCTTCTCCAATTTATTGCTATTCTTGCTTTGGTTGGCTTTGCTTACTTTTTTAAAAATTAGTTATATTTTTTTATCCAATTAACAAAATTTGTATCTTCAAAATCAATTGAACCTATTATTCTAGCAAATTCTTGACCCTCTTTATTTATTAGAATTGTTGTAGGGACACCTCTTAAAGTAAACATTTTTGCTAATGTAGTAGGTGGATCAAAATAAGGTTCAAAATTTTTAATGTTAACGTCTATAAAAAATTTATTAACTTTCTGTAAAGTTTCTTTACCTATGTTAATTGGAAAAATTTTTATTTTATCCAATTCTGGGTTAGCTTGGAGTTTATCTAAAGATGGCATTTCATCTTTACAAGGTTCACACCAGGTCGCCCAAAAATTCAATATCAATAAGTTGCCAGTATATTCATTGATATTAATTTTTTGATCATTTTTGTCTAAAAAAATAACATTATCATATGTTTTTGGTATTTTATGGATTACAATATTTTTAATATCAAGTAGTTCTTCAGCTACAACATTTGTTATCAAAAAAATAAATATTATTAAAAATCTCATGTTAAATAGGTATAATTAAATATCATGGCAAAAAATAAAAACAACCAAGCAATCTGGAACTCACGGATAAAAAAAAATGCATCAAGTTTGTTTCAAAAAGTCGGTAATTCAATAGATATTGATAAAAGACTCTACAAAGAAGACATTCAGGGATCAATTGCTCATGTTGAAATGCTTTTTAAACAAAAAATAATTTCATTTAAAATAAAAAATAAAATTATTTATGGACTAACAAAAATTGATAAGGAAATCGCAAAAAATAAATTTGAGTTTAATAAAAAATATGAAGATATTCATATGAATATCGAAAAAAGACTTTTTCAAATTATAGGTGAAGAAGCTGGCTATGTTCACACCGCAAGATCAAGAAATGATCAAGTAATTACTGATTTTAAAATTTGGATGAAAAATTCGACCAAAGAAATAAATACTAATATTGATAAAGTTATTAAGAGCACAATCAAGTTAGCCGAAAAAAATGTAGAGACTATCATGCCTGGATTTACACATCTTAAAAATGCTCAGGCTATCTCTTTTGCACATTATTTAATGTCTTATGTAGAAATGTTTAATAGAGACAAAAAAGAGATTTTCTAATAATTTAAACAGTTTAAATGAAAATCCCTTAGGTGTTGCAGCTTTAGCAGGAACATCATTTAATATAGATAGAAATTATACAACCAAAAAACTTGGTTTTAAAATACCTACAAATAATTCTATTGATACAGTTTCAGATAGAGATTTTGTTTTAGATTTTTTATACGCTTCATCAGTGTGTGCTATGCATATTTCTAGAATTGCTGAAGAGTTAATTATTTGGAATTCTGATGGTTTTAACTTGATCAATTTATCTGATAAAGTTGTTACTGGATCATCGATAATGCCACAAAAGAAGAATCCTGATCTTTTAGAGTATTTGCGTGGAAAATCAGGAAGCGTTTATGGAAATTTATTTTCGATGCTTACAATTTTAAAAGGCTTACCATTGTCTTATTTTAAAGATTTACAAGACGACAAGGAAATTGTTTTTAAATCAAACGATAATCTTAATAATTGTTTAAAAATTTTTGATGAAGTACTAAAAAATTGCAATCCAAATAAGATTAGAATGTTAGAACTTGCTAATTCTGGATACATTACAGCAACTGATTTGGCTGACTATCTTGTAAAAAATCACTCAATGTCTTTTAGAAAAGCATATCAAAAAACTGCTGCTGTAGTTAATTTTGCTGAAAAAAGAAAAAAGAGGTTAAATGAATTAACTTTAGATGAGTTAAAAAAAATTGAACCTAAACTTAAAGAAGATGTATTAAAAGTATTTAACTTAAAAAATTCAATTAATTCGAAAAAATCTTATGGTGGAACTTCTTTTGATAATATTAAAAAAATGATAATGAAATATAAAAAAGAAAAATGATAAAAAAATTTACCATAATTATATTGTTATTTTGTGTAGTTATTTCTTGTGGAAAGAAAGGTGATCCTAAATACGTAGATCCAGATAAAAAAGCAGAAATAAAAGAAGTTTTAATTAACTTAACTTAATGAAATACATAAATAGAAAATTAACAATTGAAAAAATTAGTCTCCAAAAAATTGCAAATAAATTTGGAACGCCATTTTATTCTTATTCTTATTCTAAATTAAAAGAAAATATTAATAATTTTAAAAAAAGCTTTAGATCCTTTTCACCACTTATCTGCTTTGCAGTCAAATCCAACACAAATGTTAATATAATTAGAGAAATTAAAAAATTTGGATTAGGTGCTGATGTTGTTTCAGTAGGAGAACTGATGATGGCACTAAAAGCAGGAATTAATCCAGGTAAAATAGTATTTTCTGGTGTTGGTAAAACAACAAGTGAAATCAGCTTTGCTATTGATAAAAGAATTTTGCTTATTAACGCTGAGTCTTTAAGTGAAATAAAAGAAATAAATCGAATAGCAAAATCAAAAAATAAAAGAATAAAAATTGGTGTAAGACTAAACCCAAATACAGATGCAAAAACATTAAGTCAAATATCAACTGGGAAAAAAGAAAATAAATTTGGTGTAAATAAAAATACATTCTATGAAATTATAAATTATTGCAAGAATTCAAAAAATATTGATTTAAAATGTCTAAGCGTTCATATAGGCAGTCAAATTTTAGATCATAGACCATATGAAAAAATGCTTAAAACGGTCAGTCAAATTCTCAATAAAACAAATCATAAATTTGAATTTATAGATTTAGGTGGAGGTATGGGCATTACTTACACTGATAAAAATAAAAAACTTAATTATAAAAAATACAACACAGCTATTCTTAAATTTTTAAGAAAACATAAAGTTAAAATTATATTTGAGCCAGGTAGATCAATTATTGGCGATACCGGGACATTAGTGTCAAAAATAATCTATATAAAAGATAGCGGAAGTAAAAAATTTATAATTTTAGATGCCGCAATGAACGATTTAATAAGACCTGCTTTATATGGTGCTTTTCATAAAACCTTACCTGTTACAAAATCTAACAAAACATCAAAAAAACCATATGAATTTGTAGGTCCTATTTGTGAAAGTACAGATAAATTTGTTACTTTAAAAAAATTTCAAGTGTTGAATGAAAAAGATTTAATAGCAATATGTGATGTGGGAGCTTATGGAATGTCACTTAGCTCAAATTATAATTTAAGACCTAAACCAATAGAATTATTAATAAAAGGATCAAAAATTAAAGTAATAAGAAAAAGACAAAAGCATAAAGATATAATTTAGCTTTTGACAAAAATGATAAGAAACTTTTTATTTTCAATATTGTTTTTTACTGGAATCATCTTTATTTCAATAATTTTTTTACCATCATTTTTTTTACCTAAACAGGTTGTTTTGATGGGAGGTAAATTAATGGGTCATTGGGCCAGTTTTTGTTTAAGGTTTGTTCTTTCAGTGAAAATTTCAATCAAAGGAAGGGAAAATATTATTAATAATGACAAATTTTTTATAGCGGCATCTCATCAATCAATGTTTGAAACTTTTTATTTACAAACAATCTTTAACTCACCTGTATTTATTCTTAAAAAAGAATTATTGTTAATTCCAATTTTTGGTTGGTATTTAAAAAAAATAGGATCAATTTCAATAAAGAGAAACAAAGTTACAAAAGACAACTTGGGTTTTTTTGATGATATTTCAAAAATGATAGCTACTTCTAATAGACCTTTAATTATTTTTCCCCAAGGAACTAGAGTTCTTCCAGATGAAAGACCACCTTTTAAAAAAGGTGCTTCGAGAATTTATGAAGAGCTAAATATTAATTGTCAGCCAGTTGCAATTAACTCTGGATATGTATGGCCTAAAAAAGGTGAAAAGAAATCAAATAAAACGATTACAATCTCTATTCTAAAACCAATTCCTTCTGGGTTAACAAAGGAAAATTTTATTCAAATTCTTGAAAAAAATATTTATTCAGAGTTAGACTTAATCAATTAGCCCTTCATAGGCATAACAACAAAAATACTATCAAAATCACCCGGGTCTTTTATTAATGCTGGTGAACCAGTATCATTAAAGAAAATTTCAACTCTTTCTCCATCTAATTGTGAGGCAACATCTAACAAATACCTAGAGTTAAAACTTATCTCTAAATCATGATCAAACTTAACAGTTAAAGTTTCTTTACCATCGCCACTATTTGTATTATTTACCGACAGATCTAGAGTATCTTTGGATAAATTAAATTTCACACCATCTTTTTTATCTAATGAAACTGACGCTACTCTATCAACAGAATTTAAAAATAATTTTTGATCTATTTCTAACTTTTTTTGATTATTTTTAGGTATAACTTGAATATAGTTAGGAAATTTTCCATCAATAAGTTTTGAAATTAAAATACTATTATTTAATTCAAATTTAATTTTTGATTTCACGTTTGAAACTTTTACATCACCATCAAAGCTATCTAATAAAGAACAAAGCTGAAAAATTGTTTTTTTAGGTAAAATTATTGGATCAAAATCAATTTTTTCCTCTAATCTAATTTTTGAAATGGACATTCTATGACTATCAGTTGCAACTGCCGTTAAATAATTTTTATCCTCAACTTCCGTTTGATGAAAATAAATACCGCTTAGATAATGCCTTGTTTCATCATTAGAAACTGAAAATTTACACTTATTTAATAATTTCAAAAGTTGTTTTGATTTAATTATAAATTCATTTTGATTAAAATTTTCATCTGTCAGTGGAAACTCTGTTGCACTTATACAATTCAAATTAAAAATGGATTTTTCAGACTCTACTTGTAATTTACTAATATCTGTTAGAGAAAGATTTATTTTTTTTCCTGAGTTAAACTTTCTTATAATATCGTACATTATTGAGGAAGTTGTAGTTGTTTTTCCCTCCTCTAATATTTCTATATTGTTTAACTGGTGTATAAATATTAAATCTAGATCAGTTGCTGTAATAGTAAGTTTTGAATTACTTGCATCTAACAGAATATTTGAAAGAATTGGTAGTGTGCTTCTTTTCTCAATAACACCTTGGCAATAATTTAAAGCTTGCTGAAGATCCTGTTGATTAACGTTAAATTTCATTTTCTTTATTATTATATAAAATCTGGTTTTTTAATTTATTTATATTATCAACCATCTCAGGATCTTTTTCTTTTATCTTTTCAATAGTTTTTACTGAATGAATTATTGTTGTATGGTCTCGGTTAGAAAATTCTCTTCCAATTTCAGGTAATGATTTAGAAGTCAAAATTTTAGTTAAATAAATTGCTGTTTGTCTAGGTCTTACTAAATATCTTGATCTTCTAGATGATAACATTTCATTTTTGCTGATTTTGAAAAACTTACAAACAATTGTCTGAATTAGATCTATTGTAACCTTATTTTCTTCTAAATTTAATAAATCCTTTAAAACTACTTTAGTTTCAGTAAGATTTGGGACTTTATTGTAAATTCTTGAAAATGAAACAACTCTGTTTATTGCACCAACTAATTCCCTTACACTTCCGGTTATTTCATTACTTATAAAATCTTGAATTTCTATAGAAACTTGTAATTGTTCGGAATACAAAGCATTTAATTCTTCAGTTTTTTTTTCAACTATTTTTTTTCTTAGCTCAAGGTCTGGCTTTTGAATATCAACAACTAATCCTCCAGAAAACCTTGATTTAATTCTTTCTTGAATCCTTGATAATTTGTTTGGTGCTCGATCAGCTGATACAATTATTTGAGATCCCTTATCAAGTAATGCATTAAACGTATGAAAGAACTCCTCCTGCATAGCCTCTTTTCCACTTATAAACTGAATATCATCAATTAATAAAATATCTGTATTTCTAAAATATTCTTTAAACTTAACCATGTCGTTTGATTTAATTGATTTTACAAACTGATACATGAAACGTTCGGCAGAAATGAACATTACTTTATTATTTTTTTTAACCTCTAAACCTATTGAATTTAATAAGTGAGTTTTTCCCATTCCAACACCACCATAAATATAAAGTGGATTATAATGAGATATATTTTCTGAAACTTTTAAAGAAGCTTCGTAAGCTAATTTGTTACTTGAACCTGTTATAAAATTATCAAATCTTTTATTTGGATCAATTCGATTGTATTGAAGGTAAGAGTCTTTTATAAATGAAACATTTTCATTAGTATTGTTCTCATTAATATTATTTTCCTTTAAAGTGATATCTTGGGCTTTTTCAACTATTTTGAACTCAATTCTAATAATGTCTTTTTTATATACTTTAATTATCTTTAATATTTGGTCTAAATACCTTGATGTAATCCAATCTCTAATAAATCTTGTTGGAACTGATAATAATAAATAATTATTGAATTCCTCTACAAAAGAAATTTTTTTTAACCAGCTCTCATAAACTTCTAAGCCTAGTTTGTTTTTCATTTCATTCTGCACTTGCTTCCATTCAAAGCCTTCAGAAGAAAAATTGTTAATATTTTTTGTATTTGTTAATTTATTCATAACTTAAGGGGAAATCTCAGTTAGAACTATTTAAAAAAATTTGCAACAAGTTAATAAAGAAATTTAAAAAAAAATAAAATCTATGATTGTGATTTAAATTTAAAAAAAATAATTCTAAATTAAATTTAAATTAAAATTATAAATTGAATCAAATATAGATTGAATCAATTAATTGATTGAATTAATATTAAATCGAATATAGATTGAATGACTATAATCCAAATATTTACTAAATCTAAATATAGTAACTTAACACGAAACTTAAATATATAATGTAGATATCAGGAGTTGTTTAAAGAATTTAAACTAACGTTTAGATTGCAGCAATTTTTTTTGTAATTCTAGAAACATTTCTAGAAGCATTTTGTTTTTTTATTATTCCTGTTTTTGCAATTTTCATCAACTCAGAGTTTAACTTTGGTAAAAATTTAAGAGCTTCATCTTTCTTTTTACCATCGATTAAAAGGTTCATTTTCTTAAGAGCGTTTCTAAACCTGCTCTTTCTAGCTTTATTTACCGCTGTTTGTTTAGAAATTCTTCTAATTCTCTTAATTGCTGATTTTGTGTTTGCCATCTGCGCAGGGGTATAGCTTGAGAATTTATAGTGGTCAACTAAATATTTAACTATTTTTGACAAGAAACACAAAAAAAGGTCGACCTATTTGATGTTATTTTTTTTTTTATAATACCTTTGCAATTCGTACGCTTACAATCAGCTCCCTCTTGCTGATAAACTTTAAACTCCTTTTGAAAGTTACCTTTGTTACCTGAAATATCTTTAAAATCTCTAATACTTGAACCACCCTTGTTAATTGCCTGTTCAAGTATTTTCCTGGAATTTAAAATAACATTTAAACATTCATTGTTATTAAGTCTTTTTGCCTTTTTAAATGGATTTATTTTACTAGCGAAAAGAATTTCACTTGCATAAATATTACCTATTCCAGAAACAAATCTCTGGTCAAGTAAAAAACTTTTTATATCCTTATTTTTATTCTTAAAATAATTAACTACATAATTTAAGCTAAATTTATCACTAAAAGGCTCAGGCCCCATTGATTTAAATCTTTTCTCTAAATCTTGATAATTTTTGATTATTTCGAAAAATCCAAAGCGTCTTGGATCATTATAAATTACTTTCAAGTTATCAAATACAAACTCTGCATGATTGTGTTTTTCAGGTAAAAAAGGCGAATGATAAAAACTAGTGTTTGTAAATTTTAGAGGCTTTTTCTTATCAAGAATATGTATTGTTCCTGACATTCCTAAATGAATTAAACAATAGTCCTCATTTTGAAAATGAATGATTAAATATTTAGAAAATCTACTAACTTTAATTATCTTTTTATTTTTTATAAAATTTTCGAAATCACCTGGTATTTTAAACCTTAAATTCCTGTTTCTAATTATTACTTTTTGTATGCTTTTTTTTTTGATCTTTTTATGAAGGGATTGTCTAACAATTTCTACTTCTGGTAATTCTGGCATTTGATACTATATTCAATATATATTTTTTTATGCAACAAAATCTTCAAAATAAAAAAGGCCTTGTAGAAAATGTATTTAATCAGGTCTTCAATAAATACGACTTGATGAATGATTTTATGTCTATGGGCGTTCATAGATATTGGAAAAAAATTTTAATTAACATGATGAATCCAAGAGATAAAAGGAAGCTAATTGATGTTGCGTGTGGAACAGGGGATATTGGAAAGTTATTTCTAGATAGCACAAATAAAGAGGCTGAAATTACTTGTATAGATCCCAATAAAGGGATGATTGGTCAGGGAAAACAGAAATTATCTAATTATAAAAATATAAAATGGGTTATTTCGCCAGCAGAAAAATTACCTATAGCGGACAACTCATTTGATTATTACACTATTAGTTTTGGGCTCAGAAATACAAAAAATTTAAATAAGGCACTTTCAGAAGCTTATAGAGTTTTAAAACCTGGTGGACGTTATCTGTGTCTGGAATTTTCTAAAATTCAAAATGCAAATCTTGATTTTATATATAAAAATTATTCAAAACTTATTCCTATAATTGGTCAGTTTGTAGTTGGAGAAAAAGAACCTTATGAATATTTAATCAAAAGTATTGAACAATTTATTAATCAAGATGAATTAATAGAGTTGATGGAAAAAAATAATTTTCAAAAATGTTCTTATAGAAATCTTTCTGGAGGTATTGTTTCAATTCATAGTGGTTGGAAAATTTAATGATTAAAAAACTTATTACTTTATTTAAATTAGGAAGAAAGATTGCAAAATCTGATATTTTAAAAATTGCATCAAAATTTAAAAAACCTCCTTTAGCTGTAACAATATTATTCCAAATTTTATCTATTTCATTTGAAAAAAAGGAACAAAATAATTCAATTGAAGATGACGGAGAAAGACTATCTAGGTCGTTAGAGTCTATGGGTACAACTTTCATCAAACTTGGGCAATTTCTTGCTACTAGACCTGATATAATTGGAGAAGAATTATCTTTAAAGCTAGAAAAACTTCAAGATCGATTACCCCCTTTTTCAATTCATGAAGCAAAAGAAATTATTAAAGAAGATCTTGGAGTTGATGCGTTTAATTCAATTATTGATTTAAGTGAACCAGTCGCTGCAGCATCAATTGCACAAGTTCATAAAGCAAAAATAAATGACAATGGAACTATTAAAGATGTAGCAATAAAAATTTTAAGACCAAATATAAAAAAAATATTCAATGAAGAAATAGATGCTATGATGTTGTTTGCATTTATTATTGAGTCATTTGTAAAAAAAACAAAAAGATTAAAACTTGTTGAAGTTGTTTTTTTACTTAAAGAAATAACGAATCTTGAAATGGATTTAAGATTTGAAGCTGCTGCAGCAAATGAATATGCAGAAAATACTAAAAATGATGCTGGGTTTAAAGTTCCTGAGATTTATTGGAATTTTACTAGTGAAAATGTAATGACTTTAGATTGGATAGATGGAATTTCAATAAGGGAAGCTGAGGAGTTAAAGAAAAGAAATTTAGACACTAATAAAATAGCAGAAGATATTATCCAGCATTTTTTGAGACATGCTGTAAGAGATGGTTTTTTTCATGCAGACATGCATCAAGGAAATATCTTTGTTGATAATAGTGGCCAAATTGTACCAATAGATTTTGGGATTATGGGTAGATTAGATAAACTTAGTAAAAGATTTTTAGCAGAAATTTTATTTGGATTTATTCAAAGAGATTATCGAAAAGTAGCTGAGGTTCATTTAGTGGCTGGATTAGTCCCTAAAGAAGTACCAATTGATGATCTGGCTCAAGCTTTGAGATCAATTGGCGAGCCTATATTTGGTCAAGAAGTTAAAGATATTTCAGGAGGTAAATTACTCAAACAATTGTTTGATGTAACAGAAAAGTTTAATATGCAAACTCAACCTCAATTATTAATGTTGCAAAAAACTATGGTTGTTGTTGAAGGTGTTGCAAGAAAATTAAATCCAAACACAAATATTTGGACAACTTCAAAGCCTGTACTAGAAAATTGGCTTAAAGAAACAAAAGACCCAATTAATAATTTAAATGAAACTTTAAAAAATACATCTGAAGTTATTAAACGTTTGCCAGAATTTCCTGAGATTATGGATAAAGCAAATCAAGCATTAACGTTTTTAGCTAGCGGTCAAATTCCACAAAATTCAAATTCATATACCGCTTTAAATGATAAGAAATCAGAAATGATAGCATTTAGAAATCAATCTATTATTGGTTTATTACTTCTTGTAATTTTTGGCCTTATAGTATTTTAATTCCGCAAATGAAAAATTTGTTAAATAAAAAAATACTATACATTATCTGTGGAGGGATATCTGCCTACAAAAGTCTAGAAACAATTAGGCTTTTTAAAAAGAATGGGGCGGAAATAAAGACAATCCTTACTAAAAGTGCAAAAGAATTTGTAACTCCACTGTCAGTAACATCACTTTCTCAAGGTAAAGTATATTGTGATTTATTCAGCGTAGAGAACGAAGCTGAAATGGATCATATTTCACTTTCAAGATGGGCAGATTTAATTTTAATTGCACCAGCGACAGCAAATACAATTTCAAAATTAGCTCAAGGAACATCTGATGACTTAGCATCTACTGTGGTTTTAGCTTCAGATAAAGATATTATTTTAGCACCAGCAATGAATGTAAGAATGTGGGAAAATCCAACTACTAAAATGAATTTAAAAAAATTAAAGGAATTTGGATATAAACTAATTGGTCCAGAGGTTGGTGATATGGCATGTGGTGAATATGGAGAAGGTAAAATGTCAGACCCATCAGTAATTGCAGAAGAAATTGATAAATATTTCTTAACTCAAAAAAATAACAAAAAATTTAAAGCATTAGTTACAGCAGGTCCAACTAATGAGTACATAGATCCAGTTCGTTTTATTACTAATAAATCAAGTGGCAAACAAGGATATGAATTAGCAAAATCATTATCCAAAAAAGGTTTTGATACAACATTAATATCAGGTCCAACTAATCTTGAAATAACTAAAGATATTAATCTTATAAAAGTCGAAACAGCAGATGAAATGTTAGTTGCCACTCAAGAAAATTTACCTGTTGATGTAGCAATTTTTTCTGCTGCAGTAGCTGATTTTAAAATTAATAAAAAGTATGAAAATAAAATTAAAAAACAAGAGAACTTAAACTTAAATTTAGAAAAGAATATAGATATACTTAATTATGTGTCCAACCATAACTCCATGAGACCTAAACTTGTCATTGGATTTGCGGCAGAAACCAATGAGATCGATAAAAATGCAGAGGAAAAATTAAATAAAAAGAATTGTGACTGGATAATTTCCAATGATGTATCAAATAAAAATATAGGATTTAATTCTGATTATAATGAGGTAACAATTCATTACAAAGATAGAGATGCTAAAAAAGAAAAACTTTCGTACAAAAAAAAATCTGGAATTTCTGATGAAATAGTTGATAGAATAATTGATCAATTAAATTAATGGCAAAAGTTCTTATCAAAAAGTTAGACCCTGCAGTTGAATTACCTGCTTACAAAACAGAAGGTGCATCAGGCATGGATTTAATGGCATTAGTAAAAGAACCTATAAATCTTAAACCAAACTCTTCATGTTTAGTTCCAACAGGGCTTGCAGTAGCATTTTCTAGTGAATTTGAAATCCAAATAAGACCGAGATCTGGTTTAGCTGCAAAAAACAGCATTAGTGTTTTAAACACACCTGGAACTATTGATAGTGATTACAGGGGAGAAATAAAAGTAATACTTTTTAATCACGGAAAAAGTGATTTTTTAATAAATAATAAAGATAGAATAGCGCAAATGATTTTAACTCCTGTAATTAAAATGGAATTTGAAGAAACAGATGATCTTCCAGAAACAGTTAGAGGAGAGGGTGGTTTTGGCTCGACTGGAAAATGAGCAAAGATTTAAGCAAAAAAGAAATAGATAAATTTTCGAGGCAAATAATTTTAAAAAACATAGGTCCATTAGGACAAAAAAAAATTCTGGTCTCAAAGGTTTTAATAATTGGAATGGGTGGTCTAGGATGTCCAGCAGCAGATTTTTTAACCAGGTCTGGTATTGGCACACTAGGAATTGTTGATCATGACATCGTTAGCCTATCAAATATTCATAGACAAAGTTTATATGATGAAAAAGATTTAAATCAGTCAAAAGTTATAATTGCTAAAAAAAAACTAAATAGAATTAACCCAAAAACAAAAATAAATATTTATAACTTTAAAATGAATAGAGCAAAATTTAAAAAAATAATAAAAAATTACGACTACATAATTGATGGTACTGACAATTTTGAAAGTAAATTTTTAATAAATGATTTAAGTTTAAAATATAAAAAATATCTTGTGACTGGAGCAATTAGTAAATTTGATGGTCATATTTTTACTTTTGATTTTGTAGATAAAAATACTCCTTCTTTAAGAGATTTCTATCAAGAAGAAGTTATTACTGATGAAATATTAAACTGTGAATATGAAGGAATATTAGGACCAGTAGCAGGAACCATTGGCACCATGCTAGCTAACGAAGTTTTGAAAAGAATATTAAAAGTTGGTCAAAATTTAAATGGATTTATTCTTATTATAGATTTATTAAATTTGAGCTTTAGAAAAGTTAAATTAAATAAAACAAAAAAGTGAAAATAAAAAATTTAATTAATAATATTTTTATATTCTTCCTTTTAATATCCTTTATTACCTCAAGTAATGCAGAAGAAATATTCGTTTCCCTTAAAAAAAATAAGGTAAATGTACGTTATGGACCAAGTTTCGAGTCTGACATAAAGTATGTTTACAAAAAAATAAATTTACCTTTGAAACAAATTGATAAAAAAGAAAATTTCAGGCGAATTATAGATTTAAAAAATAACAGTGGATGGATTCATATTTCACAATTAAAAAAAAGTAATTCAGTAATAGCTACTAAAGATAAAGTTTTATTTAAGAAACCTACATCTTTTGCTAAACCAGTTGCTCAAATTAAAGAAGGAAGATTATTAATTATAGAAAAATGTCAACAAAATTGGTGCAAAATTACATCAGATGAATTTGAAGGTTGGATTAAAACAAAGAATATTTGGGGGCTAAATTAATTAAAATCAGCAGATAAAGAGGATATATTTTCTTCAGATAATTTTGTGTTGTGAGAATATTCTTTGTGATCAATGCCAAGCTCAATTTCTGAACTATTAGATTTAAATTTTTCTATTTGATCATCAGTAAAATTAAAATGAATAAACTGTACTGAAGAAGCTTTTCCTTCACTAGAAGTTCTGTCTACATCTTCTTCTGGAACCGCTTTAATTTTCTTACCATTTATTTTCATAAATACTGTTTCTTCTATTCCACCAACTTTTCCAAGAAACGCCGCTCTTGAAATAGGATTATCTATTTCAAACATTAGAGTTGCTGTAAGCTCTTTTCCGTTAGGTATTAGGGGATTATACGCAGAAAGCTCATCCTGGAGTTGTTCATCACCACCTTTTTCAATGTATAGCATTTCTTGAACTTGAGCTAACATTGTTTCATAACTTTCAAAATAAAAAGTAGCATAAGGACCTAAAGCAACTCTTCTATTTTTTTTATAATCAACAATATTTTTTCTTAATTCACGTCTCTTCTCTATATAAACATCTAGAGGCATGATATCTTCTTTTTGGATTTCTCTTTTTTCTCTAGGCATACTCATAAGTTATAACTTTTTGCCATTAATTCGATAGGATGTAGTGCCTCATCATTAGATATATTTGTATCAACTTCTAACTGTTTCAAATGTTTGCCAGCTAAAGGACAATCAGAAGCCATATACTTATTATTTTTAGTTTTAATTTGTCTAGCTGTAGGTCTTCCGACTTTATTTGCTAAATCATGAGTTTCTTTCATTACTCCAAAAGTTCCTCCATGACCTGCACATCTTTCAACCACATCAATTTTAATGTTTGGTATCAATTTTAACATATCTCTCGCTTTGTTACCCATATTCTGTGCTCTAGCATGACAGGCATGATGTACGGTTACACCTCCATCAATCTCATTTAATCCTTCTTCTAATCCTTCGTTGTTTGAAATATCAACTACATACTCGTCAATATCCATAATATTTGCAGATAATTTTTTAATTTTCTCATCATTTGGTAGTAACAAAGGCCATTCGAATTTTAACATCAATCCACAACTTGCTGTTAAGGTTACTACTTTATATCCTTTATCAATCCATTCGATTAAATCCTTAGAAACTTTTTTCGCTTGTTCAACAACTTTTGGCAGATCTGCTTGCTCTAGAAATGGCATTCCACAACAACCAGGATAGGCCTCCTGCACCTCTACACCATTTTTTTTCAAAACTTTTAAAGCAGCAACACCAGTATTTTTTTTATTAAAATTTACAAAACAAGTTGAATAAATAACAACTTTTCTTTCTTTAGAAGGTGTTTCATAATTAATTGTATCTTTATTTTTTTTAAAGAAATTTGAAAAAGTTTCGGAGTTATATTTTGGTAATTGAACCCTTTTATCTATTCCAGTGATTATTTCTAAGATTTTTCTAATTAATTTATTTTTAATATTTGATACCCAGTTAACTATTTTAGAGAACATTACACCAATTTTGGCGTTTCGATCTATTTGGGCTAATTGTGTTGGTACGCTTGGCAATTTACCTAATTTTTTTTGAGCTGTTCTATATCGCAGCATTAAATGTGGAAAATCTAAATCAAAATCATGAGGTGGAACATATGGGCATTTAGTCATAAAACACATATCACACAAAGTACATGCATCAACAACAGGGGAAAATTGGTCACTAGATAAGCTTTCAACATCTTCATTTTTAGACTCATCAATCATGTCAAATAACTTTGGAAATGAATCACAAAGATTAAAACATCTTCTACACCCATGGCAGATATCAAATACTCTTCTCATTTCAGCATCTAATTTTTCAGGATTTAGAAAATCAGGATGCTCAAAATCTATTGGATGTCTTATAGGTGCACTTAAGCTTCCTTCTTTGCTCATATAATTAAGTTATTTTAAATTTGAATTGTTTTTAGTGGGCGACTAACGCCCACTAAGAAATTTGATTAGCTAATAGATTCTAAAGTTTTTTGAAATTTACCAGCGTGTGATTTTTCAGCTTTAGCTAAAGTTTCAAACCAGTCAGCAATTTCTTCAAAGCCTTCTTCTCTAGCTGTCTTGGCCATACCAGGGTACATATCAGTGTACTCATGAGTTTCACCTTGTACTGCAGAAGCCAGGTTAGCTTTTGTTTCGCCAATTGGCATACCAGTTCCTGGATCACCAACTTCTTCTAGATACTCCAAATGACCATGCGCGTGACCAGTTTCACCTTCGGCTGTTGATCTAAAAACTGCAGCCACATCATTGTAACCTTCTATGTCAGCTTTTTGTGCAAAATAAAGATATCTTCTGTTTGCTTGACTTTCACCAGCAAACGCTTCTTTTAAATTTTCTTCTGTTTTACTTCCTTTTAAAGACATTATTTTCTCCTTTTAAATATTAATCACCATATAATGCTTTTACAAAATATGTCAACAGTTTAGAATTATTATAATGTAGATTTTAAGTAATTGATTTAACAGAATTATTTTTGATTTTGATTATCACTCGCAACTCTAACCAAAACTTCAACGGAATTTATTTTTTTTCCAATTATATTTTTTCTAATATTTATTTTATCTATATCGCTCTCATCACAATCGATTAACTCATTTGTATCTTCATCAAAAAAATGATGATGTACTGATGTGTTTGTATCAAAATAACTTCTATGACTATCGATTGAAATTTCTTTTAAATATCCTTTTTTTTCAAATGCATGAACTGTGTTATAAACTGTGGCTAGAGATATCTTTTGGTTCATTTCCTCAGATAACATTTTAACCAAATCGTTAATTGTGAAATGGAAAGTTTTTACTCTATTATACAAAACTTCACACATTTTTACTCTTTGCTTGGTAGGTCTAAGCCCAACTTCTCTTAATTTTTCAATAAAATTGCAGTTTTTTTTCATCGTTTTTTATAATTATTCTAAAGTATGAATAAAAATATAGTGTTTTATTATATTATATTAGGATTAAATCAAGTATTAAGGGAACTCAAAATTATGAAAAAAAACTCATACTCCTATGATGACCTTATAACTTGTGGAAATGGTGATCTTTTTGGTCCTGGTAATGCAAAATTACCTCTTCCACCAATGCTTATGTTTGACAGAATAACTGAAATCAATGAAAATAATGGTAAATTTAATAAAGGCTCTTTAAAAGCTGAATTAGATATTAAAGATGATCTTTGGTTTTTTGATTGTCATTTTAAAAAAGATCCAGTTATGCCAGGATGTCTAGGTTTAGACGCTATGTGGCAACTGGTAGGTTTTTTTCTAGGTTGGCTAGGAAATCCTGGAAAAGGAAGAGCCTTAGGAGTGGGTACTGTGAAATTTACAGGCGAAGTTTTACAGAGTGTAAAAAAAGTAAGATATGAAATAGATATGAAGAAAATTATGTCTCCTGGAGGAACAACTGTTGGACTTGCAAACGGTATAGTTCTTGCAGACAATCAAAAAATATATTCAGCAGAAAGTTTAAAAGTAGGGTTGTTTAAATAATGAGAAGAGTAGTTATTACAGGTTTAGGAGTAGTTTCTTGTTTAGGAAACAATCAAGAAGAAGTTCATCAATCTTTATTAAATTCAAAATCAGGAATTTCTTTTTCGGAAGATTATAAAGAACATAATTTAAAAAGCCATGTTCATGGTAAACCAAATATTAAACTCGAAGATCATATAGACAGAAAAACTATTAGATTTATGGGTTCAGGCTCAGCTTACAATTATATTGCAATGAAAGAGGCTATTGAAGATTCTGGGTTAGAAGAAAGTGAAGTAAGTAACTATAAAACTGGAATTGTAATGGGTTCAGGAGGACCCTCTATAGAAAATGTAATTCTAGCAGCAGACAAGACAAGAGCTAAAACTCCAAAACTAATGGGACCATTTATTGTTCCAAGAACAATGGCTAGCACTGCTTCCGCAACTCTTGCAGTTCCATTCAAAATAAAAGGAACGAATTACACTATGAGTTCTGCATGTGCAACAAGTGGACACTGTATTGGAAATTCAATGGAATTAATCCAAATGGGTAAACAAGATGTTGTTTTTGCTGGTGGTAGTGAAGAAATTCACTGGGCAATGACTGCAATGTTTGATGCTATGACGGCTTTATCATCAAAATATAATGATACTCCACAATCAGCATCCAGAGCTTACGACAAGACAAGAGATGGTTTTGTAATTGCAGGTGGTGCAGGCGTATTAGTGCTCGAAGAATATGAGCATGCAAAAGCGAGAGGGGCTAAAATATACGCGGAATTAACTGGTTATGGAGCAACTTCAGATGGATACGATATGGTTGCACCTTCAGGAGAGGGTGCTGTTAGATGCATGAAAATGGCAATGGCAACTGCTAAAAATAAAATTGATTATATCAATACTCACGGAACATCTACACCAGTTGGAGATATAACTGAACTTAATGCTATTAGAGAAACATTTGGAGATAATGTTCCAAAAATAAGTTCAACAAAATCTTTATCAGGTCACCCTTTAGGTGCTGCTTCTGTTCATGAAGCAATTTATTGTTTAATAATGATGAAAAATAATTTTATCACAGGCTCAGCAAATATTACTAACATGGATGATGATGCTAAAAAATTTCCAATTATTGCAAAAACTCAAACAGGAGCAACTTTAAATACTGTAATGTCTAATAGTTTTGGGTTTGGTGGAACTAATGCAGCTTTAATCTTTGAAAAGGTTTAATTTATGAATTTAATGAAAGGTAAAAAAGGATTGATCATGGGTGTTGCAAATGAAAGATCTATTGCCTGGGGTATTTCTCAAAAACTTGCAGAAGCAGGAGCAGAACTGGCATTCACATATTTAGGTGATGCTTTGAAAAAAAGAGTTGTTCCCTTAGCTGAAAAACTAAATTCAAATGTCACTTTTAGTTGTGATGTTGAAAAAAAAGAAGAAATAGTAAAATTATTTGAAGATATAAAATCTAAGTGGGGTGAAATCGATTTTGTAGTTCATGCAGTTGCTTTTTCAGATAAATCAGAATTATCAGGTGAATATTTAAATACGACTAGAGAAAACTTTTTAAGAAGTATGTTAATTTCTTGTTTTTCATTTACAGAAGTAGCAAAAGAAGCTTCAAAGTTGATGAAAAATGGTGGAAGCCTGCTTACATTAACTTACGAGTCTACTAAGGCTATTCCAAATTATAATGTAATGGGTGTTTGTAAATCAGCTTTAGAAGCTAGTGTTAAATATTTAGCAAGAGATTTGGGGGATAAAGGCATAAGAGTAAATGCTATCAGCGCTGGACCCATCAAAACATTGGCAGCGTCTGCTATCGGCGATGCAAAATTTCTATATAAATGGAATGAAGACCATTCTTTCCTTAAGAGAAATGTAGATATTCATGATGTCGGAAATTCGGCATTATATCTACTAAGTGATCTTGCAAACGGTGTTACTGGAGAAATTCATTATGTGGATGCTGGCTATAATAAAGTTGGGATGCCAGATCCTAAAAATATTACTTAAATAATATTTCCCTTTTGAAAACACACTAGATCTCTTCCAATTTGAAGAAAATTATAATTAAGATTCTTTAATTTCATTAATAATTTTTCTATTTCATAATTTTTAAAATGTATCCATTCGAAAATAATTATTGGTCTTATATATATAGTTTCTAAAAAGTTATTAACTAAAATAAAATCATGACCCTCTGTATCTATTATTAATAAATCTAATTCTTGATAATTATAATTATTTATCAACTCATTAAATGTTTGGCATTCAATTTGTTTTGAACTTATATGGTTTTTTTTTATTCCGTGATCTATTAAATGTTGCTTATCAAATGATGATAAAACGCTGAGCCAATCAACATTTAATTTCTTATATTTTTTTTTATAAAACTCATAATAGTTTTTATTTACCGAAAATATTTCTTTTTTTTGATTATTTATATCTACCGCTAAATTTAAACATTTAACATTTTTAAAATTTTTATAGTTTCTTTCTAAATTTATAAAAGCATCTTCTATTGGCTCTATTAATAATGCTTCCAGATCATCATTAAAACATTTAAATAAAAAGTCATCACTTTTACCATCATTTGCACCTACTTGAATAATTTTTTTAATTTTTTTTTTTCTAATAAGTGATTGCAAAATATCATCAATCTTGACAGAAAAATTATTAATTATTCTTTCTGTTTTAACAGAATTTTTATTTACTAATTTATATCCAATTGAGCCAATAATCTTTTTTAGAAATTTAAACTTATTAATATCATGACTCAATTGTAGCCTACTTGGTTAATGCTTGCTTCATTGAAAGTTTTACTTTGCCTCTATCAAAACCTATAACTTTAACACTTACCTCGTCTCCTTCTTTTACAACATCAGTAACTTTGGCAACTCTTTTGTCTGCTAATTCAGAAATATGAACTAGGCCATCTTGTTTTCCTAAAAAGTTAACAAATGCTCCAAACTCCATTATCTTCATTACTTTACCAGTATAAATTTTATTTAATTCAGCTTTTGCAGTGATATCTTTTATCATTTGCATTGCGATATTTCTAGACTCTTCATCTGGAGCAGCAACAGTTACAACCCCTTCATCATTTACATCTACTTTTGCACCTGATTTTTCAACTATCTCTCTGATTGTTGCACCACCTTTTCCTATCACAGCAGCAATGTCTTTTTTATCTACATTAACTTGTTCCATTTTTGGAGTGTGTTTTCCAACATCTGATCTCGAAGCTGATAATGCTTTATTCATTTCTCCTAAGATATGTACTCTTCCATCTTTAGCTTGACTTAATGCCTGCTCCATAATTTCAAACGTAATACCTGTAATTTTAATATCCATTTGAAGAGAAGTAATTCCATCTTTAGTTCCAGCAACTTTAAAGTCCATATCACCTAAGTGATCCTCATCTCCTAAAATGTCTGATAAAACACTAAAGTCATCACCTTCTTTAATTAATCCCATTGCAATACCAGCAACTGGTTCTTTAATCGGCACTCCTGCATCCATTAATGCTAAAGATGTTCCACAAACGGTTGCCATTGAAGAAGATCCATTAGATTCGGTTATTTCTGAAACAACTCTAAAAGTATATGGAAATGCTTCTTTTGTTGGCAATGAAGAGTTAATTGCTCTCCAGGCTAATTTTCCATGACCGATTTCTCTTCTACCTGTTCCAATTCTTCCTGTTTCTCCAACAGAAAAAGGAGGAAAGTTATAGTGAAGCATAAACCGTTCTCTTTGAAGACCATCTAAACTTTCAATTCTTTGTTCATCATCTGAAGTCCCTAAAGTTGCAACTACAATCGCTTGGGTCTCCCCTCTAGTAAACAATGCAGAACCATGAGCTCTTGGTAAAACACCAACTTCACATGAAATAGGTCTTACATCTGATAAGCCTCTACCATCAATTCTATTTTTGTTTTTTAGAATATCAGTTCTGACAATTGATTTTTCAAGATTTTTTAACTGACTGTTTACATCTAGATCTGAATAATTTTCATCTTCTTCATAAAGTTTTTTGGCTTTATCTGTAATCTCTGAAATTTGATTTGATCTATCTTGTTTGTCCCTTGTTCCAAAAGCTTTTTTAAGATCTTCTGTAAAAGTTTCTTCAAGTTTTTTCTTTATTTGTGATAGATCCTTCTTTTCAACAGTCCACTCAGGTTTCCTGCATTCCTTTGCAAGTTCCTCAATCATTTTGATTACAGGCACAAAGCCTTCATGACCAAATTTAACTGCGTTCAACATTTCTTCTTCTGTTAAACCATTTGCTTCAGACTCAACCATAAGCACAGCATCTTTGGTACCTGCTACAACTAAATCTAATTTTGATTTTTCTAATTCTGCTTTTGATGGGTTTAAAACATATTTGCCATCTACAAAACCAACTCTAGAAGCTCCTACAGGACCCATAAATGGCATTCCTGATATAGCTAATGCTGCCGATGATGCAGTAATTGATAAAATATCTGGCTCATTTTCTTTGTCATATGAAATTACAGTTGGTAACAACTGAACTTCGTTTTTAAATTCATCAGGAAACAAAGGTCTGATTGGTCTATCGATTAATCTAGAGATTAATGTTTCGCTTTCAGTTGGCCTTGCTTCTCTTTTGAAATACCCACCTGGAATTTTTCCAGCTGCGTAATATTTTTCTTGGTAATTTACAGATAATGGAAAGTAATCCATATCAGGATTTACTTTCTTTGCTCCGACTACTGTTGCTAAAACTACTGTTTCTCCACATGTTGCAATTATTGCACCGTCTGCCTGTCTTGCTACTTTACCTGTTTCTAAACTTATCTTCTTTCCCGCTACTTCAATTTCCTTCTTATATACTTTAAACATTTCATTTCCATTTCGTTTCGTTTCGTTCCATTCCGTTCTATCTATCTTGACTTCTATTTTCTTAAATTCAATTTCGACAGTACATTTTTGTAAGAATCCATTTTATTTTTTTTTAGGTATTCTAACAATTTCTTTCTTCTATTTACCGCTCTCAACAATCCAACTGATGAATGTTTATCTTTTTTGAATTGTTTAATATGTTTAGAGAGAGTTTCAATTTTCTCTGTTAACAAAGCAATCTGTATCTCTGAAGATCCAGTGTCTTTATCATGTATTGCTAATTCTTGGGCTTTTTTATTCATACCTCTTTCTTTCTATTTATTTGTTTGTTTGTTTTATTAAGTTTTCTATTTTTTCCGCATACTCAAAGGATTCATCCTTTCTGAAAAGTAATTTAGGTAAAAATTTCATTTCTACTTTTTGTGATAAAATTTTTCTTATTAAAAATGAATATTCTTTTAATACATCAATTATTTCCTCTGCATCTTTTCCTCCTAATGGAAGAACATATGCTTTAGCAATTTTTAAATCTGGACTCATTCTTACTTCAGTAACTGTTATAGTGTTAGTTTCTAAATTCGGAACCTTAGCCTCATTTCTTATAAAAATCATGCTTAAAGACTGTTTAATCAACTCACCTACCCTAAGCTGTCTTTGAGATACTGGTTTTCCGATTCTATCCGCCATTAAATTGACCTCTCAGTAGATGTAACACTAAAAGCCTCTATTGTGTCATTTTTTTTAAAATCTATATAATCTTTAACTGTAATTCCACATTCTTGGCCACCACTTACTTGCTTAACTTGGTTTTTTTCTCTAAATATCGATGAAACTTTTCCTTTATAAATAATTGTACCATCTCTTATAATTCTAACATCTGACGTACTATTAATTTCACCCTCTATTACTTTTGAACCAGCTACTTTTCCCGCACCTGAGACTTTAAAAATTTCTAGGATTTGTGCTGTGCCGGTAATTTTCTCTTGAACGTCAGGTGCCAACAATCCTGACATTCTTTGTTTAATATAATCTAGAACTTCGTAAATAATATTATATGATGAAATTTTAATCTTTTCATTTTCAGCAAGTTTTTTAGCTTCTTTACTTGGTTTAACATTGAATGCTATTAAAACTGCATTCGATGCTTTAGCTAATGTTACATCAGTTTCAGTTACCATTCCTATATCTGCTAAAATAATTTTAGGTCTAACTTCATCATGCTCAATTTGATTAATTGCATTTTTAATTGCTTCTGAAGATCCATGCACATCAGATTTAATAATTAAATTTAATTCTTCTGAGGACTTATCTGAAAAAGCTGAATCTTGAGTTACAAAATTTAGTGGATTTTTACCATCCTTAGTCTCTTCAGCTCTATTCTCACTCAAAGTCTTTGCTTCTTTTTCTGTGTTAAGAACTATAAAATCGTCTCCTGCTTTTGCGGCACCATTTATTCCTAAAATTTCAACTGGTGTTGATGGTAATGCTTCATCAATATTTTGACCTTTATCATTAATTATAGCCCGAACTTTTCCCCATTTTAAACCACTAACAAAAAAGTCACCTTTTTTAAGAGTTCCAGTTGTAATAATTATATTAGCAACGGGACCTCTTCCAACATCAATCTTTGACTCTAAAACAATACCTGTAGCTTTAGACTCATAGTCTGTTTTAAGATCTAATATCTCAGCTTGAAGAATTATTGATTCAACTAATTTATCCAAATTTTGTTTTGTCTTAGTGGAAATTTCAACCATTAAAGTATCACCAGATAAGTCTTCGGCTATTAACTCATGCTCTAATAATTGATTTTTAATTTTTTGAGGATCTGCCTCTGGTAAATCGCATTTATTAATCGCCACCACAATTGGAACATTCGCTGCTTTTGCATGTTTTATGGATTCAACAGTTTGAGGTTTTACACCATCATCAGCAGCAACTACTAATACAACTACATCTGTTAATTTTGATCCTCTCGCCCTCATTTCTGTAAAAGCAGCATGACCTGGGGTATCAATAAATGTTAATTTATTATCTTGGCTCTGAATTTGATATGCTCCAATATGTTGGGTTATACCTCCAAATTCGCCCGAAACAACATTTGCACTTCTTAGTACATCTAATACTGAAGTTTTACCATGATCAACATGTCCCATAACAGTAACTATAGGTGGTCTGTTTTTTAAATTTTCAGTTCTTGAAGCTTTTATTTTTTGAATTATTTCCTCTGCTTTTTCTTCTCTAATAGGATTATGACCAAATTCTTTTACTAAATATTCTGCAGTATCAGCAGCTAATGTCTGATTAATAGTAACAGTCACTCCCATTCCAAATAAATGTTTAATAACATTGCTTGATTGTTCTGCCATTCTGTTTGCAAGTTCTCTTACTGTTATCGCTTCTGGAATGTTAACGTCTCTTTTAATTGGTTTTAGATTTTCTTGAATATCCTCTTTTGTTGCATTTTTGATTTCTTTTTGTCTGGCTCTTTTAACTGAAGCTAAGCTTCTTTGTTTTGCATCAATCTCATCACTCAAGGCTCTTGATACAGTTAATTTTAACTCTCTTTTTTTTGTTCCTACTTTTAAAGTTTTTCTATCTTTATTTTCGCTATCTCCTTTAAGTCTTTTAGTTGCTCTTTGTTCTGCCAACTTTCTTTTCTCAAAATCATTTGTTATTGGATGTAATTTAGTATTGAATGACTGTTTTGGTGCAGCTGATCTATTAAATGATGAAGCTGGTCTAGGTTTGCTCGTTGAAGACCTAAATGATCCACCTCTGCTAGAAAATTTTCCAGTTTGTTTTTCAATTAATACAGAGTTTTTTCCTTTAGTTTTAGCAATTTCAATGTTCTTGATTGATTTTTTGGCAGAGCCTGAAATTGTTAATTTTGTTTTTTTTTCCATACCTCATCACTCAATCTTTATAAACTATATTTCTTGCAGACATAATTAACTCGTCTGCTTCTTCCTTTGATAAAGCAAAATCTTCAAGATAACCTTGAATCTTAACTCTTTCACCTTTAATCACATCATAACCGCCTGTCAATTCATCAGATGCTAAATCTGCGAAATTCTCTAAAGTTAAAATTTTTTGTTCACCCAATGTAACCAACATACCTGGCGTTAAACCTTTTAAATTAATCAATGTATCATCAAGACCTAACTCTTTGATTCTCTGGGAAATATCCTCTTGGTCTTTTTCATAAAACTCTTTTGCTCTTTCTATCAATGCCTTAGCAGTATCTTCCTCTATACCTTCAATCTTCATCAAATTTTCAGCTGAACTATCTTTAATATCATCTATAGTTGAGAAACCTTCGGCGACAAGTAACTGACCTAGTGTTTCATCTAATTCTAAATTTTTTACAAAATTTTCTGTTTTTTCTTTAAACTCTAATTGTCTTCTTTCAGAATCCTCTGCATCAGTCATTATATTGATTTCATAATTTAATAACTTAGTTGCGAGTCTTACATTTTGGCCTCTTCTACCAATTGCTTTACTTAAATTTTCTTCTGTGAGAATAACATCAAGTTTTTTTCTTTCAGTGTCTACGTTTACTCTTTGAACTTCAGCGGGTGATAATGCGTTTGAAACTAAAATAGCTGGATCTTCTGACCAATTGACAATATCTATTTTCTCACCTTGAAGTTCGTTCACTACAGCTTGAACTCTAGATCCTCTCATACCTACGCATGCACCAACAGGATCTAAAGATGTATCCACTGCCTTAACACATATCTTTGCCCTGCTACCAGGATCTCTAGAAGATGATTTTATTTCTATCAATCCATCATAAATTTCAGGGACTTCTTGAAAGAAAAGTTTCTCCATAAACTTTGGATGCGCTCTCGATAAAAAGATTTGTTGCCCCCTTGTTTCTCGTCTAACATCATAACAAAAAGCTTTAATTCGATCTCCAGCTTTTATGTTTTCACGTGGTATTAACTCATTTTTTTGAATTATTGCTTCTGTGCGCCCTAAGTCAACAACAACACTTCCAAATTCTAATCTCTTAACAATGCCACTAAGAATTGTATCTTTTTTGTCAATAAAATCATTAAATTGTCTCTCTCTTTCAGCTTCCCTCACATTAAAACTTATAACCTGTTTTGCAGTTTGAGCAGCTATTCTCCCAAAATCAAATGAAGGAAGTGGTTGTAAAACTTCATCACCAATTGACTTATCTTTATTTAATTCATTTAAGTTTATAGCATCCTCTAATTTAATTTCTGTATTTGTATTTTCTGGATTTTCAGCAATTATTAATTTTCTAAAAAGTTCAATATCTCCATTATCTCTATTTATTAATACTTTTATTTCATTTTCCTGACCAAATTTTGATTTAGCTGCTTTTGCTATTCCAGTTTCCATAGAACTTATTATAAGTTCTTTATCAATTGACTTTTCTAAAGCCACAGCTTCAGCAATTCTTAATAATTCAAGTTTGTCAGCTCTTTTATTCAACATAATTTTATTTGCTCCAAAAAAAAATGGGCTAAAGCCCATTTTGTAAAATTCAATAATGTAAGGGCAATATAGTAAAGTTTTTTTTTAATTCAACAGAAACTATCTTGAAAAAACCCTAATTTTATCAGTTTTTTCCCATGAAAATAAGCCATTTTCCTCAGGAGCTCTCCCAAAATGACCGTATGCTGCTGTTTTTTCATATATGGGTTTATTTAAATTTAACATCTCTCTAATCCCTCGAGGGCTTAAATCAAAATTTTCTTTTATTTTTTCAACAACGAAATTATTTTTATCTAAATCATTATCAAATAAATCTACATAAATAGACAAAGGCTTTGATACCCCAATTGCATAAGCTAACTGAATTAAACATTTTTCAGCAATTTTAGAACCAACAACATTTTTAGCAATATACCTCGCTGCGTAAGCTGCTGATCTATCAACTTTAGTTGGATCTTTTCCTGAAAAAGCTCCACCACCATGAGGTGCAGCTCCACCATAAGTATCAACAATAATTTTTCTACCTGTCAAACCACAATCTCCATCTGGACCACCAATTACAAAATTTCCCGTCGGATTTACATAAAACTCGTCCTCATTAAAACCATCAAGAAAATTCTCAGGAATAGTCTTTAACATATAAGGTCTAAGTAAATCTCTGACTTGCGATTGATTAACATCTGGTGAATGCTGTGAAGAGATAACTACAGATTTTACTTTTGATGGTTTTCCATCAACATACTCAAATGTTACCTGACTTTTTGAATCTGGTTCAATATTTTTTAATTTTCCAGATTTTCTATCTTCAGCCATTAATCTTAAAATTTTATGAGAATAATGAATTGGTGCTGGCATTAAAACATCCGTTTCATTACAAGCGTATCCAAACATAATACCTTGATCTCCAGCTCCTTCATCTTTGTTACCAGAGGAATCTACACCCATAGCAATATCAGCTGATTGAGAATGTAAATGACTTTCAATTTTTGTAGCTTCTTTCCAAGTAAATCCTTCTTGGTCATAACCAATATCTTTTATACAATTTCTTACTTTTTCGATTAATTCATCTTTTTTAATTTCTGGTCCTCTTACCTCACCAGCTAAAACAACTTTATTTGTCGTAGTAAGTGTTTCACAAGCAACTCTAGAATATGGATCTCCAGAAATAAAACTATCAACAACCATATCTGAAATCCTATCTGATACTTTATCTGGATGGCCTTCAGATACAGACTCACTTGTGAAAAGATAATTTTTCAAATTACTCATTTTTAAGTTTCTTAAATGAAAATATTAAAAAAATATACAATAAAATTATAAATCCGAAAATTTTATTTCCAAATTTTGCAAAAAGAGTCATTTCTATTTTTCTTGACTCACTTAAATCTATATAACCAGATTTATTTGTATCAACTTTTTGCTCAATAACACCCATTGGGTTGATAATTGCTGTTGACCCATTATTTGCAGACCTTAAAACATATTTCCCACTCTCTATCGCTCTAAAAATACTATGGGTAAAATGTTGCTCTGGGCCAATTGATTTACCAAACCAACCATCTTCAGAAATATTTACAATATAATCAAAATTACTATTTGTAAAAATTTTTCCTGAATAAATTATCTCATAACAAATAAGGGGCAATATTTTCACTGATAAATTATTGTATTTAAGATCAATTATATTTCTTTCTTCACCTTTTGAATATGATTGGTAATCATTAGTAATTGTTTTTAAGCCAATACTCTTTAATAATTTTTCAAAAGGTAAAAATTCACCAAAAGGAACAAGATTAATTTTTTTATATGAATTTATTATATTTAGATTGTGATCAAAAACAGATAATGAATTAAAATATTGAATAGTTTTATTTTCATTTTCTTTTCTATTAATTCCAATTACTAACAAATGATTTTCGTTGAATTTATTTTCAAACAACCATTTATATTCTTTTAGTTGGTCTTGTGAAATGCCTGGAATTATACCTTCTGGCCAAATAAAAATTATTTTTTCATTTTTTTTAGTTGAACTGATTTCAATTAGCTCTTCTATTGCTGTTACAGGATCAATATTATTATAAAATCTATCTATACCTATATTTGAACTTAAAATTCTTAATTTATAATCGAGTTTTTTTAGCTGTTGATTATTAAATTTTTCTAAATTTTGTGAGCCAAGTACATAAAATGACATTGTTGTAATAAGAAATGCAACACAAATACTAATGTCTTTTTTATTTTCCCTTAAAATAAATATTGATGGGCTTGTAAAAAGTGAAATACAGAACAGATTAAAGCTGTATGTGCCTATGATTGATGTAATATTTAAAATTTCGATGTGATTAGAAAAACTATAAGCAATTAAATTCCAAGGGAAACCAGTGAGTATTGATCCTCTTAGAAATTCTACTATTCCAAATATTAAAGAAAAAAGAAAAAAAGAACTCAAATTTTTTTTTGGTTTTAAAACCACAAATAAGTAAGCAACTAAAGCGTAAAACAAAGCCAGGAAACCAGGTATTAAAATTGTTGCAAATGGTATTAAAAACTTAAAATTTTGATCAAAGGTTAATGATATTGAGATCCAATATAAATTACTTACAAAATAACCAAACCCAAACAACCAACCATAAAGAAAAAATATTCTTTTATTTTTATAAAACTTAATTTTTTTTATTAAAAAAATATAGAATAAACTAAAAGTTAAAAAATTTATTATAACATAATTAAATGGAGGTAAACTTAAGGAAGTAAGCGCTCCTAATAAAATTAAATAAATTAATTCAATATAAAATTTATTTTTCAATTTAATTTATTTTTGATTGCACAGATTTAAATAATAGATTTTCCTCTTTAAACATTTTGGAATAATCTTTATTTTTTTTATGATCGAAACCTAAAAGATGAAGAAAACCATGTATGAATATTTTAGTAACTTTTTCTTTAAAAGATTTTGAATCTTGTGATCTTGGTTTGTCTACATAATTGTAGCTGATGATAATGTCTCCAAGATAAGTATTTTTTGAAATTTTTATTCGTTTATCTAGTGGAAAAGATAAAATATCAGTAGATTTATTTTTTTTTCTAAAAACCTTATTTAATTTTTTAATATTCTTATTATTTGAAAGTAATAGTGTAAAGGCTACTTTTTTATTCAAAAATCTATATTTTTTTGGAAAAGCTTTACATATTTTTTTAAAAAAAATATCCTTATTTTTAAGCCTTTTTGACCAAGCCTTCTCCTCAGAGAAGACATTAACACTAATCATTATTTGAGTATGCTTTAACTATTTTAGAAACAAGTGGATGTCTAACTACATCTGAGTGATCAAAATCAACTATGGATATTTCCTTTAAATGTCCAAGCAACTCTTTTGATCGAACTAAGCCTGACATGCTTTTGTTTGGTAAATCAATTTGAGAAGGGTCTCCATTAACTACTATTTTTGAATTTTCACCAATACGTGTTAAAAACATTTTAATCTGAGTATCTGTAGCATTTTGTGCCTCATCCAAAATTGCAAAAGAATTTTTAAGAGTTCTACCTCTCATAAATGCTAAAGGCGCAATTTCAATATCTCCAATTTCAATCATTCTCTGTATTTTTTCAAAGTCAAAAAGATCATATAAGGAATCGTATAAAGGTCTAAGATAAGGATCTACTTTTTCTTTCATATCACCAGGTAAAAATCCCAAACGCTCACCTGCTTCTACAGCAGGTCTTGAAAGAATAATTCTCTCAATCTTTTTTTCTAAAAGCATTGTTAAACCTACGGCTACTGCCAAAAAAGTTTTTCCTGTTCCTGCTGGTCCAGCTGAAATTACAATATCACTCTCTCTCAAAGCTCTCACATAGCTTTTTTGTTTTTCAGATCTAGGAATTATAGATTTTTTGGGAGTTTTAATAATATCTGTGACATTATTATTTTTTACTTTTTCATTAATCATAAAGTTATCAATAGAAGAAAGTATATCTTTATTTTCTATACTTCCATTATTAATAAACTGATTAGCCAAAAATTGAATAGCGTTTTTAATTTTTTCATTTTTATCAGGTGTTGATTTGATTAAAATTGAATTTCCCCTTGAATATAAGCTGCAATTTGTAATTTTTTCTAATTCTTGTAAATTTTTATTAAATTCCCCAACAACACCCATTAACAAATTATTGTCGTGAAATATAACGCTTAAAGAATTGTTATCTGAATAAACAAATTTTAAGGACTGATCGATATTTTTTTTACTTATTCCACTCAAATTCTATGCAACCTTCTGATCCGAATTAGTTATTACTTCACCGAATAAAGTATTTCTATTACTATCTTTAATTCTCACTTGCACTATTTTTCCAATATCATTCTTTTTACCATTAAAAATTACAGATGTCATATACTCAGATCTACCAAAAGCTTTGCTTTTATCATCGGTTAAATTTTCAACCAAAACATCAATAACTTCACCCTCCAATGATTTGTTCATTCGAATTTGATTTTCAAATAAAATACTTTGAATTTTTTCTAATCTTTCAATAGAAATTTTTTTTTCAATTAAGTCTAAATTTTCAGCAACTGTTCCAGGCCTTGGGCTAAAGATGAAAGAATAAGAGTTAATAAATTTAACCCTTTCAATTAAATTAAAGGTATCTTTAAAATCCTGATCTTCTTCACCAGGATAACCTATTATAAAATCACTTGAAAACTCTATCTTTGGATTAATTTGTTTTAATTTATCAAAAGTACTTAAATATTCATCAATGCTATGTTTTCTATTCATTGATCTTAAAATTTTATTAGATCCACTTTGAACAGGTAAATGAACAAGCGGCATTAATTTTTTAGAGGTTTTATATACTTCAATCAAATCCTCTGTCATATCTTTTGGGTGAGATGTTGTATATCTAACTCTCTTAATTTCAGATAATTTTTCAATATTTAAAATCAAATCTGATAATCTATATCCTTGATTATCATAAGCATTCACATTTTGACCAAGTAAAATTATTTCACTAGCACCATTATCAGCTAAATATTTTGCTTCATCTAAAATTTGATTAAATGGTCGAGAATATTCTGGTCCTCTTGTATATGGGACTACACAAAAATGACAAAACTTATCACATCCTTCTTGAATGGTTAAAAAGGATGAAATTTTTCCAGCTTCATTTTTTATTTTACTTAAATATTTAAATTTTGAAACTGCATCAAACTCTGTCTCTTCTATCTTTTTCTTTTTTTCAGAATAATTTAAAATTGTATCATTAATTTTATGATAAGCTTGAGGACCAATAACTAAATCTATATAAGGTTCTCTTTTAAGCATTTCCTGATTTTCTGCTTGAGCTACACACCCTGCAATAATCACCAATGGCTTTTTTTTAGATCTAAAAATTTTTTTTACTCTACCTATTTCATGATAAACTTTTTCTTTTGCCTTATCTCTGATGTGACATGTGTTCAAAAGATAACAGTTTGCTTCTTCATATTTGTCTGTTTTTTCATAACCAATTTTTTTTACTGAATCATATATTCTATTAGAGTCATACTCATTCATTTGACATCCAAAAGTTTTAATAAATATTTTTTGATTCATGTTATTGGGATTTTTTTTTAATCCCATATAATTCTAATTTATGGTCTACTAGTTTATATCCATATTTTTCTGCAACTTTTTTTTGAAGCTTTTCAATTTCTTCATCAACAAATTCGATAATTTCTCCAGTTTTCACATCAATTAAATGGTCGTGATGGCCTTCATTTAGCTCTTCATATCTAGCTTTTCCACCTTTAAACTCATGCTTTGTTAATATTCCTGTCTCTTCAAATAATTTCACAGTTCTATAAACAGTTGCAATACTTATTTTTGGGTCAATTTTAGATACTCTATTATACAGCTCATCTACATCCGGATGGTCAGTGGACTCGGACATTACTTTTGCAATTACTCTTCTTTGATCGGTTAATTTAACCCCTTTTGCTAAACATTTTTGCTCTATTGTTTCTGACATAAAATAATTTTAACTTAAATAAATAGGATTAATCAAATTTTTTTTAATATTAAATTTATCACACAAATCAGGGATATTTTCGTATTTTATGTCTTTTTCACCTTTAAAATCTTGAATACTATAACAATAGTAATCAATATTATTAGTTAAATTAAA
>CACPOX010000008.1 GCA_902635665.1 uncultured Pelagibacteraceae bacterium
CCAGATGAAATAATTGTCATTGATAAATTTAAAGAATTAAACAACCTAATTCCGAAAATATTTAAAATAAAAAAAATAAAAATTGTTAATCCTGAATACAATAAGAAAATCTTAATTGCTTGTTTTGTTACTTCATAAGAATTAAGTGATAAAAAATTTGTTAGAGATTTTTTTAAACTTTCATCATAGATATCAATTAAAAAAATAATTGAGTTTAGAAAATATAATCCACCAATCCATTGAATCGATGATCGCCATAATATTAAATCTTCATCAACATATTCAATATTTTCAAATACAGTAAAACCTGTAGACGTAAAACCTGATACAGCTTCAAAATAAGCATTTAAATAAGTCAAATTATAAATGCTAAAATAAAACGGTAAACATAAAATTATTGGCATTATAATATAGCCTAAGAAAACTGTAATTAATTTTTCAAAAATAGATGGTTTTTGATCTGATGACTTTAATTTATAAAAAATAAATCCAATTAAAGCTGAAATAACCAAACAATAAGAATACGTATTCAAATTTGAAAATAGTTTAAAATAATAGGAATAAAGAATATTTAGAAATGAAAAAAAAGAAATTAATATAAAGAAAAAACTTAAATATTTTACTCTAAATAATGACATTTAATCAAATAGAACTTATTCTAAAAATATTTTCTACAACTGAAATTGAATCTTTTTTAGCTAAAAAAACAACTTTATCTTCTTTTTGAAATACAAAATTTGACCTTGGTATAATAACTTTTTCCTCTCTTAGTACAGCTCCTAACCTTATCTCCTCAGGTAAATTAGAATTTTTCAATTCTTTATTTATAAGCTCTGATGTCTCAATAATCTCAGCTTCAATTACTTCATATTCACCATTCATTATAGTATAAGCCGTTTCAATAGTTCCTTTATGAATGTGTTTTAAAATACTTGAAACTGTATTCATTCTAGGATCAATCAAATCATCAATTTTTAGTGAATTCTGTAATAAAGAATAATTTGGTTTATTGATTAGTGCCATTGTTCTTTTATCATCAATGTTTTTTTCATCTTTAGCAAATTTTTCTACGAGAATACTAACCATTAGATTATCTTCATCATCGTTGGTTAAAGCAAGAACTGTTTCCGCCTCTTCTAAATTTGCTTCAGCTAAAACTTCCTCATCAAGTGCATCACCATTAATTACTATAGTATTATTAAGTTCACTGGCTAAATATTCAGCTCTATCTTTATTTTTTTCAATAATTTTTACTCTAACTGAATCTATGCTTTCTTCTAAGTTTTTGGCTAAATTAAATCCTATATTTCCACCACCAACAATAAGAATTTTTTTAGAAACTTTTTCATCATGACCAAAAGTCTCTAATGTTTCTGGCATTTGTGAAGAGTTAATTATGACATAAATTTTATCATTTAATTTTATATCATCATTTTTTTTAGGAATTATGAACTTGTCATCTCTTATGATACCAATAATATTAGCATCTAAATTAGGATGTTTTTTTGTTAAATCATTAAGTTTAATATTTATTAATTTACATTTTTCATTAATCAAAATCTCTAACAATCTAATTTTATTTTCTGCAAATGGCACGCTATCCAAAGCACCAGGAGCTTCTAGTTTCCTTTGAATTGATTTGGCTATTTCAATTTCAGGTGAAATAATTACATCAATAGGTAAATTTTCTTTATTGTATACTCTTGTAAATTTTGGATTTAAATAGTCTTGTGATCTAATTCTGGCTATTTTTTTTGGAATATTAAATATTGAAAAAGCAATCTGACATATAAGCATGTTTATTTCATCATTCCTTGTAACAGCAATAATCATATCAGTCTCAGCAGCATTAGCTTTTTCAAGAATTGACGGATAAGTACCTTTGCCTACTATTGCTTTAACATCTAAAGCATCATCAATTTTTTGGATATCTTCACTAGAGGGGTCAATTACAGTTATAGAGTGCCCTTGATCACTAAGCTGCTTAGCTATAGTAAAACCAACTCTTCCCGCACCACAAATGATAATGTTCATCTAATTAAATTCTTTAATTCCTAGACCTTTTAATTTTCTATGAAGAGCACTTCTTTCCATTCCAACAAAATTAGCTGTTTTAGAAATGTTTCCATTAAATTTTTTTAATTGAATAGTTAAATACTCCTTTTCAAATTTTTCTCTAGCTTCTTTTAATGGCACAGAAAGGCTATTTCCAGCTAATTGATCGTCAAAATTTGTGTTTTTTAAAGATTCTTTAATAATATTTGAAATTTTATCTTTTGAGTCTGGTTGTAATATTGCAATTCTCTCAATTAAATTTCTTAGCTCTCTAACATTACCATGCCAATTATGATTTAGTATGTAACTGTTATTTTCGTCTATATCTAATTTTTTAATTTTGTAATTTTCTGATATTCTTTTTGAAAAATATTTAATTAATAAAGGTATATCAGAAATTCTTTGGTTTAACGGTTCAATGTTTATCTCAAAAACATTTATTCTATGAAATAAATCTTCTCTAAAGTTTCCAATCTCAATTTCTTTTTTTAAGTCTTTACTTGTTAAACAAATTAATCTCACATCAACACTAACATCATTACTTCCATTAACTCTTTTAAATTTTTGATCTGTTAGAACCCTTAATATTTTAGACTGAATATCTAATGGTATTTCTGAAACTTGATCAATTAAAAGTGTTCCTTTATTAGCCTTTTCAAGAGCACCGTATGATATAGATCCGTTTTCCTTTTCTTCACCGAATAATTCTAATTCATATTTATTAATATCTAGCAAAGCACCATTTAATACTACAAATGGATTTTTGCTTCTAGCTGAAGCTTTATGTATTTTTCTTGCTATTAATTCTTTTCCTGAACCCGAAGGTCCACTTATAAAAACTCTGCTTTCTGTTACTGATATTTTTTTTATTTGATCAATTATACTTACTATATTTTTACTGTTACCAATTAATTCATATGATGAGAATAATTTACTTTCATATTCTTTATTCTGTTTTTTTAAATTAAAGTTTTCAACAGCTCTTTTAATAAAATTTAATAATCTTTCCTGATCAAACGGTTTTTCTATAAATTCAAAAGCTCCATGTTGTAATGATTTAACTGCCATCTCAATATTTGCATGTCCAGATATAATTATTACAGGTATGTCTTTATCTTTAGATTTAATATGAGAAAGAAGTTCAATACCATCATTATCACCTTTATCTAATTTTACATCTAGAATTGCCACATCAGGCAATTTTTTATCTATCTCAGCAAGAGCTTGATTGTAATTTGCTGCTAAGCGAGTTTTGTAACCTGCATCTATAATTAATTCGTTAATTATATTTCTTATATCAGCATTGTCGTCTACTATTAAAATTTCTTCGTTCATTTTATTTTAAAAATATAATATTAATCTTAGCTCCATTTTTAATTGGTATAAAATCTATTTTACCATTGTGGTCATTGACTATTTTATTAACTATTGATAATCCCAAACCACTACCATTTTTCTTAGTTGTGAAATAAGGATTAAGTATGTCTTTAATATTATCTTTTAGTTTACTAAAACCAACACCATTATCTTCAATTATTATATTAATGTGGCTATCATCTTGAGTAAGTTCAATAGTAATTTTTTTGCTGAAATTACTATTATTTTGGGCTTTTTGATTAATACTTTCTATTGAATTTTTAATCAGATTTAAAAAAACCCTGCTTATTTGCTCTTTGTCACTCTCAATCAATATTTTGTCAGAACTTTTATTAAAAACAATATCAATTGTATTATCTAATTCTTTAAGTAACTTAATATTTTCACTAATCAAATCTACTAAATTATTTTCTCTAAAAATAGGTTTCGGCATTCTTGCAAAATCAGAAAATTCATTAACTAATTTTTCAATTTGTTTTATTTGGTTATTAATAATTTTTAAATTATCCTTAAAATTTTCAGTATCACTATCATTTAATTGGTTAGAATACTTATTTTTTAGTCTATCAATAGTTAATTGAATCGGTGTGAGTGGATTTTTAATCTCATGAGCAAGTTTTCTAGCTAAACTACCCCAAGCCTCATGCCTTTCGTTAATAATTAGTTTTTCTTGTTGGCTTTTCAATCTATCAATCATTAGGTTGAAATTTTTATTTAAAGTTTCTAGATCTTTATCTGTTTTAACTTCAGGGACTTTTGCATTAAAATCCCCCTGTCCTATAGATGTTGATGCTAAAATTAAATTATTTATAGATCTGAAAAATCTTGATGAAAATCTTATAGCAATAGATATAGAAACAAATAATAAAACACTAACAACTATTATATAAATAATAGCAAATGAAATTTTGATTCCAGTACTTTTTTCCTCTACTGTATAGTAAAAATTAATAGCTTCTTGAGATTCTGTTAAATACTTTGAAATATCTTTGTCTAAATATTTTATAACATATAAAAATCTATCTTCAAAGTTTTGTAATCTCATTATTGCTGCAGAAATATTTTCAGGTGCATTTATTATTTTTAGAGGCCTATCATCATCTAAAACTAAATTAAGAGCCTCATCAACAGGGGGTATATAAGATTTACCATCTCTTAATGTTGTGAATAAAATTTTTTTATCAATATCGATAATATGAATTTCATCAACATTTCTTATTAATTTTTGTGTATCTAAAAATCTTTTATATTCATTTGAATTATCATTTAAAAACTTTTTACTTTTATTGGTGTCAAAAGCTATTAAAACAATATCTGATTGAATTTTATTTCTAATTTCTTCAACATAATTTCTTGCTAATTCATAAGAATTATTAACAACTGTTGTAACTTTTTTGTCAAAATATTTTTCCAAAGCAAAAGAAAATAAAAATAATGAAAATATTGAGATTAATACTGATGGAATTAATGTGAACAATCCAAAATATGTAATATATTTTTTATTTGATTTTAAACCATCTCTATCAATATCATTTTTGATGGCACTTCTAATTTCAATAAAAATAAATATAAAAAGTGTTATTAAAAGAAATATATTAAGAACTAATAATATTTGTAAATTTTGATCAGTTAATTCAATAAACCCTTTATCTATAAAAGTTAAAAATGTTAAAAAACCTATCGATAATGTGATAATAAATAATATTATTAGATATATATTTTTTTTAATAAATTCGTACATTTGAATATAACAATTACCAATATAAATGAATAATTATTTTATAATACTAGCATCTGGACAAAGCAAAAGATTTAATTCTAACAAACCAAAGCAATTTAATATTTATAAAAACAAGCCTCTTTTTAAACATTCTTTAGAAAAAGCAATAAAATCAAAGCTGTTTAAAAAAATTATACTAGTTGTAAATAATAAAAAAACTATCAAAGAAAAATTTCCTAAAAATGTTTTAGTTATAAAAGGTGGTAAAGAAAGATCTGATTCTTCATTGATAGCTTTAAAATATATTAAGAAGTTTAAACCTACTAATGTATTAATACATGATGCAGCTAGACCAAATTTCTCAATTAAACTTTTAAATAATTTAATTAAAGCTCTTAAAAATAATAACGCAGTAATACCTGCTATAAATTCAAAAGACTCGATTAAATACAAAATTCAAAAACAACTTTTTAATTTAAATCGAAATAATTCCTTTTTAACTCAAACACCACAAGCATTTAAATTTAAAGATTTATACAACTTATCTAAATGGCAAAAAAATAAAGTTACAGACGAAGCAACTCTATTCATTGAAAATAATTTAAAAATACAATTCATAAAAGGTGAAAATTTAAATACTAAAATTACATTTAAAGAAGATATTAATGATTACAAAATTTACTTTGGTATAGGATTTGATATTCACAGACTAATAAAAGGAAAAAAACTCTATCTGGGTGGAATAAAAATTCCTTTTCATTCAGGACTAAAAGGTCATTCAGATGGTGATGTAATTATTCATTCTATAATTGATTCTCTTTTAGGAGCTATGAGAAAAAAAGATATTGGTACTCTTTTTCCAGATAACCAAAAAAAATTTAAGAATATTAGATCACCAAAAATGCTTAAACCAATTATTGAAATGTTGAATAAAAACAATCTATATATAAATAATTTGGATATAAATTTGATTTGTGAACAACCAAAGATTTCGATGCACAGAGATAGGATAATTAAATCTTTAACAAGATTATTAGACATTGATAAAAGTATAATTAATTTGAAAGGTAAAACTGTTGAAAAATTAGGATTAATTGGAAAGGAAAAAGCTATAGCTTGTGAAGTTATTTGCTCAATAACACAATGAAAAAAATAAATGTTTTGTTATCTACTTTTTTTGGTTATGGATACTTAACCAAAATTCCTGGTACTGTAACATCTGCTGTAACAGCTGTTTTTATTTATATTGCTTACGAAATTCTAGGGTACACAGATCTTAAGTTTTCAATTATTTTTTTTATACTTTTATTTTTTTATTCATTTTATGCTGTAAAAGATTCTGAGTCTGAATTTAAAAATAAAGATCCACGACAAATAGTAATTGATGAAGTTTTAGGGCAATCCATGCCTTTAATTTTACTATTGTATTTAAATAAAACTAATCAAATAAGTATTTCCATTGAAATTTATTATATTTTATCTTTTGTCTTTTTTAGATTTTTTGACATTCTAAAACCTTTTCCAGTAAGTTATTTTGATAAAAACCATAAGAATTATTTTGGAATAATTATGGATGATATAATGGCAGGGCTATATTCAATGGTGTTAATATATTTAATAAGTTTAATATTCTAATGACTATTAAATTACTTCATAAAAAATTAATTAAAAAAAAATTAAATATATCCGTAGCTGAGTCTTGTACAGGTGGATTATTGGCTCATAATTTGACTAAATTAGCTAATTCTTCAAAATATTTTCAAATAGGTCTTACCACTTACTCTAATCAAGCTAAAATAAAGATATTAAAGGTTAATAAAAATATTATTAGAAAATATGGTGCGGTAAGCCATGAGTGTTGTAAGGCAATGGTTCAAAATTTATCTAAAATTTCAAAGAGTAAAATCAATATCTCCATAACCGGAATAGCTGGTCCAGGCGGTGGATCAAAAGAAAAACCCGTTGGCCTTGTTTATATTGGCATCAAAAAAGGTAAAACTTTGCTTATTAAAGAAAATAAATTTAAATCAAAAATTAGAAATTCAATTCAAAAATCAACAGTTCGTACTGTGATTAAGATAATCAGTAAAATTATTTAATACTTTCAGCTCTTTTTTGAAATGCGTCTGCTATCTTTTCTAAACCAAATTGAAAAGATTTGGTCATTAAAATATTTAAAAACTTATTTTCGATTTCAAAATCTATATCAAAAATAACCTCGGTTTTGTAACCATCAGTATCATTTCCTAATTCAATAAATTTCCAATTATTTTCTAAATGGTTTAATGGTCCACCTAAATTAACAACATAAATATGATCATTTTTTTTATTTAATTTAACATCACTTTTAAATGTATCCTTAAACGGCCCCTTGCCTATTGTAAGATCAGCAATTATATTTATGGTATCGCCGTTATCACTTCTCTCATAAACTTTTGAATTATCGCAGAAAGGAATAAATTCTGGGTATTTTTCAATATCTAAAACAAACTCAATTAGCTTATCTTTTCTGTTATCAATTAATCGCTTAACTGATGCTTTTGGCATTAGCTATTTTTTAATCTACTTTGTTGAAGTTTCGCAAAATCTTCATCCGCATGATATGAAGATCTAGTTAAAGGAGATGAAGACACTAACAAAAATCCTTTGGCTTTTGCAATTGTTCCTAGATCTTCAAACTCTTTTGGAGTGTAATATCGATCTAATGGATAATGTTTAATTGATGGTTGTAAATATTGGCCGATCGTCATGAAATCGACATCTGCAGCTCTTAAATCATCCATGACTTGTAAAATTTCATCTCTTGTTTCCCCTAAGCCAACCATTATTCCTGACTTAGTAAAAATATTTTTATTACCTTTTTTCACATTTTTCAAAAGTTCTAAAGATGCAAAATATCTAGATCCGGGTCGAACTTTTAAATAAAGGCTAGGGACAGTTTCAATATTATGATTAAAAACATCAGGTTTAGCATCTAAAACTTTTTTATACGCATCTCCTTTTCTTAAAAAGTCAGGTGTAAGAACTTCAATAGTAGTATTTGGGTTTGATTTTCTGGTTTGATCAATCACTTCAAAGAAATGTTCTGATCCACCATCATCTAAATCGTCTCTGTCTACTGAGGTAATTACAACATGTTTTAAATTTAATTTTTTTACCGCTTCTGCAATCTTAGCAGGTTCAAGTTGATCTAATTTTCCTGGTACACCAGTTTTAACATCACAAAAAGCACAAGCTCTTGTGCAAGTATCTCCCATAATCATGAAGGTTGCATGTCGCTTACTCCAACATTCAGTTATATTTGGGCAGTTTGCTTCCTGACAAACAGTTACAAGATTATTATTATTCACTATTGTTTTAGTTAAAAAGAATTCCTTACTATTTGTAAGCTTTGATCTAATCCATTCTGGTTTTTTTTTAATTGGATTAACCGGTTTGTTTTCTTTTTCTGGATGTCTACTTTTCATCTTTTTTAATTATATAAATGGTCTCATTTTTTTTACCAAACAAAAATCGTTCTCTAATTAAAGTCTCAATATAATCAAGATCTAAATTAGTACTTAGAAGTGAATTTTTATGATCCATATTTTCTATTCTATTAGTTAGGGTTAATTCCTCTTTTTTCAAGTTAGACAAAAGTTCTTTTTTTTCTATATACGAAAAAAGACCTCTTTCTCCAGATACTAAGTTAAAACCAAAATAAAAAATAAGAAAAACTGATATTAATAAAAAATAATTTCTTTTTATTAATCGAAGCATTAATTGATCTTATTCATCCTCGCTTTTTTTCCAAGTTCTTCTTCAATACGGATTAATTGATTATATTTTGCAACCCTTTCAGATCTAGCTAAAGATCCGGTTTTAATTTGATTTGAATTAGTACCCACCGCTAAATCAGCAATAAACGTATCTTCACTATCACCTGATCGGTGAGATATAATTGTTTTATATCCAATGGTTTGTGCAAATTTAATTACATCAAGAGTTTCTGAAACAGTACCAATTTGATTGAGCTTTATTAAGATAGAATTTGAAGAAATATTTAGAAAACCTTTCTTTAATCTTTCAAGATTTGTTACGTACAAATCATCTCCGACGATCTGGACTTTTTTTATTGATTTCATTAATTTATTCCATGCCAACCAATCATTTTCACCAAATGGATCCTCGATAGACTTGATTTTATATTTTTTAATAATTTTATGATATTCCTTAATGGATTTCTCAACTGAGATATAACTTTTTGAATGAATAGAGTATTTGTTTTTTTTATATAATTCATTAGCAGCCACATCTAGACAAATAGAAACATCTTTACCATTAATAAATCCTGATTTTTTAATTGCGCTCACAATTAAATCTAAAGCTTGATTATTACTACTAATCATGGGTGCAAACCCACCTTCATCACCTACTGAAGTTGATAAACCTTTATCTTTAATTAATTTACTTAAGTTTTTAATAACAACAAAACAAATCCGCATCGCCTCAGAAAAACTTTTTGCTCGATCAGGTCTGATCATAAACTCTTGAATTCTAAGACCATTATTTGCATGCGCTCCACCATTAACAATGTTCATTAATGGGTAAGGTAATTGAAAGTTATTTTTTTGAGAAAAAGTTTTATACAAAGGTAATTTTTTTACTTTTGCAGACAGTTTTTTAACAGCCATAGAAACCGCTAACATCGCATTAGCTCCTAATTTAGTTTTTTGTCTTGTGCCATCCAAGTTAATTAACAAAGCATCAATTCTCTCTTGATTGTGAATACTTTGTCCTTTTAATTTTTTCGAAATCTTTGTGTTGACTAATTTAACTGCACTTAAAACACTTTTTCCTAAATAACGTTTATTATTTTTATCTCTCTTTTCAAAAGCTTCAAAAGTTCCAGTAGAAGCACCTGAAGGACAAATGGCTGAAGCACTATTATTTTTAATATAAACCTCTGCCTCTACAGTTGGATTTCCTCTACTGTCAAAAACTTGACGTGCTTTTACTTTTAAAATTTTGCTCACTAATTTTTAATTAGATTATCTATATCGTGTAATTGTTTTAATAGATTCTCTAATTTATTCAATGGTACCATGTTTGGTCCATCTGAAGGTGCATTATCAGGATCTTGATGCGTTTCAATAAACACACCAGCAACTCCAACCGCAACAGCTGCTCTTGCTAAATACTCAACAAATTCTCTTTGACCACCAGAAGATTCTCCTTGTCCACCTGGTTGTTGAACAGAGTGAGTGGCATCAAAAATAACTGGATAACCATTCTTTGCCATTATAGGCAATGATCTCATGTCAGAAACTAAAGTGTTGTATCCAAAACTTGCACCTCTTTCAGTTACTAATATTTTATTATTTCCAGACTCTGAAATTTTCTTTGTAACATTCACCATATCCCACGGTGCTAAGAACTGACCTTTTTTAACATTAATAATTTTATTTGTTTTAGCTGCAGCAATTAACAAGTCTGTTTGTCGACATAAAAAAGCTGGAATTTGTAAAACATCGACATGCTTTGAAACAATTTCACACTGTTCTGCATTATGAATGTCTGTTAAAATAGGAACATTTAATTCCTTTTTAATTTTATCAAATACAGGAAGTGATGCATCTAATCCTGCTCCCCTTTTGCCTTTTAAACTAGTTCTGTTCGCTTTATCAAATGAAGTTTTGTAAATAAATCCAAGGCCAAATTTTGAGGTAATTTCCTTAATTTTTCCAGCCATATCCATTGCATGTTGTTCTGTCTCAAGTTGGCATGGACCTGCAATAATACAAATCTTATTGTTGTTTGAAATTTCTATATTTTCACAATTTACTTTAATCGCACTCATCTATGATTTTTTGCTGCTTTGATAAAAGAAGAGAATAAAGGATGTGGGTTCAAAGGTCTAGATTTAAATTCTGGATGAAACTGAACTCCTATAAACCAAGGATGTTTTTTAAGTTCAATTATCTCTGGAAGCTTATGATTTGGAGATAAACCTGAAAATATTAATCCTTTTCTCTCAAATTTTTCTTTATATGAAATATCCACCTCATATCTGTGTCTATGTCTCTCTTTAATTAATCTAGATTTATAAATATCTCTAATTTTAGATTTATCTTTCAAGATTGCATCATAAGAACCAAGTCTCATAGTGCCCCCTAAATCTTTATCTGTTCCTTTAACTTTCTTGCCACTTTTTTCCCATTCATTCATCAAGCCAATAATATGAACACCGCCTTTATCGAATTCAGAAGAAGTTGCTTTATTAATTTTCAATTGATTTCTAGCAAATTCAATTATTGCCATTTGCATTCCATAACAGATACCAAGGAATGGAATTTTATTTATTCTTGCATACCTTATCGCTTCAATTTTACCTTCAGTTCCTCTTTTACCAAATCCACCTGGAATTAAAATTCCAGAAAGATTTTTAAGTTTATTTTTTATTTCTGAAACTTTCAATTTTTCTGAGTCAATTCTTACTAAATTTACTTTAATATTATTTTTAATGCCACCATGAGTAAGTGCTTCATCTAAAGATTTATATGCATCTTTAAGTTCTACATACTTGCCAATAATTCCTATATTAACTTGTTTTTTATTTTGTAAGATAATTTTTTTAATTTTTTTCCAAGGTTTTAAATTTGCAGGTTTTTTTGATTTTAATTTAAAATAATTTAAAACTTGAATGTCTAATTTTTGATTAAAGAAACTAATTGGTGCTTCATATATAGTTTTAACATCGACTGTTTCAATTACATTCTTAATATCTACATTACAAAACAATGATATTTTCTTTCTATGCTCTAAAGGTATAGGTCTTTCTGATCTACAAATTATTATATCTGGTTGAATACCAATGCTTCTTAATTCTTTAACTGAGTGTTGAGTTGGTTTTGTTTTTATTTCATCCGATGCTTTTAAATATGGCACTAACGTTAAATGAATAAATAATGCATTTTTTTTACCAACATCGTTTGCAAATTGTCGAATTGCTTCTACAAATGGCAAGCTTTCAATATCTCCTACTATTCCACCAATTTCACAAATTACGAAATCTTCTTTAGATGAGTCGTTTTTTATAAACTGTTTTATCCGATCGGTTATATGAGGGATGACTTGAACTGTTTTTCCTAAATACTCACCTTTACGTTCTTTTTTCAAAACATCATTGTAAATTTTTCCTGTAGTAATGTTGTCTGATTTTTTTGCTGATACTCCAGAAAATCTCTCATAATGACCGAGATCTAAATCTGTTTCTGCACCATCATCAGTTACATACACTTCACCATGTTGAAATGGACTCATTGTTCCTGGATCAACATTCAAATAGGGATCTAATTTTCTTAATCTAACTTTATAACCTCTGGATTGTAACAAATAAGCTAGGGAAGCTGATGAGAGACCTTTACCAAGGGAAGAAACCACGCCGCCAGTGACAAATATATATCGCGCCATGGAAGTATCTTATAGCGAATAAAAAATGAATTGAAAAGGATTAATTAATTATTTTCTGGGATTGAAGGTGTATCTTCAGTTTTTTCCTCTACAGTATCTAATACAGAGCCTGTAGGTGCAAGTTCTGCTCTAGAAATAATTGTAAGAGCTAAACTACAGATAATAAATAGAGTCGCTACAATTGCGGTGGCTCTCGTCATGAAACTTCCTGCTGATCTAGATAACATAAAATTTTCTTGCGAGACACCAATACCAAGTGCTCCACCTTCTGATTTTTGTAATAAAACTAATAAAACCAGAATAACGGCAAGTATGATGTTAATTACAAGTAATAATGTTTCCATGTGGGTCTAATTAATGGTTTTTTTAATTATATCAATAAATTTCTTTGGATTTTGTGAGGCACCACCTACTAAAAAACCGTCTATGCCAGTAATATTTTTTAATTTATCTACGTTGTTACCATTTACTGATCCACCATACAAAATTTTTGAGGATTTTTTACCGAATTTACTTTTTATGAAAGCAATTGATTTTTTTAGATCTTTAGATTTTGGAATTAAACCAGATCCTATAGACCAGACAGGTTCATAAGCTATAACTATATTTGATTTATTATTTATTGAACTTAATCCATTTTTTATTTGTTTTGCTAAAACTTGATTAGTTTTATTATTTCTTTTTTCTCTTAATGTTTCGCCAATACAAAAAATAATTTTTAAACCTGCTTTTAATGCACTTTTAATTTTTAAATTGATCAATTTATCATCTTCTCCTAATTGTCTATTTTCTGAGTGACCAATGATAACATATTTTGCCCCAACATTTTTAAGCATTCTAGAATTTACTTGACCTGTGTTAGCTCCAAAGTCATAACTGTGATGACAATTTTGAGCCCCTACTTCTATTTTAGTTTTTTTAAGTCTTTTTGATAAAGGGCGAATTAGAGTGCTAGGTGGACAATAAATTATTCTAAATTTATTTTTTTTATTGGTTTTTGAAAACTTTATTACTTTATCAAGTAAATTTAGAGTTCTTAAATCGCCAAACATTTTCCAATTAGCTACAAAATACATATATTTATTTGTCATAATTGACTTTTTAATCTATAGATTTGTTTTTTACAGATCAATAAATTTATAACGCTATGATTGAAAAACTTAAAAACTTAGGCTTGAAACAATTCGGAGGTTTGGTTTTAATTGTAATAATTATTATTGCATTTGGCTTTGGAGGTTTTGGAGGAGGATTTAGTACCAACAATCAAAACAACATAGCTAAAATTAACAAGACAAATATAACCACACAAGATTTCATGGATTATGTAAATCAAAGTGGGATTTCAGCAGATGCAATTAGAAACAACCTGGATAATAATATTATTGAAGAACTTTTATCTGGTTTAATATCAACAACACTAATCGATTTAGAGGTTAAAGATTTTGATATTTCAATAAACGAAAGAACAATTTTAAAAAAAATCAAAGAAAATAAAAACTTTCAAAATGATAGAGGGGTTTTCCAAAGAATAAAATACGAAAAATTTTTACTTTCAAATAATATGTCAGCTCAAATGTTTGAATTACAATTAAAAAATAGAGAATTACAGAAACATTTGTTTGATTTTATTGGCGCGGGCACAATCACACCAAATTTTTTAATAGATAAAAAATTTGAGGAAAATAACAAAACTTTAGAGATTGAGTATTTTGATATGGAAAATCTTTACAAAATTAAAGAGAATTATACTCAGGCAGATATTCAAAAATTTATAGAGGAGAACAAGGATCAATTAAAAAGAGAATATATTGACTTTAAATACGTAATCTTAAATCCAAAAAATTTAATTGGTGTAGAGGAGTTTAATCAAGACTTCTTTGATGAAATAGACAAAATTGAAAATCAAATCTCTCAAGGTAATACGTTTAATTCTTTAATAGATAATTTAGACATTGATATTATTGAGGTTAACGAATTTAGTCCTGATGGTGATGAAAAAGTAAATGAGAATTTAATTTACTCAAAAAAATCATCAAAGATAGATTTAATTGAAAGTGGAGATAATTTTTTACTTTATAATATTGAAAAAGAATATGATAGAGCTCCAGATTTGACTGATGAAAAAATAAATTCTGAAGTGAGAGAATTAGTATACCAAAAAGGTAAATTTGATTTTAATAGAAAAATTATTGAGGAAATCCAGAATAAAAAATTTAATAATACAAAATTTAATGAATTAGTTGGTTATGGTAAAGAATACGGCTTTATAAACTCAGTAAATGACAACAAACTTTTTGAGATTAACTCAGTAAAAATGCTTTTTGCATTACCAATTAACTCTTTTGCTTTGGTTAATAACAGTGAAAATAAAATTTATTTAGTAAAAATAACTGGTTCTAGTAAAAATCTATTTAATAAAGAGGATGAAGATTATATGAATTTTGTAAATACCGAGTTTACAAACACTAGAAAAAGTATTTTAGCTGCTTACGATCAATTGTTAATAAACAAATATGAAGTACAGTTAAATCAAAAAACTATTGATAGAGTTAAAAATTATTTCAAATGATAATTAATCGAAGCTTCAAAGATTTCAAGTTTCGACACAGAAGCAAAAAAAATCAAATCGTATTCACTTCAAAAAAAGTAAAAAATGATGAAGAGGTATTAAATTTAATAGATAATTTTCTAGAAGAAAAAAATAGTTTTATATTTGAATCTGTAGAAAAAGGTAAAATCAAAGGCAGATACACGATATTTGGTAAAAATCCTGATAAAATTTGGGAATTTAATAACAATAACTCATATTTAATTCAAAAAAATAAAAAAATTAAGCTAAAGGATAAACCTGAAAATTTAATTGAAAAAATTATAGAAGATTTCAAATTTGATACACCAAAAAATTTACCTAAAATTTGTTCATTAATTTCTGGTTATTTTTCATACGATTCTATTAGGTACATAGAAAAAATTCCCAATAGTTGTAAAAATGATCTCAATCTACCTGACGTTAGACTTTTACGTCCAAGAACACTAGTAATTCACGACAATTTAAAAAAAGAAATATTTTTTATTTCAAATATTTTTAATGATGAGAAAATTATAAATTACAAAAGTAAATTTGAGGAAATAAAATCTGAATTATTTAAATTACTCATTCAGTCATCGATTAAAAATATTGATAAAAAAATAATTCAAAAATCAAAAAAAATAAAAGTGAAATCTAACACTTCAAAAAATAAATTTTTATCAATAGTTAATAAGGCAAAAAAATATATAAAATTAGGAGATATTTTTCAGGTTGTTTTAAGCCAAAGATTTGAGGCAAAATTAACAAAAAAACCATTAGATATTTACAAAAAACTTAGAGTAACAAACCCCTCTCCTTTTATGTTTTTCTTCAATTTTGAGGATTTTCAAATAATTGGTGCAAGTCCTGAAATACTTGTGAGACTTAGAAATAATAAAATTACTGTAAGACCAATTGCAGGAACTAGACCAAGGGGTAAAAGTAAAAAAGAAGATCTTTTTTATGAAAGAGACCTACTTAAAGATAAAAAAGAACTTTCAGAGCATTTGATGTTACTTGATTTGGGTAGAAATGATGCTGGTAAAGTCTCAAAGATAAATTCAGTAAAAGTTACAGAAAGCTTCATTATTGAGAGATATTCTCATGTTATGCATATAGTTTCAAATGTAGTTGGGGAATATAATAAAAAATTTTCAAAATTTAGATCGCTCTTAGCTGGATTTCCAGCAGGTACTGTTTCTGGAGCTCCAAAAATCAGAGCTATGGAAATTATAGATGAATTAGAAACATCAAAAAGGAAAGTTTATGCTGGTGGAATTGGATATTTTTCTGCAAATGGTGAATTTGATACTTGTATAGCTTTAAGAACTGCTGTTGTAAAAAATAAAAAATTCTATGTTCAGGCTGGCGCAGGTATAGTTGCAGATAGTAAACCAAAAAATGAATACGAGGAAACAGTTAATAAAGCTAAAGCTTTGATTAACGCTTTAAGATAATGAAAATATTATTAATAGATAATTACGATAGTTTTACTTTTAATTTATATCACTATATTTCCTCATTAAATGCAAAAGTTGATGTTGTTAGAAATGATAAAATTACTTCTAAAGAAATCCTTAAAAAGAAATATGATAAAATTGTTATTTCACCCGGGCCAGGCAACCCAAATCAATCTGGAAACTGTATTAATATTTTAAAATCTTTACATAAGGAATTACCTTTTTTAGGAGTTTGTTTAGGTCATCAAATTATAGGTCAAGTTTTTGGGTCGAAAATTATCCAAGCTAAAAAACTAATGCATGGAAAAACAAGCAAAATAAAATCTAAAAAAATTGGAATTCTTAAAAATCTTCCAAGTACTTTTGAAGCTACCAGATATCATAGTTTGGTAATTAATAAAAAAACATTATCTAAAGACCTAGAGATTACTGCAGAGACAGAAGATGGGGTCATTATGGGTGTTCAACATAAAAAATTTAATATTCATGGTGTACAATTCCATCCTGAAAGTATTAAAACTAAGTTTGGAATGAAAATTCTTAAAAACTTTATCAACAATTAAATTTATGGATCAAATTTTAAAAAAACTAAAAAATAAACAAGATTTAACATTTGAAGAAAGTAAAAAGGCTTTTGAAATACTAATGACTGGAAAAGCGAGTGATGATGAAATTTTTAGTTTTTTAACTTTGCTATCTGAAAAAGGTGAAGTTTCAGATGAAATAGCTGGTGGGGTTTTTGTTCTAAGAGAGAAATCAAAACGAGTGAATGTGAGTGATTGTGTAGATACTTGTGGTACTGGCGGTGATGGTATGAATACTCTGAATATTTCAACTGCCTCTGCCCTACTTTTAGCCAGCATGGGTACAAAAGTTGCTAAGCATGGCAATAAAGCTGTTTCTTCAAAATGTGGATCAGGTGATGTTTTAGAAGCTCTTAAAATTAAAATTGATTTAGATCCTGTGGATATTGAAAAAGAAATTAATTCCAATAATTTTGGTTTTATGTTTGCACCAAATTATCATAGTGCAATGAGATTTGTAGGACCTGTAAGAAAGAAAATTGGAAAAAGAACCATTTTTAATATGATTGGTCCATTAAGTAATCCAGCTCTTGTAGAGAGACAAGTTGTAGGTGTTTTTGATAAAAAATTATTAAAAATTTTTGCAGAAGGACTTAAAAATTTAAATTTAAAATTTGCTTGGATAGTGAATAGTGAAGATGGGTTGGACGAAATATCTCCATATGCAAACACTAATGTTATTCAATTAAAAGATGGTCAAATATCTGAAATAAAAATTGACCCAAATGCTTTAGGGGTTAATGCAGATAATTTTAAAAATTTAGTGGGTGATGATGCAAAATTCAATGCTGATAAGATGATTGAAATATTTAAAGGTGAAGATAGTGATTTTTCAAAAGCAGTTTGTTTAAATGCTGCAGCAGGTTTGATTGTTGGAGAAAAATTTTCTGACTTTTCTGAAGCTTATAACCACACAAGAGAATTTATCCTTTCTGGAAAAACTTTTTCATATCTAGAAAAAATTCAAAATGTCTAAAAACGTACTTCAAAATATCATTAAAAAAAAAATTGAAAAAGTTAATAAATTAAAAAAATCTTTAGATCTTAAAACTTTGGATGAATTAATTGATAAAAACAACAGCTATATTAATTTTAAAGAGAAAATAGAAAATAATATAAAAAATAATAAAACTTCAATTATTGCTGAAATTAAAAAAGCAAGTCCATCAGCTGGTATAATAATTGACGATTATAACCCAGTAGATATTGCTAAAATTTATTTAAATAATAAAGCCACTTGTCTTTCAGTTTTAACTGAAGAAGATTATTTTTTAGGAAATTTAATTCACATCAGTAAAATAAAAGATAAAATTAATTTACCTGTATTGTGTAAAGATTTTTTTATCGATAAATTTCAAGTACCTTTGGCAAAAAGCTATGGCGCAGATGCTATTTTAATTATTTTGGCTGGAGTTTCAGATAACCTTGCATCCGAATTATATAATGAAGCTTTGAGATATAATATGTCTGTTATAGTTGAAGTTCATACAGTGGAAGAAGCAAAAAAAGCATTAAATTTTAAAGATGCATTAATTGGAATAAACAATAGAAATTTAAAAACACTTAAAACTGATATAAATACAACTTATGATATTTATAATGTTGTAAAAAACCACAAAGGCCCTTTAATATCTGAAAGCGGAATTAAAAATAAAGAAGAGTTGTTAGAACTAAATAATAAAACATCAATTAACACTTTTTTGATTGGTGAATCACTTTTGAAAAATTTGGATAAAAATTCTATTTTTTCTATTTTATAGTCAAATAAAGCCCTATTTTACTTGTTTTTTTTAGTATTGTTAATTTAAAAGAACTTTTATAGAACATTGTTTGTACGATATTTGTTCTTATGCTAACAAAAAAACAAAAAAACCTACTTTTATTTATCAACAAGAAGTTGAGAAGTTCAGGTGTGTCTCCTTCATATGAAGAGATGAAACAGTCTCTTAATTTAAAATCTAAATCAGGTATTCATAGATTGATTAGTGCTTTAGAGGAAAGAGGTTTTATTAAAAGATTAGCTCACAAAGCAAGGGCTTTAGAAGTAATTAAATTACCAGAGACCGCTTCTGCAAATGATATTTATAATAGCTTTTCACCAAGTGTAATTAAAGGTGGATTAGATGAAGAACAAACTAATTCTGATGAAGTTGAAGTTCCTGTTCTTGGCAAAATTGCTGCGGGAACACCCGTTGAAGCAATACAAAATGAGGTTTCGAGAATTCCACTACCTAATAACTTAGAAAAAAATGGAGATTACTTTGGATTAAAAGTTCAAGGAGACTCTATGATAGATGCGGGTATTCATGAGGGTGATACGGTTATTATAAAAAGAACCGACACTGCTGATAATGGTAAAATTGTTGTTGCTTTAATTGATGAGCATGAGGCTATGTTAAAAAGAATTCGAAAAAAAGGCAAAGTTGTAGCCCTTGAAAGTGCTAATAGAAACTATGAAACTAAGATTTTTGGACCTGATAGAGTAAAAGTTCAAGGAGTTTTAGTATCTTTATATAGAAACTTCTAGAAAAATAGTCTAAACAACATTGATGTCAAAAGTAGCAACACGTTTTGCGCCGTCTCCTACAGGTGCCCTTCATATTGGAGGGGTTAGAACTGCCTTATTTAATTGGTTGTTCTCTAAAAATCAAAAAGGAACTTTTCACTTAAGAATTGAAGATACTGATAAAGAAAGATCTAAAGAAGAACATAAAATACAGATTATTAATTCTTTAAAATGGCTTGGTATTGAGCATGATGGGGATGAATATATTCAATCAAGTAAAATAAATGATCATATTAAAGTTGCAAATGAATTAATTAAAAATGGTAATGCCTATAGATGTTATTGCTCTCCTGAAGAAATAGAAGAGCAAAAAAAAAGAGCTAGACAAAAAAAACTTCCTTATATCTACAATAGAAAATGGAGAGATATACCAGAATCTGATGCTCCTGAAAATATAAAACCAGTAATAAGATTTAAAAGCAAAATAGAAGGATCAACAATACTTAAAGATTTGGTTCAAGGTGATGTTGAAATTGAAAATAATACAATTGAAGATTTTATAATCTTAAGAAATGATGGCACACCAACATATAATTTATCTGCCACTGTAGATGATCACCAAATGAAAATGACACACATAATTAGAGGAGATGATCATAAAATTAATACATTCAAACAAATGCAAATTTATGAAGCAATGAACTGGGATTTACCAAGGTTTGCACATATACCCCTTATTCATACGATAGAAGGTAAAAAATTATCAAAGAGAGATAATGCATCAACATTAGATGATTATTCTAAAATTGGCATAATGCCTGATGCATTGAGGAATTATTTATTGAGATTAGGTTGGTCTTTTGAGGATAAGGAAATATTTACTCTAGATGAGAGTATTAAGAACTTCAACATTGAAGGTATAGGAAAATCACCATCTAAGTTAGATATGAGTAGAATTTTATCAATGAATGAGCATTACATTAAAAACATTGATGAAAATGATTTACTCAATCAACTAACTGAATACTGTAAATTATATAAGAGTGAAATTAAGTTAGATAAAAAAGATAAGATCAAAAAATCTCTAACTTTCTTAAAGAATAAGGCAAAAACTTTAGAAGATATATTTAATAATGCTCAATATATTATGGTTGATGAGGTAAAATTTAATCACGACGATATTAAGCTAATTGATGATAAAGCTAAAAAAGTCATTTCTGATTTCGCTACTCAATTTGCTACCGTTGATAAATTAAGCAAAGAAGTATTAGAGCCAATAGTAAATGAAATAATTAAATCAAACGATACAAATTTTAAAGGTGTTGGACAGCCTTTAAGGATAGCTTTAACAGGTAGTAAATTTGGACCTGGAATATATGATATAATTATTTCTCTAGGAAAAGAGGAAGTAACAAAGAGACTAACTAATAAGAAACTTGGTTAATACTGAAGCTGCTTCATCTGAAGATGAACTTTTTGATCTAATTTTAGTTAAAGTTTCTTCACAATCTCTAATTTGTTTTTTCATTAATTCTGGATTTTTTAAAAAGTAAACAACGGAATTGTATATCTCTTTAGCGTTACACTCCTTTTGTATTAATTCTGGAATAATTTCTTTGTTATTAATAATATTGATTATGTTGGCAAATTTAATTTTTACTAACATTTTGACAATCAAAAAATTCAAAAAATTCATTTTATAGATAATTATAGAAGGAACTTTTGAATTACAAATTTCAAGAGATATTGTTCCAGATTTTGAAACTGCAAAAATAGAATTATCTAATATTTGTTTTTTTATATTTTCATCAGAAATAACTTCAATATTTTCTAAATTAGTATTATTAATTTTCACATTAATTAAATTTTTATTTTCATCAGTGGCATGAAAAACAAAAGTAAAATTATTAAATTTTGTATTCATTAGATTTATAAATTCAATCAAGATTGGTAATAGTAAATTTACTTCAGATGATCTGCTACCACAAAATAGAGAAATAATTTTTTTATCTTTTGATACAATACTAGATAAATCTATTCTATTTTTTGTTTCTTGTTCTAATAATGGATGACCAACAAATGTATTTGGAATACTTTCTTTATCAAAATATTTTTTTTCAAAATCAAATAACAATAAAATGTGGTCTAAAAACTTTTTAAATTTTTTTACTCTGCCCTCTCGCCATACCCATACCTGAGGTGCTACATAATGGACTGTCTTGATCCCATTATTTAATTGTTTAACTTTTTCAGCAACTCTTAATGTGAAATCAGGACTATCTACACTAAATAAAATATCAGGATTAAATTTTATTATCTCTTCTACAGTTTTGTTTATTTTATTCTTTATTTTAAAAATATTTAACAAAACACTTGTAAAACCGATATAAGTAATTTCTCTAAGATCAAAAATAGATTTTATGCCTAATGAATTTAAATGTGTTCCACCAACACATGAATACTCAATATTAGGATCATTTTTTTTAAGTTTAGATATTACTTTAGAGGCAAGCTTATCTCCAGATGGTTCACCAGTTAGTATAAAAATCTTTTTCATTTTACTGAGATAAACATCTTATTTTTATTAGCAAAGTTAATACATTTGCTTTTATCTAAAAAAACATGTTGTTTATTTTTAACAACAATCCCTTTCAATCCAGCAGTTTTACTTTGTTTTAAAGTCTTTAATCCAATAGTAGGTAAATCAATTCTAAGATCTTGTTTCTTTTTAGGGAGCTTTACTAAAACACCATGATTTCTAAATTTTTTGCTTCTACTTTTTTCAAGCATTTTTTTAGTTCCACCTTTTCCTTCAATAGAAACTACTTTTTCATTTCTAACAACAACCCCTTGACTAAAATTATATTGTCTTAAATTATTTAATGTTTTTATTGCTTTTTTAATATCTGATTTATCTTTCTTGTTTGGTTTAATCTTTGAAAAATTACCCTTCTTTAAGGATAGCTCAGGATTAAATATTAGTGAATTTTCAGTTTTAATCTTGTTTTGAGCTAATATTTTAATAATTTCTTTAAGTATAGCAGCATCTCCGAGCTTAGAGGCTTTAATAATTCTCGGCATATAATAAATTCCTTTAAAATCTAATTTCAATCTAGAAAAATTTGGTTTATTTACTTTTCCTGCAAATAAAACATTCTTACAATTATTTTCTTTTAATATATTAATAATTTTACCAAATTGACCTATTGAGACAGAATAAGATTTTTTATTTTTTTTAAATTTTTTTAATTTTGATAAATCGATTATTAAATATTTTAATTTCTTTTTTTTGATAGTTTTAAGAATTTTATTTGGAAAATCAGTATCGCCAAAAATTAATCCTATCATATTATGAAAATGGAGTACAAATAGATCTTTTTTTATCTTTTGTTATAAAATCAATTACATTTTTGACTAAAGGATTCTCTTTAAATGAATCATTTAATTTGCTTATATTTTCATTGATATTTTTTGTAGCAAAGATCACTTTATAAGCCTCGGCAAGTCCTAATATATCTTTATTATCAAATTTTGCTCTTCTTAAACCAATCAAATTTAATCCATTTAATAAATTTCTATTTCCTGTTGATAATCCATAAGGTATTACATCATGTAAAACTCCCGTCATACCCCCGATCATAGCCATTTTACCAATTCTAGTAAATTGTTGAACCGCAGAATTACCACCAATTATAACATTATCTTCAATGATTGCATGTCCGCCTAAAGGAACATTGTTTGCGATTATTACGTTATTTCCTACTTGGCAATCGTGAGCAATATGAGACGAAATCATTAATAAACAATTATTTCCAACTACAGTTTTGCCTCCTCCACCTTTTGTACCTGGATTAATGGTTGCGTATTCTCTAATTATATTGTTGTCACCTATTATTAAATTTGTACGTTCACCACTATACTTTAGGTCTTGTGGTTCGTTAATGGATACAAAAGGATAGATTTTATTTCTTTTTCCAATAACAACATTACACGAGATATTTACGTGTGATTGAATAATTGTATTATCACCAATTTCAACATCAGGACCAATCACACAATAAGGACCAATTTCAACGTTTGAAGCTATTTTTGCTTCTGGATCAATTATTGCAGTTTTATGTATCACTTATTTTCCTTGATAAATTTTTTTAAATCTTTCGAAGGGTAACCCATCACTTTAGTGTTATCAGGAATGCTTTTTATAACTCCTGAACCACCGCCTATTTTGACATTATTTCCTACTTTTAAATGTCCTGAAATTCCTGCTTGACCACCTATCATAACATTATTTCCTAATGTGGAACTTCCAGCAAAACCTACTTGTCCAGCAATAATACAGTTTTCACCTATCTTGTTATTATGAGCAATATGAACTTGATTATCTATAAAAGTATTTTTACCGATAATTGTATTTGACAAAGAACCTCTATCAATAGTTGAGCCACAACCAATTTCACAATTATCCTCAATAATTACAATGCCGATATGAGGATATCTGATATTTTTATTTTTATTAGGAAAAAAACCAAAACCTTTTTTTCCAATAACACATCCGTCTAATATTGACACATTGTCTTTAATTAAAGTATTCCTTATAATAACGTTGGATCCTATTGAGCAATTATCGCCAACAACTACATTGCTTTCAATAATTGTATTATGCCCTATTGAACAGTTAGATCCAATTTTAACATTTTTTCCTAACAATATATTTTGGCCATGACTTACAGAATTATTAAAAGAGGTTTTTTCAATATTTAAAGTTTGAGAATCAAAATCATCTGTTACTGAATCTGGATAAAACATTCCAGTAATCATTGCAGTTGAAACAAGAACATTATTAACTTCAATTGGTTCACAGTTTTTTGGCAACACACCAGATAATTGTTTTGTGGTTATACAATATAAAGCCTTAGTGTCTGCTGCAACAGACTCATATTTTTTAGAATGAAAAAAAGTAATATCTTTATTTGTTGCATTAACTAAATCTTTAACATCTGACACATTTTTATTTAAGTGCTTTATCTTGCTATAAGTATTAATTTTATCTAAAATTTCATTAATATTAAATGGTCCTTTATTTTCAAAAAATGGATTATTCATTAATTGTTTTTTATCAAAACAATTGATGAATACTTATCAATAAATATTACTAATTATTTTCTTTCTACAATTGTAGCTGACCATTGAGCATCGGCCATTTTTTTACTATCAACAAATGCTTCACCTTTATATTTCCATACACGACCGTGAGATCTAATTGATTCAATTTTTAACTCCAACTTGCAATTTGGTATAACTGGGTTTCTAAATCTGGCTTTTTCTACACTCATAAGATAAACAAGTTTATTTTCATATGTCTCTTTATCAATCCCGTGCGCAGTCAAAGCGGCTGCAGTTTGTCCAAAAGCCTCTACAATTAAAACACCAGGCATAACTGGTTGATCAGGGAAGTGTCCTTGGACAAAAGGACTATCTTTTGTAAGATTTAGTATACCAGTAGCTGATGATAGTTTTTTTATGTTTATAAGTTCGTCTATAAGCAACATTGGCTCTCTATGTGGAAGAAGTTTCTTAATTTGATCCTTATTTAATTTTTCACTCATTTTATCTTTTCATCAATTATTCTAATTATATCCTCTGTAATATTATTTTCTATATTTGCAATAAATATATTTTTTTTATCAATCACAACATTTATTTTATTTTCATCAATATATTTTTCTATCTCAGGTATAATTTTTTTAAAAAAATCGTCTAATTTTTTTTTCTTTTCTAAATTAAATTCGTTTATCAATTTATTTTTTTTTTTTTGAAAGTTTTGAATATCTTTATTTAGATCGTTTAATTTTTCATTTAATTGCTCATCTGAGAGAATATTTTTTTGTTTACTAATATTATCTCGATCTAACTTTATTTTATTTTCTATATCTTGCAAAGAACTCAAATTTTGTTGATTAATTATATTTAATTCATTGATAATTTTTTTACCAGAAATAGTTTTTTCCAATAAGCCATCTAAATCTAATATTGCTATCGAGTCTTTACTATACGAATTTTTGAAAGACAAAAAAATAATTAATATTAAGAAAAAAAATAATTTAACTTGTTTCATTAAAAAGTAGTTCCCAAATTAAATCTAAATCTTTCTAAAATATCACTTTCATTTTTTGTAATTGGTTCTGCATAAGAAAAACTAAGAGGACCAATTGGTGTTAGCCAGTTTAAGCCTATTCCAATTGAACTTCTAATCTCATTTTTTTCATCAATAGAATCATCGTAATCAACTCCCCAGACATTAGCTGCATCAAAAAAAGCAACAAAATCTAAAGTTTGAGAATTTTCAAAAAGTTTTGGTATTGATGAAGTAAAATTTATTGCTGTTAGATAATTTCCACCAATAAAGTCTGAACCATCTTTTGGTCCAACTTTTCCTCTTTCAAATCCTCTTAATCTACTTCCTGGTATAAATAATCTTTCAGATAGCTTTATATCTTCGTCTGTGACGGAAAAAGAAGTTTTGATTAAAATTGAAGCTGTAGATATGTTGTTTTCATATAGTTCAGAAAATATTTTATAACTGTAAGTATTTTTTAAAGTTCCAGTTTCACTAAGCAAAGGTAAATCTACAGAATAATTGCTAAAAAAACCGCTTGTTGTAGCAAATTTTTGATTTCTCTTATCATAATTAAAATCTAAACCTAAAAAACTATCAAAGAAATTTCCTGCATTTTTTTTTTGTTTTGATGAAGCTGTATCAGTAACAGTAACTTTTTCAGCAAAATTCTCTATTGAAATTCCAACAAATAAATTGTCGTAATATTCAAATTTAGTACCAGTAGAAAAACCAGTTTTCTGCGATTTATAACCTTGCCCTGCTAGTCTATCAAATTCTGATGCTTCAATACTTAAATTAACACTTTTATCAGAATTTTTATAATTTGGATTTTGTACTGTAAATTTCCCTCTAACAGACTCGGTTGAAATATTTGCATTAGTATCTAACAATATACCTTTCCCAAGATAGTTATTTTCTCTAACACCAAAAGATACTGTCGTTCCAGAGGTTCCTGTTCCTGCACCGGCAAAAATTTCTCCCGTGGGTTTTTCTTCAATTGATATATTTATAGTTTTTGTATTTTCATCTTTATTTTCAATTACTTCACTATCCACTTCTCTAAAAAAATTTAGTGATTTAATATTATTTATTGATTTTGTATATAAAATATCATTAAAAGGGTCCCCTTCATCGATCATCACTTGGTTTCTTATAACAGTTTCATCTGTTACATTATTTCCAAATATATTAATTTTCTTTACAAATGATTTTGGAGATTCTGATATATTAAAAGTTATATCAATTTTATCTTCTAAGATATCTTCCTCAATTTTTGCATCAACTGATTCGTATTGCTGCTCGACAGTGATTGTCTCTATTTTATTTAAAATTTTTTCTACATTGTATAGAGAATAATGTTTGCCTTTTAACTCTCTAAAAAGCTTATTTATTTCTTTATAGTTTTCATTTTCAAAATCTACCGGTAGATTTAATTGGAAATCATTAAAAAAAATTTTAGATCCTGAATCTATATTATATATTAACTCAAATTCATTATTTTCTAATAATTTTGAAAATGACGAATTAATTTCAACATTATAATATCCTTTGTTTAAATAAAAATTTTTAAGTAAATTTTTGTCGTAAGCAATGAGAGACTCATTTAAATATTTTTTACCAGATATTATTTTCCAAAATTTATATTCTTCACTTAGGATAATACTTTTTAATTTCTTATCTTTATAAATTTTTTTTCCTAAAAAAGTTATTTTTCTTATTTTTGACTTTTCTCCTAAATCAATTTGGTATGTAATATTAACTTTATTATCTGGTAAATCTTCAATCAAAATTTGTATGTCAGAAAAATAATAGCCTAAGTCTTTTAATGTTTGTGCTAATTTATTTTTATCTTCATTTAAATATATTTCGTTAAACGAAGATCTCTCTTTAAATTTAATATTTTCGTTTAATTTATCTTTAATTTTATTTGATTTTAATCCATCAATTTGCACATTTTGTACCATTGGAAATTCATTAACAATAATTTTAAGCTCATTTTTATTAAATCTCACTTTAACGTCTTTAAAAAAATTAGTTTCATAAAGTTTTTTTAAAATTATATTTGTGTCATTAGTTTGAATATCATCACCAACTAGAACATCAGAAAACATTATTATTGTATTGTTGGAAATTCTTTTATTTCCTGAAACTTCAATTTTTTTAATTTCTTCGGCAAATGAAGAAGTTGCTATAATTAACAATAAAATTGAGAAAATTTTGACCATTAGAAACTATAATTTATATACTATTTTATTAATTTTTGAATGAACTATTTTATCTAAATTAATTATTTCTTTAACATTATTTGGCTTCTTAGACTTTAATTTTTTAAATTCATTGATGTTAAGTGTTCGAAATAAAATTTTTTCAATATCAGTAAATTTAATAATTTTTTTTAAGAAAAGTTCTACTAATTTATCATTTGATGAAACAATTACATTCTCAAATAAAGAAGATTTTTCTGGTAGAATATTTAGAATTTTAGTTATAGGAAATCTTTTAACATTAATTTCTCTAAAATCTAAATTATTCAAAACTTTTAAATCAAGATTTTTTGATTTTAAAAATCTTGATGAGGAATACAAAGAATTAGCAATTGGTATCTTCATGTCTGTATCATGAACTACTAATTTGGTTAAACCATTTCTAAATTTAATAATTGCATGAACATAAGATTTTGGATGAACTAATATTGATAATTTTTTATATGATATTTTAAAGATTTTTTTTGCTTCAATAATTTCAAAAACTTTATTCATCATAGTTGCAGAATCTATTGAAATTTTTTTACCCATTTTCCAATTTGGATGATTTATTGCTTGTTTGATATTTGCATTTTTTAATTTATTTAATGGTTTGTTTAAAAAGGGTCCTCCAGACGCTGTTAAATAAATCTTATCTATAAGATCTTTATTAATATTTCTTAACGCATACCAAATTGAAAAATGTTCAGAATCAACAGGCACAAAATGTGTTTTGTACTTATTTAAATTTTTTTCGATTAAATTCCATCCACATATTATTGACTCTTTATTGGCTATAGCAATTTTTTTACTATATTTGATTATATCTATTGTTGGTTTAAGCCCTTGAATTCCTGTAATTGAACTCATTGTATAATCCATTTTTGTCTTAAAAATTTTTTTAAAACTGTCAAAGGTATTAAATGTTTGAATATTTTTTGTATACTTATCTCTTTTAATTTTTAAGTAACTATGTTGATTTGTAATAATTAAATTTTTAACTTTAAAATATTTAGCTTGTTTCAATAACTCTTTATAATTGTTTTCAGCAGAAAGTAAGACTATTTCAAAATTTTTTTTATCTTTTTTAATTATATTTATTAAAGTTTTTCCAATAGAGCCTGTAGAACCTAATATTGCTATTTTTTTTTTCATTATTTTAAATAAATAAGAAGTAAATAAGATACAGGTATTGCAAAAATAATTCCATCTACTCTATCTAATAAACCTCCGTGACCTGGTAATAAACTTCCAGTATCTTTGATATTAGCCAATCTTTTAAAGTAAGAAATTATGAGGTCACCACATTGACTAATAAAAGAAATAATTAAAACAAATAAATAAAATATATTATCTAATAATGGATTATTAGATATCCATATTGATAAATTTAAATATGTGACAGTGCCTATAGTTGATGATTTTATATAAACGATTGCTGCAGATAAGGATAAGATAAAACCTCCAATAGCTCCTGCATATGTCTTTTTTGGACTAATTTTAATTAACTTTGGTCCTTTAAATATTTTGCCAAATATGTATCCACCTAAATCAGTAAAAATACAGATAATTAAAATCAAAGAAAATATTCCAATTGAAAATTTTTCTCTTAACAGATACGCCAAGTAGAACGAAAAACAAATAAAAAGTATTCCTATAATTTTAAGAATATCATTTTTATTCATTTTTATCCATTCATATGAAACAATTAAAAAAAAAATACTTAGAAAAAAAGCAAAAAAAACTGATCCCTGAAATATAAAAAAAATTGATATTGGTATTAAAATAATTGAACTTAATATTCTTTTTTGTAATTCTCTGTTTATCATATTCTTCCAAAATTTCTTTTTATATTCTTATATTCTTTAATTATTCTATGAAAATCTTTTTCATTAAAAGCAGGCCACAATTTTTTTTCAAAAAAAATTTCTGAGTAAGCAAGTTGCCATAGCAAAAAATTGCTTAATCTTTTTGTATTTCCAGTCCTAATCAATAAATCTGGGTCTGGAATATTTTTAGTCTGTAAATATCTACCTATATTTTTTTCATTTATCTGACATTTACTTATTTGTATTTTTTTAAAAGCTCCAATTAATTCAGATTTTGAACCATAATTTAATGCAAGATTAATTTGTAACTTTGTATTTTTTGATGTCTTTTTTTCAGAATTACTTAAAAGTTTATTTAATTTTTTTGAAAACTTTTTAGATCCTAAAATCTTAAGTTTTATATTTTGTTTATGAAGATCTTTAATTCTATTTGTTAAAAAATTTTCTAATAAATTAAACAAATAATTTATTTCTTTTTTAGGCCTTTTCCAATTTTCAGTTGAAAATGCAAATAAAGTTAAAAATTTTATTTTTTTTTTAATTGTTTCTTTAATTATTTTTTCTACAGTTTTTAAACCTTCTTTGTGACCTGCATTTCTTGAATTTTTATACTTAATTCCCCATCTTCCATTACCATCCATGATAATGGCTACATGATTTAGACGGTTCATATAGTCATTATTTCTTTTTCTTTAGAAGAAACTTTATCATCCACTGTTTTGATGTGGTTATCTGTTATAGTTTGAACTTTTTTTTCAAAAGCTTTTTCATCATCCTCACCAATTTTTTTATCTTTTAAAAGTTTCTTTAAATCTTCATTGGCTTCTCTTCTTATATTTCTGATTGAAACTTTGCATTTTTCACCAATAGATTTAATTAATTTTTTAAGTTCTGTTCTTCTTTCCTCGTTAAGCTCTGGCACAGGCAGTCTTATTAACTGCCCATCAATTTGTGGGTTTAATCCTAAGTCTGATTTTTTAATTGCGGCATCAATTAGAGGGATATTATTTACATCCCAAACCTGAATATTAATCATTCTAGGTTCAGGTGTCGTAATACTTCCTATTTGATTAATAGGCATTTGCTGACCATATACATCAACTTTTATTAAATCTAACATTGACGCATTAGCTCTACCTGTTCTTAATGAGGATAATTCTTTTGAGAAAACCTCAATGGCTTTATCCATTTTAAGGCTGTATGATTTCTCATCAAACATTTATTCTCCGATCTTTATTCTATAAAATTCTTTAATTTTTAAATCAGTTATAGAAAGTTCTTTTAACACATCCTGTACTTTTTTTTTAGGCTCCATTACCCAAGCTTGTGTTAAAAGGGCATTTTCCTCTTTAAATTTGTTCATTTTACCTAAGCTAATCTTTTTTGCAATATCATCTGATTTTCCTGAGTTTTTTAATTCTTCAGCAACTAACTCTTGTTCTTTATCAATAATTTTCTGATCTATAGAGTTAGATTCTAAAGCTAATGGATTAGACGCTGCAATATGCATTGATAATTGCTTACCAAAAGTTTTAACAACCTCAGAATTATTCTTTGTATTTAATGAAACCATAACAGCTAATTTTGCTACATTATCCTTTATAACTGTGTGAAGATAGTGATTATTTAATCCATCAGAATTTTGTATTGTTTTAACTTTTCCAATTGTAATTTTTTCACCTATTTTTGCAATTAAGGCAACTAAATTTTCATCAACAGTTTGATTGTTTTTCATTTTGGCTGATTTTAATTCTTTAATATTAGAATTATTTTCGTTATTTAATTCGCTTAATTCTTTAACGAAATTTATAAAATCATCATTTTTCGCAACAAAATCAGTTTCACAATTTACCTCAATCACTGATGTCTTCACGTCGTTTCCACTAACTACAACAACGCCCTCCTTTGCATCTCTAGACATTTTTTTTGAAGCTTTTGAAATACCTTTTACTCTTAAAATTTCAATTGCTTTATCAATATCTCCGTTTGACTCTTTTATGGCTAAGTTACAATCTTTAAAACCAGCTCCAGATAATTCTCTTAATTTTTTTATCTTTTCAATGTCACTCATTAGTTTAGTTTCTCCTTATTTTCTTTAGAAAATTTTTTCTCTAATTTTTCTCTGTCTAACTCTTGGATAGTTTTGGTTTTATCCTTAGCAACATTATCTTTTGCTTTATCTTTTATTGCATCCACTGACTGTGTTGAACTTTTGGCACTATTAATTGTTTCTTTGATCAAATTACAATAAAGATCAATAGCTCTTCTTGCATCGTCATTACCTGGAATTGGATAGTCAATATTGTCTGGATTAGAATTGCTATCTAAAACGGCAATAATTGGTATACCTAATTTAGCAGATTCAGCTATAGCTAAAGACTCATAGTTTGTATCTATAACAAATACTAAATCTGGAACTTTTTTCATTTCAGCTATACCTCCCAAAGATCTTTGAAGTTTATCTTTTTTTACACTCATTTTTAAAAGTTCTTTTTTAGTGAAACCTCTATTTTCAGCCACCAAATCACTTTCTAATTTTTTTAATTTTTTAATTGAATTTGAAATTGTTCCCCAATTTGTTAGCATGCCTCCTAACCACCTATAGTTTACATAGTATTGATCGGTTTCTTTTGCAACTTCTGCTATTGCTTCTGAGGCTTGTTTTTTAGTAGATACAAATAAAATTTTTCCATTATTTGCAATAGTATCATAAACTTTTTCCAAAGCTAATTTGGTCAACTCAAGAGTTTGAGTTAAGTCTATTATATGAATTGAGTCTCTCTTTCCAAAAATGTATTTTTTCATTTTTGGATTCCATCTTAAAGTTTTGTGTCCAAGATGAACGCCTGCTTCTAATAATTGTTGTATTGTAAGGTTAGGTATTTTCATATTTTTTCCCGGTTAAGCCACCACAGTAATTTCCAATTAAGGACCGGAGGTATAAAACCAACAACTGTGTGCGTGTTAATTTAATTTAGAGAGTATTTACAAATATTTGCTATATTTCACAAGTGATTATTTAGTTAATTATTGCCTGAATATCTTGATTTCTTAAGAGATTTAGAGCTTTTCTGTCTAATTTGCGTGTATTTTTTAATCTAAATTTAAGAATATTATCTCCAGAATTAAGATTAATATTTACAATTGTTTTACCATCACCTCCTAAAATTTTGGATATTTTTTCAATTTCTAACTTAGATTTAATTTCGAATGAAACCTCATTTATAGGACTATTAAATAAATCTTTAAGTGAAGCTATTTTTTGGACATTAGTCCTAGTAAGTCGATTTTCGTCATTAGAAATATTTTTAAATAATGTTAAAATAAATGAGTTACCCTCTTTCAAAATTTCTCTATTTGATTCTAAAACATCTGAGAAAATAAAAAGTTCAAATACACTTGATAAATCTGTTAATTTTAAAACAGCGTAAGAATTTCCTTTTGCAGTTTTTCTTTCTTGAACTTTTAGCAGTGTTGCAGCTATGTTCGCGTCTTTTAATTCTTCATTTGAAATAAAACTTGAATAGTCTGTTATTTTGTAATCATTAAAAATCTCTGTAAATTGATTTAATGGATGGTCTGAAATAAAGAAACCTATCGCTTCAAATTCTTTAGATAATCTTTCTTCAAATTTCCAATCTTCAATTTTAATTAATATATCTTCCTGAGAACTTTCATTCTCTGAAAACAAATCAATCTGATTAGTAGATTTATTGTCAAATATATTTTTACTTTTAGCTATCATAGCTGGAATAGAATCGTGCAAAGCTTGTCTATTTGAGTTTAGTTTATCAAAGGCACCTGCCTTAACTAAACCTTCTAATTGAAGTTTATTTATATCTTTTGGATTTACTCTAGTTATGAAATCATAAAGTGACTCAAATTTGCCATTTAAAATTCTTTCATCTACGATATTTGATATTGCTTCAAAACCTACAGCTTTAATAGCACCTAAGGCATAATAAAATTTATCGTCAATTATTCTAAAGTCGGCAAAACATTCATTTATATTGGGACGAACAATTTCAACATTTAATCTTTTTAATTCTTCATGAAACTCACTTAACTTATTTTGATTAGATATATCCATGGTCATTGAAGCTGCAATAAACTCATTTGGATAATATGTTTTTAAAAATGCGGTTTGATAAGAAATAATTGCATAAGCAGCAGCATGACTTTTATTAAAGCCATATTCAGCAAATGGTTCAATTTTTAAAAAAATTCCAGCAGCAACATCTTTTGCTATTCCATTTTTTACAGCTCCAGCAATAAATCCTTGTTTCTGTTTTTCAAGTTCTGCTCTTTTCTTTTTACCCATTGCTCTTCTCAAAAGATCAGCTTGTCCTGCTGTAAATCCTGACAATTTTTGTGCAATCTGCATTACCTGTTCTTGATAAATAATTACGCCATAGGTTGGTTTTAAAATATCTTCTAGAAGTGGGTGTAAATAATCTGGTTTTTGCTTTCCATGTTTGCAATCATTATATGTTGGAATATTGCTCATTGGTCCTGGTCTATAGAGGGCAACTAATGCAATTATATCTTCAATATGATTTGGCTTCATTTGAATCAAGGCTTCTCTCATACCTGCACTTTCAATTTGGAATAAGCCAACTGTTTTACCTGTGGACATTAGATCAAAAACTTTTTGATCTTCGTAATTAATTTTATCTATATGAAAATCTTTAATTTTTTTTCTTACAAGTTTTTGGGTATTGTTAATTACAGTAAGTGTTTTTAAGCCCAGAAAGTCGAATTTTACTAAACCTGCATTTTCCGCTGAATACATATCAAATTGTGTAGATGGTAATAATAGATCTGCAGAAATATCTTTATACAAAGGAACAACTTCAGTAAGTTTTTTATCTGCTATTACTACTCCAGCGGCATGCGTAGCAACGTTTCTGTTAAGACCTTCTAATTTTAAAGATAAATCAGTAAGTTTCTTTACTCTTGGATCATCATTAATAAGTTTTTGTAATCTTGGTTCTCCTGCAATGCACTGAGTTAAATTTTGTGGTCTAGACGGATCGAAAGGTATCATTTTTGATATGCTGTCAACAAATCCATAAGCTAAACCCAAAACTCTTCCAACGTCTCTAATTACCATTCGGGCTTTTAATTTACCAAATGTTATAATGTGAGCCACGCAATCTTTGTATTTTGTTGTTAAATACTCAAAAACTTGATCTCTTTTATCCTCACAAAAGTCTATATCAAAATCTGGCATTGAAATTCTGTCTGGATTTAAAAATCTTTCAAAAATAAGATTAAATTTTATTGGATCAACATCTGTAATTGATAAACACCAAGCTACTAACGAACCAGCACCTGAACCTCTTCCTGGACCTACAGGGATATCATTATTTTTAGCCCATTTAATATAATCAGCAACTATAAGAAAATAACTAGAATATTTCATTTCTATAATAATAGAAAGTTCATGATTAAGCCTGTCCTTATATTCTCTATAAGAATTGTTATTTTCTAAATCTTCATCGCTTAAATTAAAAATCTCTTTGAATTTGACTTTTAATCCTTCTGTTGAATCTTTTTTTAAAATTTCATCTGCATTTCCATCTTTATCACTGCTAATATTAGGCAATATTGGGTTAGAAAATAATGGTCTATAGCTACATCTTAATGGAAAATTATAATTATTTTCTAAAGCTTCAGGTAAGTCAGCAAATAATTCTGACATCTCTGAGTTAGTTTTTAGGTAATGCTGATCAGACAATCTTAACCTGTTTTTTTCATTTACATATGTCTTGTTACCTATACAAATTAAAGCATCGTGCGCTTCATGCATTTCTTTATCTAAATAAAAAACTTCAGTAGTCGCAATAATAGGTATTTCTAAATCTAAAGATTTTTTTAAATTAAATTTTTCAAATCCAATTTCATTTAGATCATTATGTCTTTGAATCTCTAAATAAAATCTGTCATCAAAAGTATTTTTAATTTTACTATAAAGATCATTAATTTCAGTAAACTTTCCTTTATCAAATAATTTACCAAACAAACCAAAAACAGTTCCTGAAAATACAGCAACACCTTCAGAGTTATTTAATAATAATTCAAAATCTACATGCGGGTCTGATAATTCATCGTTTTTTAAATACGAAAAAGACGATAGCTCTATTATATTTTTATATCCAACTTCATTGAGGGCAAACAAAGGAAGTAAACCAGTTGTATCTCCGATTTTAAAATTAATTTGAGTTCCGATTATTGGTTGAGTTCCAGTTTTTGAGATCTTTTCAGCGAATTCTAGTGCACCACATAAATTTGAAGTATCACATAAACCTAAGGATTTTATTTTATTTTTCTTAGAATATTCTTGCAAATCATCAATTCTAGCTGCTCCTTCACAAATTGAATATTGAGTATGGATTTTTAGGTGATTAAAATTTTGAGATTGAGACTCAGGCATAAGATGATTTTATACCACCGTCTCTCATCTCCAAAAGGTAATCTGCTTTTTTTGCAAAAAATCTATTATGAGTTGCAAATATAATTATTCTGTCTGATCTTTTTTGATTGTTTAAAAGTTTAAAAATATCTTTAGCCGTATTCATATCTAAACTACCAGTTGGTTCATCAGCTAATATAATTTGGGGATCGTTAATAATTGCTCTTGCTATTGCCACCCTTTGAGCTTCACCACCTGACAGTTGTGAAGGAAAATGATTTAATCTGTTTGAAAGTCCAATTTTTTTTAACAATTTTTCAGCTTTAGAAATTGCTAATTTTTTGTCATTATTCACGGATAAAGAAGCAAAATAAACATTTTCCAGCGCTGTAAAATCAGAAAGAAGGTTATTTTCTTGGTAAACAATACCTATTTTTTTTGCTCTAAATAAATCGTTTTTTTCATTTTGATCAAAATTAATCTCAACTTTATTATACTTAACCGTACCAGATGTTGGCTTGTCAATTAAAGAAATTAAATTTAATAAAGTTGATTTTCCTGAACCAGATGGGCCCATTATTGAGTAAATTTTACCTAGCTTAAATTTTCTAGATAGACCTCTTAATACATTAATTTTTTTTTCAATAGTAAAACTTTTTCGTATATTGTTTAGTTCTAAAAAATTATTCATACTTCAGTGATTTTATTGGATCCATTTTTGCAGCTTTGAAAGCTGGAAAGATTGAAACTATTATTGTTATTAATATTGAACAAATTGTTATGATTACTATAGAATTGATGTTTATTTCCGATGGCATTTTACTTAAAAAATATATTTCTTCAGGAAATAAACTAATATTAAAAGTTGAACTTAAAAATTGTCTAAAGTTTTCAATGTAAAGTGAAAAAGTAACACCTAAAAAAATTCCAAAAATTGTTGCTGAGGTTCCTATGGTTACTCCAACTAAAAAAAATATTTTAATTATAGATTTATTCAAAACTCCTATAGATTTTAAAATTGCAATATCTCTAGTTTTATTTTTTACTAAAATTGTTAATCCAGAAATTATATTAAAAGCAGCAACAATTATTATTAATGATAGGATAATAAACATTACATTTCTCTCTACTTTTAGTGCAGAAAATAATGAACTATTCATATCGGCCCAAGTATATACAAAAGCATCTGGATAAAGACGCATTAAAGTTTCTTTATAATTTTCAATATTTTTTGGATCTTCAAAATAATATTCAGAAAACCTTTCATCAATATCTTTATCAAAAAATTCTTCTAAAGATTTTAAATTTATATAAGCAATATTTTCATCATATTCTGACAATCCACTCTCAAAAATTGAGATAATTAAGAAAGACATTTGTTTTGGCAAAGAACCAATCAATGTGTCAACACCCGAAGGTGATGTAATTGAAACTTCATCACCTATATCTAATCCTAAAGTGTTACTTAAATCTCTGCCAATAGAAATTGTATTTTCATTTAAATTTTTAGAACCAAAGAAATTTTCATTATTCGAAATTTCAAGTTCTTTAAAATCATTTTCCAAGTAACCTTTTAACAAAACACCTTTGGTGCTATTCTCATAAAAAATAACTGCCTCTCCATCATTTGAAAAAACTCTCTTCGCGAGATCTTTATCTGACATAGCGACAATTGGTTTGTCATAAGTTTTGACAACTGCATGTGCATTAAAGCCAACTATCTTATCAATTAATTCAGATCTAAATCCATTCATAACTGACATAACAATAATAAGGACTGCAACTCCAAGGCTTATGCCAATAAAAGAAAAGATTGATATTACATTTAAAAAGCCATCTTTTTTTCTGGCTTTTAAAAATCTAAAAGTAATTTCTTTTTCTAGTGTAGAAATCAAATTGAATTTTTTTGTTTAGTTATAATTTCTATAATTTTACTTAGCGGTAAATTTTGAGTTTCTTCACCAGTTACTTTGAACTCTAATAAATCGCCTTCGCTTTTCTTACCGATAATAATTTGATGCGGAGCACCAATTAAATTCATTTTTTTAATTTTAGATGAAAAATTTTCATCTGTATCATCAATGATTGCATCAATATTATTTTTGAGTAATTCTTTATTAATATTATTTGCTTTATCTAAAGCTGAGGCATCATTTTTATTTATCATAGGTATTAAAGCAATATCATAAGGAGCAACAGACAGTGGCCATTTCATGATTTCATTTTTGTCATCATATTTAGCCTCAATTATAGCCCCTACTAGTCTTGATACGCCAATTCCATAAGATCCCATTTTTACAAAATCTTTTTTTCCTCCTGGCAAATCAACAGATGCTCCCATTGGTTTTGAATACTTGTCACCAAAATAAAATATATGACCTACCTCAATACCTTTTGTAATCAATTGATTTTCCTTAGATACGATTTTTTCAAATTCTTCTTTATTAAACTTTTCGTCAGTTACAGCATAGAACTGTTCATATTTTTTTCTCATGCTTTCTAATGATCCTTTTTCTAGTTGAGTATCATCGCTATCAAGTTCAAATATTCTTTTATCTGTGAAAATTTTACTTTCTCCTGTATCAGCAAGAATAATAAATTCATGAGATAAATTTCCTCCAATAGGTCCTGTGTCAGCAGCCATTGGTATTGCTGTCAAAGATAATTTTTTAAATGTTCTCAAATATGAAAGAAAAAATTTATTATAAGAATAAAAAGCTTCTTCATCAGATACATCGAATGAATAGGCATCTTTCATATAAAATTCTCTACCACGCATAATTCCAAATCTAGGTCTAATTTCATCTCTGAACTTCCATTGTATATGATACAAAAGTTGTGGGAGTGATTTATAAGATTTTATTGAAGATCTAAAAATTTCAGTAACTTGTTCTTCATTGGTTGGTCCATATAACATTTCTCTATTTTGACGATCAGTTATTCTGAGCATCTCTTCACCATAATCGTCGTAACGACCACTTTCTTTCCAAATTTCACTGGATTGAATAGTTGGCATTAATATTTCTTGAGCTCCAATTTTATTTTGCTCTTGTCTAACTATGTCCTCTATTTTTTTCATCACCTTAAAACCCAAAGGTAACCATGAATAAATTCCTGCAGAGGCTTGCTTAATCATACCTACTCTCAGCATTAATTGATGCGATTTAATTTTAGCTTCTGAAGGATTATTTTTTAATATTGGTATAAATGAATTTGATAAAAGCATCTTAATTAATCATATTTCTTAAATTTAAATATTCAAATTTAATTAATAAGTAAATTATGATGAAAATGACAGTAGTAATTCCAGTACAATAAAGGAATTTTTTCAACATTTTTGGATTTTCAGGTGATCCAGGATCCTCACCATCAATTTTTACAGTCTTTGTACGATTTACATCAATAGGTAAAATAGCAAAAAAAACTATCCACCATATAATTATATAGATAATAGCTAAGCCTGTTGCACTCATTAAATTCTTACTAAATTGATATTGGTAAAAGGTTTTTTTCCTGTTCTCTCTTTAGAAAATTTTCTGCAAGCAATTTTTAATGCATCAATAAGATTATGTTCTTGTTGTTTGCTTCCAATTTTAAAAGTTCTAGAGGTTTTCTCTATTTCCTCTTCTAATCCATAAACAAAATCATCTCGATCATCTATAGGTAAACCACGAAATGAAAGTATAGGGTTGTTGTGTATATTTCCTTTAGGTGTAATCATAATTGTTACCTCAAGATATCCATTTGCACTTAAATTTTTTCTATCTTTTATCGATTGTGAATCTGGATCAACACTTACACTACCATCTAAATAAAGTCTGCCACTTGGAGCCTTGTCATATACTTCAGGTTTTTCTCCTGGATATAACTTAACGATATCACCATTTTCTACTTGAACTGGATGTGGTACTTGCATTTCTTTTGCAAAATTAATGTGTTCTATCATGTGTCTATGTTCACCGTGAACAGGTATTACACACCTAGGTTTTACCCATTGATACATCTCTTTAAGGTCTTCTCTATTTGGATGCCCAGAAACATGAACAAATTCAGTTTCTTCAGATATAACTTCTATTCCATCCTTAACAAGTTGGTTGTGAAGTTTATAAAGTTTTTTTTCATTACCAGGTATAATTTTTGAAGAAAAAATTACAGCATCACCTTTTTCAATAAAAACATCTGGATGAACATAACTAGAAATTCTCATCATTGCACCCATTGGTTCGCCCTGGCTTCCGGTACATAAATACACAATTTTTTCTCTTGAAAAATTTTTAGCTTCTCTTGGATCAATTGGTTCAATTGTATTTTTTAAATATCCACATTGACGTGCAGCTTTATAAATACGATGCATTGATCTACCAACTAAAGAGATTTGTCTACCTGTTTGCTCTGCGCAATAAAAAGCTGTCTCCATTCTAGCTACATTTGAGGCAAAAGACGTTATGATAATTCTTTTTTTTAATCGAGACATAACGTTTAACATATTTTTTCTTACATCTGATTCTGAACCTGATCTACCAGCACTAAAAACATTTGTTGAGTCACAAATCATTGCTAGCACACCTTCTTCTCCAATTTCTTTCAATCTTTTTTCGTTTATATTGTCTCCAATTAAAGGATTTGGATCTACCTTCCAATCCCCAGTATGTAAAATAACTCCTGCAGGAGTTTTTATTCTAAGTCCATTTGGTTCTAATATAGAATGCGTTAAAGTAATGTATTCAATTTCAAATGGGTCTAAAGAAACCTTTCCATTTAACTCAACAATCTGTAAATCGTTAGTTATATCAATTTGTTTTTCTCTAAATTTTTCTCGAATTAATACGGCTGTGAAAGGAGTTGCAAAAATTTTACATTGTAATTTTGGCCATAAATGAGCAATTGCACCAATGTGATCTTCGTGAGCATGTGTTAAAACTATTCCTAATAAATTATCTTTTCTTTCAACTATAAAACCAGGATCTGGATAAATTAAATCAACGCCTGGAATAGTATCGTCTGCAAAAGTTACTCCTATGTCGACCATAATCCATTTATGATCACTAGGCTGTCCATAACCGAACAAATTCATGTTCATACCTATTTCGCCTGATCCACCTAAGGGACAAAATAATAGTTCATCTTTCATATTATTTAATTAATTTTGAAATTTTTATTAAGCCTTTAATAGTAATATCTTGGTTATGACTTGCTTTCGTTTTTATTGAGTTTTTAAATAAATTTGAAAATCCACCAGTAATAATTACTTTAAAAGATTTTCTAGTCTCTTTCTTAATTAAATTAATAATATTGTCAATTAAACCCGCATAACCCCAAAAAAAGCCTGATCTGACAGCTGAGATTGTATTGCTGCCAATGACTTTTTTAATTTTTTTTAAATCTATTTTTGGAATCAAAGTTGCTTTGTCAGACAAGGTATTAAGAGACAATCTAACACCCGGCGCAATTATTCCTCCATAGTAAGTATTTTTAATTAGTACATCGAAAGTTGTTGCTGTTCCAAAATCTAAGATTATAAAATTATTTTTGTTATTCATTAAACTGATAGCATTAGTAATTCTATCTGAGCCTACTTGTTTATAATCTACTTTGATTTTTATAAGTGATTTTAAGTTTAATTTTTTAACCTCGAAGCATTTTGATTTAACTTTTTTCGATAAAAATTTTTTAATTAAAGCAAATGTATTTGGTACAACACTACAAAATAATATTTTTTCGATTTTATTTAATTGAATTTTATTTTTTTTAAATAAACTGTCTAGCTGCTTTTTATTTACAGATTTTGATAAAAAAGTAATTTTTTTTAAAATTTTATTGTTTTTAGAAACAATACATAATTTTGTTTCCGTATTACCAATATCGCCTAGAATATACATTATTTAATTTTATATAGTTTAGATAAATTTTTTTCAAAAAGTTGTTTTAGTTTGTTTTCTACGTTTAATTTACTAATACTTTTTTTAGTTACCTCTTGCAAGTTTGTAGCAGGATAATTCCTTATAATTGGATTTTTTTTAATATTAATGCCTATGCCAGTAATTAAAAATTTTTTATCTCTTACAAATATGACTTCTTGCAAAATCCCACTAATTTTTTTTTTATCAATTAGTAAGTCATTCGGTCTTTTAAATAAAATTTTTTTACTTGTAAATGATGAGAGTAATTTTTTAACTAAAAGACAGTTTGTTTTTGTTATAGCGTTAATCGATAGATTTGTTTTATTTATTTCATTGAAAAAAGAGATAAATAAATTTCCTTTTGATGATATCCATTTTCTCCCATATTGTCCTCTTCCATTAGATTGTGTTTCAGCAACAACCATACCTAAGTTATATTTGGTTTCTTTAATAATTCTTATCGCAGTATTATTTGTGCTTTTAACTTTTATAAATTTAAATTTTTTAAGTTTCATTAAATAATATTAATTCTTGAGACAACTTCTATTAACTGACTTGGAAATATGAAGTATAAAAGAATTAATATCGTTGAAACTGTGAGTGAAAATTTTAACCATAAGCTATGGTCTGTATCGTATTTGTCTTTTTCTTTATCAAAATACATTATTTTTATAATTCTTAGATAATAAAAAGCTGCAACCACGGTTGATAATAATCCTACTATAGCTAAGAAATACATTGATTGTTCTAAAACTGCTTTAAAAACATAAAATTTTGCAAAGAAACCAGCTAGAGGAGGTATACCTGCTAAAGAAAATAGTATTAATAATAAACATAAAGATAATAATGGATGGTTTTTTGATAAACCGGAAAGATCTTCAATATCCTCATAATATTGATCTTTTCTTCTTAACATTAGTAAACAAGAAAAAAGAGCTAAGTTCATAACAACATATATGGATATGTATATTATTGAACTTTGAATTCCTTCATTTGATGCTGTTGCTAATCCAGCTAACGTATAGCCTATGTGACCAATAGAACTGTAAGCTACCAGCCTTTTAATATTAGTTTGCCCTATAGCAGCAACTGCTCCAAAAACCATAGAAGCTATAGATAAAAAAACTATTATCATTTGCCATTGATCAATTAAATTTAAAAAGGGAACATATAAAAATCTAATAAATACAGTTAAAGCAGCTATCTTTGGCACTATTGTAAAAAATAAAGTTACAGTTGTTGGAGATCCCTCGTAAACATCAGGTGCCCACATATGAAATGGAACCGCAGAAATTTTGAATGCTAAACCAACTAAGATAAATACAATTCCAAATGTTAAAACATATTCCTCAGAATTTAGTTGATTTGATATTATATCAAAATTGGTTGAACCTGAAAAACCATAAACCAAAGAACATCCGTATAATAACAATCCTGATGATAATGCACTTAAAACAAAATATTTTAAACCAGCTTCTGATGATTTTAATTGATCTCTGTTATATGTCGCTAACACATATAGAGCTAATGACTGTAATTCTAAGCCCATATAAAAAACAATTAAATCATTTGAGCTAATCATTACCATCATACCGAGAATAGAACTCAAAATAAGAACTGGGTATTCTATATTATATATTTTAAATGTTTTTAAATAAGTTGATGAAATAACTAAAACTAAAAAACCTCCAATCAAAGTTATAATTTTCATTAGCGAGGACATACTATCAATCACGACGCTTTCATTAAACAAAGTTTCTCTAGTTACAGAGAAAGTTTCGTTTATTGTTATTATTGTTGTAATTAAAATAGCAAACAAAGATAAATTGAAAGTAATTTTAGAACTGTCATTTTTAAACACGCCCAAAATCAGTAGAAACATAATTGATAGAGAAATAAAAATTTCAGGTAATATTAAATTTAAATTTTCCATATTATTTACTAGCTATATTAGTGTTATGCATATTAATTAAATCAGTAACAGAAACTTCTATAGTATTTATTAATGGATCTGGATAAAATCCGAAGAATAAAGTTGGAACAGCTAAACAGGATAAAATAAGATATTCTGATCTATTCAAATCAAACATCTTCTTTAGATCTTCGTTAACTAACTTTCCAAATACAACTCTTTTATATAGCCAAAGCATATATGCAGCTCCAAGTATTACTCCTAAACTAGCAATTACAGCTACTAGGAAATTATCCTTAAAAGCACCCATTAAAATTAAAAATTCTCCAACAAAACCACTTGTCCCCGGTAATCCCAATGCTGCCAATGTAAACAACATAAATAAAATTGAATATTTAGGTATTATTGTAACTATTCCTCCATACGAATTTATCATCCTTGAATGCATCCGATCGTAGACAACACCAACACATAAGAAAAGTGCAGCTGAAACTAAACCATGACTAATCATTTGAATAATACTTCCTTCAATTCCTTGTTGCTGAAGAGTAAATATTCCTAATGTAACAAATCCCATGTGAGCAACAGAAGAATAAGCTATTAACTTTTTCATATCCTCCTGCATTAGAGCAATGAAAGAAGTGAATATAATTGCTATAACACTTAAAGTGTAAATTAAAGGTGTAAAAACTTCTGAAGCAACAGGAAATAAACCTAGAGAAAATCTGATAAAACCATAACCTGCCATCTTTAACAAGATCGCCGCTAACAATACAGATCCTGCAGTTGGAGCTTCAACGTGAGCATCTGGCAACCAGGTGTGTACTGGCCACATAGGGGTTTTAACTGCAAAAGAGCTGAAGAATGCTAACCATAAAAGATTTTGATATTTAGCATCAATACCAAGTTCATAAAGTTGAACAACATCAGTCGTACCTGTAATCCAATAAATAGAAATTATTGCAACTAACATTAAAACAGAACCTAGTAATGTATATAAAAAGAATTTAAAAGCCGAATAAACTCTTTTTGGACCACCCCAAATTCCGATAATTAAAAACATTGGAATTAATCCTGCTTCAAAAAATAAATAGAATACAACTAAATCAAGTGCACAAAAAACACCAATCATGAAACTTTCCATGATTAGAATTGCAATTAAAAAATCTCTTAATCTATTTTTGACAGAATTATTTACAGATATAATGCATAACGGAGTTATGAATGTAGTTAAAATAATGAATAAAATTGAAATACCGTCCACACCAACTTTGTAATTAATAAATCCATCAATCCATGTTCTATCTTCTACAAATTGAAAATTTGAAGTTGATTGGTCAAAAGAAATCCACAGATAAATCGAAATTAAAAAATTTACTATGGTCGTAAATAAAGCAACATATTTAGCAGTTGAATTATTTCCTTCTTTATCTTTTGTAAAAAATAAAAATAAAGCGCCAACTGTTGGCAATAATATTAAAGATGAAAGAATGGGAAAATTCATTATTTTACTATTAAAAAGGTTAGTAAAGCAGAGAAACCTAATAACATCACAAATGCATATTGATAGATAAAACCACTTTGAAATTTAGTTGCTTTAATTGAACATTTTTTTATGAAAGAGGAAATTCCATCAGGACCAAAACCATCGATTATAGTTCCATCACAAAATTTCCATAAAAATAAACCTAGTTTTTTTGAAAATTTAATAAACAACACATCATACAACTCATCAAAATACCATTTATTAACTAAAAAATTGTACAAAGGTTTATTCATTGAAGCTATTGAATTTGGTAATTCTTTATTCTTAACAAATAGGTAATAAGCAATTGGAATAGATAATAAAACTAAACACGGTGTTAAAAGCAAAAACCATAAAGGAGGATGCTCAGTACTCAAAGGCTCTAAAAACTTAATAGACTCTGCCCAGAATAAACTCTCACCATGACCAATAAATAGTCCTTTAAATATAAAGCCAGCAAACACAGCTCCTATTGAAAGAATAAATAATGGAACAAGCATTACTAATGGAGATTCATGTGTTTCCTCTATCTTGATCTCTTTATTATTGTACTCTCCATGGAAGGTTTTAAATATCAATCTCCACGAATAAATAGATGTTAAAAATGCTGTGATTATTCCAATCCCAGCAGCATAATATCCAACAGTATTTCCTCTTAAATAAGCAAATTCTATAATTGCATCTTTAGAATAAAATCCTGATAAAAATGGAAAACCTGTTAAAGCAAGAGTCCCTATAATCATTAAAGCATAGGTATACGGTAACTTTTTCCATACACCACCCATGTTATTGATATTTTGTTCATCTTTAAATGCATGGATAACTGAACCAGATCCTAAAAATAATAAAGCTTTGAAAAATGCGTGCGTAAATAAATGAAACATAGCAACATTGTAAGCTCCTACACCAGCAGCAAAAAACATATAGCCAAGTTGGCTACATGTAGAGTAAGCAATTATCTTTTTTATATCTGATTGAACTAATGCTACTGTTGCTGCAAAGAATGCTGTAGTCATTCCAACAATAGTTATAAAATTTAGTATTAACGGTGAATACTCGTATATTGGAGAACATCTTACAACTAAGAAAACACCTGCTGTTACCATTGTCGCTGCGTGAATTAATGCAGAAACTGGTGTTGGACCTTCCATAGCATCAGGCAACCATGTATGAAGTAATATCTGTGCAGATTTACCCATTGCTCCAATAAATAAAAGCAAACAAACTAAATCTATTGCTTTAACCTCAAAACCTAAAAAAGATAAGTTTTTATCAACAACTGTTGGAATTTGTTGGAAAACTTCTGAATAATTAACAGTTCCAAATAAATAAAATATTAAGAAAATTCCTAAAGCAAAACCAAAATCACCTACTCTATTTACTACAAATGCTTTTATTGCTGCAGCATTTGCACTTTCCTTTTTGAACCAAAAACCAATTAGGAAATATGAACATAAACCAACACCTTCCCAACCAAAAAATAATTGAATAAAATTATCTGAAGTTACAAGCATCAACATCGCAAATGTAAACAATGATAAATAAGCCATGAATCTTGGCTTATGAGGGTCATGAGACATATAACCAATTGAATAGATATGCACTAAGGCAGATACAGAAGTTACAACTACTAACATTACAGCTGATAATGGATCAATTAACATTGACCAATTTACATCAAGTGACCCAGAACTTATCCAGGTAGCTATAACAATATTTTCTTCATACTGATTTACGATTACTTGATAAAGAACAAAAATTGATAGAAGAGCAGAAATTGATACAAGTACGCTTGTTACTATTTCAGAATTTCTATCACCAATATATTTTCCAAAAAAACCTGAAATAATCGATGCAATAAGTGGAAGAAATATAATTGATAGTTCCATAATTATCCTTTCAACTTATCAATTTCTTCAACTCGAATTGTTCCAGAATTTCTAAAATACACGACTATAATTGCTAATCCTATGGCCGCTTCCGCTGCGGCAACTGTAAGAATGAATAAAGTGAATACTTGACCTGCTAAATCACCTAAATAAATCGAAAAAGCAACTAGATTTATATTTACTGCAAGTAATATCAGTTCAATACTCATTAATATTACAATGATGTTCTTCCTATTAAGAAAAATACCAATTACTCCGATTGAGAATATTACTGCGCCTAGAGTTAAATAATGCCCTAAACCTATATCAATCATCTATTTTAACTCCTTTATTACTCTGAACTTCTAGCACCTCAACACCTTCGGCTCTTTCTCTAGATATTTGTTTGATATAACTTTGTCTTTTAACACCTGATCTTTGTCTAAATGTTAATACAATAGCCCCAATCATAGCTACTAATAGGATCATTCCACTTATTTGAAATACATGAATATAATCGGTGTATAAAATCTGTCCTAATGAGTGAGTGTTGCTAATGCTTGTTTGAGTAATTGAATTATTAATATCAAAAATTTCTGGTTTATATTTCCAACCACCAATTACAATTATTATTTCAAAGAATATAAGCGTACTGATAATTAATCCTACAGGGATATGTCTAGAGCTCTGTTGACCTACAAACCATTGGTTTTTTTGTTGGGCTACGTTTAACATCATAACAACAAATAAGAATAAAACTGCTACAGCACCAACATAAACAATTAGCATTATCATTCCCAAAAATTCAGCACCAATCATTATAAAAAGACAAGAGATGCTAATGAAATCAAGAATTAAGAAAAATACTGAGTGAACAGTATTTTTAGAAGCAGTTACCATGATAGCTGAAACAACAGCAATAATTGAAAAAGTATAAAAGAAAATAGCGTGTGCAATCATTTCTATCTATGAATATTGTCAGCTTTAATATTAGCCTCCAAAACATTCTCCCATCTATCTCCATTATCTAACAACTTTTCTTTGGTGTAATAAAGCTCTTCTCTTGTTTCTGTTGAAAATTCAAAATTTGGACCTTGTACTATTGCATCTACTGGACAAGACTCTTCACATAATCCACAATAAATACATTTCATCATATCAATATCGTAACGTGTTGTTTTTCTACTTCCGTCCTCTCTTTCAGCGGATTCTATTGTTATTGCTTGCGCAGGACATACTGCTTCACATAATTTACAAGCAATACATCTTTCTTCTCCGTTTGGATATCTTCTTAAAGCATGCTCACCTCTAAAACGAGGACTTATTTTACCTTTTTCAAAAGGGTAATTAATTGTTTTTTTTGATTTAAATAATTCTTTAATTGCAATAAACAAACCGCCAATGAAGTCGGTCATCAATATTGTTTTAAAAAATCGAGAAATATTCATAATTAATTCACTGGCAAAAGGTTAAAATAAAATAAATAGCTAGCTGTCATTACTACCCAAATTAGAGAAAGAGGAAGAAACACTTTCCAACCAAGTCTCATTAACTGATCATATCTGTATCTAGGCACTATCGCCTTAACTAAAGCAAAAAGGATAAATAAAAGAAGAATTTTTAATATTAACCATACAGCACCTGGTACTAACGTAAATGGATAAACATCAATTGGAGACAACCAGCCACCTAAAAATAATATTGCTCCCATTGCACACATCAATAAAATATTTGCATACTCACCTAACCAAAACATTGCATACATCATTCCTGAATATTCTGTTTGGTAACCAGCCACCAACTCTGCTTCTGCTTCCGGCAAATCAAAAGGGGGCCTGTTGGTTTCGGCTAAAGCGGAAATAAAGAATATTACAAACATTGGAAATAATGGAATTACAAACCACAAATTTTGTTGAGCAATAACTATGTCGTTTAAATTCAATGAACCAACACAAAGTAAAACATTAATAATTATTACACCTATTGAAACCTCATAAGAGACCATTTGAGCTGCTGAACGAATTGCTCCAAGAAAAGGATACTTGGAATTTGATGCCCATCCACCCATAATTATTCCGTAAACACCTAGTGAAGAAACAGCAAATAAGTAAAGAATTCCAACATTAATATCAGCCAAAACTTGAGTTGCACTAAATGGAATTACCGCCCAAGCAATTAAGGCTAAAGTCAT
>CACPOX010000009.1 GCA_902635665.1 uncultured Pelagibacteraceae bacterium
ACGTTGCAGTTCTAAATATGATGTTGCACTTTATTGTTAAATCAAAACTTTATAATGTAGATTTTGTTAGAGATAGAACTGAAGGTTTTGATAGTTTCTTAAAAGAAATTGAAAGACAAGATGTAGATGATTTAGCAAAAGTAGCTGGTGTAGATAAACAATTAGTTAAAGAAGCAGCAATTGCATATGCAACTGCCAGAAATTCAATGGAGTTCCATGGTTTAGGAGTTACTGAACACGAACAAGGATCTAAAACTGTAATGTTAATTGCAGATCTAGCAATGATTACCGGAAACATTGGACGAAAAGGTGTTGGAGTTAATCCTTTGAGAGGTCAAAACAATGTTCAAGGTGCAGCAGATATGGGATGTCAACCACACCAAGGTGCTGGATATTTTCCTGTGGCTGATGAAAAGCATCAAGAATTCTATACAGAAAAATATGGAGTAACTCACCCAACTAAGCCAGGATTAAAAATTCCTCAAATGTTTGAGGCTGCAATAAGCAAGGAATTAAAAGGCCTATGGATTATAGGTGAAGATATTGTTCAAACAGATCCTAATAGCGCACATGTTGTTGAAGCTATGAACTCGTTAGAACTTTTAGTTGTTCAAGAGATATTTATGAGTGAAACAGCAAAATTAGCAACTGTTGTTCTGCCAGGAACAACGTTCTTAGAAAAGGATGGAACCTTTACAAATACTGAAAGAAGAATTCAAAGAGTGAACAGAGCTGTACCTCCTCTTCCTGGTACTAAACCAGATGGATTAATTGTTACTGAGATCATGCAGAAATTAGGTTTTGATCAACCAACTTATGACGCTGATCAAGTTTTAGGAGAAATTGCTGACATAGTTCCTTTCTTTAAAGGAGTTACAAGAGAAAGACTTGGAAAGTTTGGATTACAATGGCCAGTTCAGGAAGATGGAACAGATACCAAAATTTTACATACCGAAACTTTTAAATTAGGCAAAGGAAGACTTAAAAACTTTGATTGGAAAGAATCTTCTGAAATTGAGGCTAATAAAAAAAATTATCCTTTAATTTTAACAACAAGTAGAGTTTTACAACATTACAACGCAGCAACAATGACCAGAAGAACAAAAAATATAAATATTGTTGATGAAGATGTTTTGTTAATTCATCCTAAGGATGCGGAGTACAGAGGTCTAAATACAGGTGATATTGGAAGACTTTATTCAGGCAGAGGTGAAGTTGCTTTAAAAGTAGAGGTAACAGATAAAGTTAAAGAAGGAATAGTGTTTACTACGTTCCATTTCCCAGAGCATATGGTTAATATGGTTACAGGTCATGGTAAAGATGAAGAAACAATGTGTGCTGAATACAAAGTTTCATCAGTAGAAGTTCAAAAAATTTCTAATCAGTTCAAAACAGAGGTTAAACCTAAAGAACATCAAGCTGAAGTCAGTTAATTAAAATGACCATTGGTTGGCATTTTGACAATACATATTCTAGATTATCAAATACATTTAAAGAAGAAATCAAACCAACTCCTGTTCATGACCCTGAATTAGTAATTTTAAATGAGGAATTAGCATCTACTTTAAATTTAGATTTTTCAAAGATAGATAAAAAAAAACTAGCAGAAATATTCTCAGGAAATTCTATACCAGAAAAAACGAATACTATTGCTCAAGCATATGCGGGCCATCAATTTGGACACTTTACTATGTTAGGAGATGGTAGAGCAGTTTTATTAGGTGAGCATTTAGTTAACAATGACAATCGTTTTGATATTCAATTTAAAGGTTCGGGAAGAACTTCTTTTTCTAGGGGTGGTGATGGAAGAGCTGCATTAGGACCTATGCTTAGAGAATATATTATCAGTGAAGCAATGCACTCATTAAATATTCCAACTACTAGAAGTCTTGCTGTGGTTAAAACAGGAGAAAAAGTTGTAAGAGAAAATTTGTTACAGGGTGCTATATTAACAAGAGTTGCATCAAGCCATCTTCGTGTTGGAACATTTCAATATATTGCTGCAACTCAAAACATTGAAAATTTAAATACTTTAATCGACTACACAACAAACAGGCATTATCCAGAAATTAAAACATCAAACTCAAAAGCATTAGACTTATTAAATCTTGTTATGGAAAAACAATGTCAGTTAGTAATCAATTGGATGCGTGTTGGATTTATCCATGGAGTTATGAACACTGATAACATGGCGATCTCAGGGGAAACCATCGATTATGGTCCCTGTGCATTTATGGATCATTATGATCCAAAAACCGTATTTAGCTCAATCGATAAATTTGGCAGATACGCCTTTTCTAACCAGCCACCAATTACTAAGTGGAATTTAGCAAGATTTGCAGAATGTTTAATTCCTCTAATTGATAAAAATGAAGATACTGCAATTAAATTAGCAACAGATTTAATAGATAATTTCCAAAATATTTATGAAGAAAAATGGTTAAATATGATGAGAGATAAGCTTGGTCTATTTGGTGAGGATAAAAATGATAAAAAATTAATTAATAATTTGCTTGATTGGATGGAAAAAAATAAAGCAGATTACACAAATACTTTCTGTAATTTAATGGATATCAATTCTAATGAAGTTTACAAAAATAATGATTTTATCAATTGGAAAAATGAATGGAAAAAAAGATCTGAATTAAATAATTCAACAAAGGACAAACAAAATAAACTTATGAAATCAAATAATCCAACTGTTATTCCTAGAAATCATAAAGTAGAGGAAGCTTTAGCTGAAGCAGACAAAGGAAATTTAGATAAAATGAAAAAGTTATTAACTATTTTAAAAAACCCTTATGACAATCAGAATAATATTGAGGAATATCAATTACCCGCTCCATCAAGCGATAAAAAATATCAAACTTTTTGTGGAACTTAAATTATAGAACGTAAGGCTCAGGCCTAGCAGTTTTACCTAAAACTCTTTCAACTGCAAAATCACTTATATCAATTGTTTGGTATGATCCTGTTGTAATTAACTCAGTCAAGGCTCTGCCAATACCTGGTGCCTGCATTAATCCTCGACCTGTAAATCCAGAAGCCATGTAAACATTGTCATATTTTGGATGTTTACCAACGACTGCATTGTTATCTAATCTATTGCAATCATAGTAACCTGCCCATCCACCTGTTAATTTTAACTCTTCAAAGGCTGGTATTCTCTTGGCAAGAGCTGGCCACACCAATTCTTCAAAATCATTCCATGTAGGCTCTAAATCTTCTGCATCAAATACAGAAATAGGTGATCCTGCTAAATATTCTCCTCCTTCTGGTCTCCAATAAACACCCGTTGTTAAGTCTCCACTTAGTGGCATCTCTTTTATATAAGTAGGGCATTTAACCCTAAAAACAGTATGCTTTTGAGGAACAACAGGAACATCTTCTAACAACTCTTTTGTCCAACAACCAGCTGCAGAAACAATGGTTTTAGCATTTATCTCAGAAATACTTTTTACTTCACCTTTAATAAATTCAGCTCCAAGCTCTATTGCTTTACTTTTAAGAGCGCTATGAAACATAAATGGATCAATCCATCCTTCACTTTGATTATCTGTGTAAGTTGCTGTCTCAATTCCCTCACTATTAACATAAGGGAAAACTTTTGATAATTCTGATCCTTTAATATTTTTTGTTCCTGCATCACATTCTTTATGATTTTCTAATGCTCTATATTGTTCTTCAGCATGTTCAGGACCAAACATTAAAAGATATCCATTGGCTACCATACTAGCTGTAGGGTTAGGGTTTTTTTCTGTTTTTAATAATTCTGGTATTTGAAAAATAAATTCTCTTGCAAATTTTCCTAACAAAATATTTTCTTTTTGGAAAAATTGTCTTCTAAAGCCACCTAGAGACAATGGAAATGAAGCTGTTTTATAAGTAGGATCCCTTTCAATAACTTTTACTTTTCTACCCTCTTTGGATAAAAAATAAGCTGTTGCCGCCCCAATTATTCCACCACCGATTACTACAACATCATCCATATCTAATTTAATATAATTAAGCTTGTATTCAGGATTAGTGCAAAGCTACACCAAAGTAAATATGGAATCATTAAGCAGGCACTCAACATCTTGACGCGTTTAAACCTTAAAATAAGATTAATTATCAATGCTATTAGTAAGATTAATACTAAAAGCGCTAAAACCATATTATGGAAGACAAAGAAAACTACACTCCAAGTTGTATTAAAAACTAAATGAATAAAATAAATATAAATAGTATTCATATCTCTATTTTTTGTATGCAAGTAAAGCCATATTGCAACTGTCATCAATATATACAAAGTAGTCCAAACAGGTCCGAATATCCAATCTGGTGGATTAAATGTTGGTTTATTTAGTAATGAGTACCATGGTTCTTTAAATGTAATAGTAGCTAAACCTCCAATCAATGAAGCAGAGAATGTAATAGCAAGAAACAATATAAATGTTAAAAATTTATTTTTAAACATGTTAGATATATACATAACAAAAAATGAGTAAAAAAACTATTTGGATTACAGGCGGTAGCACTGGTATTGGTAAAGCTTTAGCAATTAAGTTTGCAAGTAAAGGATGGAATGTTGCTGTATCTGCAAGAAGAGCTGAATTATTAAACGAGCTTTCAAATTCCTATGAAAATATTTCAAGTTTTCCTTTAGATGTTACAGATAAAGAAAAGTGCAAAGAAGTATTTAATGAAATTAAAAACAAATATGAAAATATTAATATTTGTTTTTTTTCAACAGGAACATGGGATCCCAAAAAAGAAAAAGATATTGATATAGAACAAATGGAAGATGTCTTTAAAGTAAATTTTTTTGGAACTGTAAATAGCATTAAAGCAGTTGAACAATACTTTAGAGATAAAAAAAACGGTATAATTACTATTGTTTCATCAATTGCAGGATATAGGGGGTTACCTAATTCAACTGGATATGGACCATCTAAATCTGCTTTAAATAACTTAGCTGAAAGTTTGTACTTTGATTTTAAAAGATACAATGTACGTGTTTGTTTAGTATCTCCTGGATTTATTAAAACACCAATGACAGATAAAAATGATTTTAAAATGCCTTTTTTAAAAACTCCTGAGTATGCTGCAGATCAAATTTATGAAGGTTTAGTTAACAAAAATATATTTGAAATACATTTTCCAAAATCACTTACAATTACATTAAAACTATTAAGTTTTTTACCGAGTAAAATTTATTTTGTTTTAGTTGGAAAACTGACGAAATATCAAAAAAAATAGTTAATCTTTTACAAATACGACTGTTAACTCGGCTACTTTAAAACCGAATTTTGTCATTGTAGCTCTATTAATTGCAACTCTATCATCTTGTTTAAAAATCCAATCATCAAAAGTTATTTTCATTTCTCTACCTTTGACTGGAACTAATAAAACATATTCAAATTTAAACGCTGGACCATAAGAATATCCTATTGCTTTACCTACAACATCCCCTGCTGTTCCTTCATAATTGTGCTCATCAATTTTATTTATTGTCCATTCTCGGTTTTGAACTTCACCATCGTCCCAATTGAATTTTTCTTTAAGAATTAATTGTTTTCCATCCCAAGTTCCATTTAAATCTGCAGAAAATTGTCTTGTAACTTTTCCTGATCTATTTTGTAGAACACCCCAGGCCTTAACATTTCCAGATAAATATTCCTCAATAATTAATCTTGGTTCTTTGTTTTTAAAGTCTTCTGGTTTCATAGCACTATTATTTGAGCAACTTGTAATTAAGAATAATGAAATTATCAATGAAATTGACTTAATTATTTTTATATGTCGCATAAATATCTCCATTATTTTTATTTGTTTTGCATTGAAAATTGAATCAGATCAATATTTTTTGACTTAAATCCTGCTTCACAATAAGAAAGATAAAACTCCCACATTCTCTTAAATGTTGAATCAAAACCTTGATTTTTTATTAAATCCCATTTTTTTAAAAACTCATTTCTCCATATAGCTAATGTATTTGCATAATGGTCAGCATAAGAAATGTATGAATTAATAGTTAAGCCGTTGTCGGAAACATATCTATTAATACTATTTTTATTTGGTAAAAAACCACCTGGAAAAATATATTTTTGAATAAAATCCTGTTTGTTTTTGTATCTATCAAATAACCTATCATCGATGGTAATTGCTTGAATAGCAGCTTTTCCACCATCAGATAAGTTATTCTTTATAGTTTTAAAATATCCCTCTAAATAATTTTGACCAACAGCCTCTATCATTTCTATAGAAGCAATTGAATCGTATTTGCTTTTAAGGTCTCTGTAATCCTTTATTTCAATATTAACTTTTTCGTTTAATCCACAATTAAAAATTCTTTCTTTTGCGTATTCAAATTGTTTTTTTGATATTGTAATACAGTCTAGCTTAACATCGTATTTTTTACCTAGATACTCAGCAAAACCTCCCCAACCACATCCTATTTCTAGAACTTTGTCACCACTATTTGGTTTGAGTAGATCAATTAATTTTTGATATTTGTTATTTTGAGCATCAGAAAGATTTTTTGATTTATCATCAAAAATAGCACTAGAGTATGTAAGTGTTTCATCTAACCAAATAGAAAAAAAATCATTACCAAGATCGTAATGCTTGGCAATATTTTGTTTACTACGGCTTTTTGTATTTTTGATTATTTTATTTTTAACAAAATTAATTATTGGAAAATCAAGAAGACCTGAAAATTTATGTACTACTTCTATATTTCTCGCTGTTAATTCAATTAAATTTGATAAGTTGTCAGTTTCAAATTCACCTCTCATGTAGCTCTCAGCAAATCCAATACTACCACCTCTAATTAAATTATAATTAAAATCTGGTTTTTTGATTAAGATATTTGCATGTAATTTTTCATTTGAGTTTCCAAACTTTAATACTTTTCCATCATATGTAGTTAATTCAAGATAACCATGGCTTATATTATTAAGAAATTTAAAAACTAATTTATCTGCTGCGTTATTTAAAAACATTAATTTTCTACTGTTAAATTATTTTTAATTTTAAATTTTTTCTTAATAAATTTAATTCCTTTAATCCACAATTTAAACGCTTCAAAATGTATCGCAGAGATAATTTTAAATGTCATCAGAGGGTGTTTAAGATAAGAATTCATTAAGTTTTTACTTGTCAAATCAGATCTTTCACCATCTTGAGATGCGAAAAGAATTTTTCCTTCTTGATCATATTGATCTATTACAACTGATAACTTCTGATCTGGATTTAATATCCTAAAAAAATAATTACAATCCATTTCAATAAATGGCGAAACATGAAATTTCTTTGAGCAATTATTTTGAATTAATTTATTTTGTCCTTCCACTTTAAAAACGTATGTATGTTGCTCACCAAATGTATTTTTAACCTCATACAAAATAGAAATTAAATTATCATTTTTATCGTATACAAAAAAAATACTCAGTGGATTAAAAACATAACCTAATATTCTTGGGTAACATAAAAGTTTAACTTTTATATTACCTGTATTGATTTCGTTATTAATTAAATTTTTTTTTACCCACTCAAAAAGTGATGAACCATCACGCTCACCATGATCTTTCTCATAAAAGCTAATTAGATTAAATTTATTTAAAGAAAAAAATTTTAATTTTTTATTAATTTCATTAAGTTCTGACAGGTCAATAAATAGTGAAAATACTTTATATTTAAAAAAATGTTCTTTTGGTTTGAATCTCTTATGGATTACATTTCCATTATATATACAAGAACTAATCATCAAGGTTTTTCAGCATATCAATAGATGATTTTATTCCATCTTCATGAAATCCGTAACCAAAATAACTACCACAAAAAAGTAAATCTTTTTGATTTTGTATTTTAATAAGCTCTGATTGAGCATCTAATGCTTTTTGATCATAATAAGGATGTGTAAATTTTACTTTTTTCAATATTTTTTTCTCATCAATTTTAAAGTAAGGATTAAGTGTTAAGAAAATATTTTCATCACAATTTAAATTTTGTAATAAATTTAACCAGTATGTAATTGAATTTTTCTCTAGATTCTTATCATCTATTGAAGAATTCCAAGAGGACCAGGCTTTTTTGTTTTTAGGCATAGCCCGCTGATCTGTATGTATATAAGCTATATTTTCTTTATAGCTAAAATTCGAGAGAATATTTTTCTCATCATCGGTTGGATTTTCAATTAACTTTAAGGCTTCATCAGCATGTGTCGCCAGAACTACTTTTTCATAATCGAAAAATTCACTTTCTCCACCATAATATAAATCTAATCCTGATGATTTCCTTTTTATTTTTGTAACTTTATAATTTTTATAATGCTCACCGCTTATTTGAGAAAGTATTTTGCTTACATAAGTTCTGCTTCTATTGGTTACTGTGTACCACTGCGGTCTATTTTTCAATTTAAACAAACCATGATTTTGGAAAAATCTAAGAAAAAAACTAATTGGCATTTTGCTTGCTTCATAAGGAGGCATAGACCAAATTGCAGATACCATTGGTATTATATGATAATCAATAAATGTTTTGGATAATTTATTAATTTTTAAATATTCACCTAAGGTAATTTTATCATTAGATATGGTTACTTGATCACTTTTTTTATAAAATTTAATTATATCAAAAAACATCTTTAAGAACTCAATGTTAAATAGATTTGTTTTATTGGAGAAAATCCCGCTCAACCCTTTTCCACAATATTCAAATTTTGTATTATCTACTGAAACTGAAAAAGACATATTGCTTTTTTCAATTTGAATATCATTTTCCTCAAAAAAATTAATTAAATTTGGATAAGTTTGAAAATTAAAAACAATAAAACCAATATCTACTGAAACTTTTTTTTCATCAAAAAACAAATCTATTGTATGAGAGTGTCCACCAAAATGATCCTCTCGCTCGAAAAGATCTACATGATGTTTTTTAGATAAATAATAAGCAGCACTTAATCCAGAAATACCTGAGCCAACAACAGCAATTTTCATTAATTATTATGCTGCATCTTCTTTAAACTCGTCCATACTTGGACAAGTACAAAAAATATTTTTATCTCCATATACGTTATCAACTCTTGCAACCGGAGGCCAAAATTTATTTGTTTTTAAGAATTTTGCTGGATATGCAGCTTGCTCTCTTGAATATTTATGATTCCATTCATCTGAAGCTAATTCAATATCAGTATGAGGTGAATTTTTAATTGGATTATCAACTTTATCAAATTTTCCTGACTTGATCATATCTATTTCTGATTTAATGCTAATCAAGGTATCACAAAATCTATCCAGTTCAGACAAGCTTTCACTTTCAGTTGGTTCTATCATCATTGTACCTGCTACTGGCCATGACATTGTTGGTGCATGAAAACCATAATCGATCAATCTTTTAGCTATATCTTCTTCAGTTATCCCTGTTTCACTTTTTATTGAACGTATATCAATTATACATTCATGGGCTACGTTTCCGTTTGAGCCTTTATAAAGAATTGGATAATGGTCTTTAAGTCTATGAGCTATATAATTTGCATTTAAAATTGCAACTTGCGTTGCTAATTTTAAACCTTCAGAACCCATCATTTTAATATACATCCAAGAAATTGATAAAATACTTGAACTTCCCCAAGGTGCTGCTGAAACTGCTCCTATTCCTGTTGCAGGTCCACAGTCTTTAACAACTGGATGATTAGGTAAATAAACCTGTAAATGTCTTTTACATGCAATTGGTCCCATTCCAGGTCCTCCACCGCCATGTGGAATACAGAATGTTTTGTGTAAATTTATGTGACAAACATCTGGACCAAAATTTCCAGGTCTTGCTATACCAACAAGCGCATTTAAATTTGCACCATCCATATAAACTTGGCCACCGTGTTTGTGAATTAACTCACATATATCTGTAATTTTTTCCTCAAATACTCCGTGAGTGGACGGATAAGTGACCATTAATGCTCCAAGATTTTGAGAATGCATTTCTGCTTTTTTCTTTAAATCCTCAAAATCAACATTTCCTTCTTTGTCACAATCAACAACGACAACTTTCATTCCAACCATTTGAGCACTAGCAGGATTGGTTCCATGTGCTGAACTTGGTATTAAACATATATTTCTATTTTCCTCACCTCTATTTAAATGATACTTTCTAATAACCATTAATCCTGCATATTCCCCTTGAGCGCCTGCATTTGGCTGAAGTGAAACACCAGAAAAACCAGTAATTGATCTAAGCCAGTTTTTAAGATCGGTGAATAAATCTCTATATCCTTCCATCTGCTCAATAGGCACAAACGGATGAGGCTCTGCTAATTCTCTCCACGAAATAGGTATCATTTCTGCAGTAGCATTTAATTTCATAGTACATGAGCCAAGTGCAATCATAGTTCTATTAAGAGCTATATCTTTATCTTCTAATTTTTTTAAATATCTAAGCATCTCAGTTTCTGAATGATACGAATTAAAAACAGGGTGTTCTAAATATTTTGAAGTTCTTAATAAATTTTTTGGTAAATTAGGTAAACTTACTGTTGGATCTTCTTTTTTAATCGATTCTGCTGCATTAAAAATTTTTAGTAATTGATTTACTCTATAAACATTTTTCTTTTCATCGAAAGAAACTGCTAGCATTTCAGAATTTACTTTTCTGATATTTACTTTTTGATCTAAAGCATTTTTATAGATTTGATCAGTTTTGTCCTTAGTTACAATTGTAACCGTATCAAAGAAATGATCTGAATAAATTTCATATCCTGATTGCTTTAATTTATCTGCAAAGTTTTTAGCTAATTGAGAAACTCTCTCAGCAATAGTTCGGATACCCTCTGGACCATGATAAATAGCATATGCTGCTGATACAATTGCTAATAAAGCTTGGGCAGTACAAATATTACTTGTAGCCTTATCTCTTCTTATGTGTTGTTCCCTAGTTTGTAATGATAATCTGTACGCTTTGTTACCATGTCTATCAACAGATACCCCAACAATTCTTCCTGGCATAGATCTTTTGTATTCATCTTTAGTTGCAAAGAAGGCAGCATGTGGTCCACCATAACCCATAGGAATTCCAAATCTTTGAGAACTTCCTACGGCAATATCTGCTCCTAGTTCTCTTGGAGTTTTTAACTTAGCAAGTGCCAATAAATCACAAGCTAATATTGCTTTACCATTTTTTTTATGAATTTTACTTATTGCTTCGCTAGGATCTTTTATATCTCCTAAAGTTCCCGGATATTGTAATATACCACAAACCAAATCTTCTTTTAATTGATCTAATACTTTACCTTCATTACCAACAAGTACTTTTAATCCCATTGGTTCTGCTCTTGTTTGAATTACATCGATTGTTTGTGGGTGACAATTTTCTGAGACAAAAACTAAATTACTATCTTTTTTATTTAATCTATGACTTAATCCCATTGCTTCTGCAGCTGCTGTTCCTTCATCCAATAAAGATGCATTTGCGATATCCATTCCTGTGAAATCCACTATCATTTGTTGGAAATTAAGTAGCATTTCCAATCTTCCTTGAGCTACCTCGGGTTGATAAGGTGTATAAGAAGTGTACCAACCTGGATTTTCTAAAATATTTCTTAGAATTACATATGGCGTATAAGTGCCATAATAACCCATTCCTATAAAGTTAGAGTAAATTTGATTTTTTTTTGAAATTGCTTTTAATTTTCTTAATGCTTCATATTCTGAATTTGACTCACCAATATTTAATTCATCTTTCAATTGGATTTTTTCTGGAACTGTACTTTTAATTAAATCATCAAGTGATTTGTAATTAAGTTCCTTAAGCATTTTATTTTGATCTTCATCTGAAGGTCCAATGTGCCTTTTTAAAAAATCTTTTTGAGAATTATGTAACATTAGCTAGCACTCTCCTTTGCAAATTTATCGTATTCTTCTTTATTCATAAGACTTTCCATTTCAGAATGATCTTTCATTTTAAGTTTAAAAAACCATGCTGATCCCTCTGGATCTTCATTAATTTTAGAAGGATCATCTACAATAGCTTGATTAGTATCTACTACTTCACCACTAACTGGAGTATAAACATCACTAGCAGCTTTCGTAGACTCTACTACTCCTGCAGTACCATCTTTTTCAACATTAGATCCTTTTTCAGGAAGTTCTGCAAAAACGATGTCGCCAAGCATTTCTGTTGCATGTTTTGTAATTCCTATTGTGGCTACATCTCCCTCCAAAGTAATCCACTCATGTTCTTTAGAAAATTTTACTTCACTCATTAATTTACTCCTTTCACATAATTTTTTTTATAAAATGGTAATGAACAAACATTTGCTGGATGTTTTTTCCCTCTTACCTCAAGCAAAATTTTAGTATCAATCTTTGAAAACTCTTTATCAACATAACCCATCGCTATAGGACCGTTTACACTTGGTCCAAATGTGCCACTAGTTATTTCACCGATTTGTGTATCTGCATCATCAAATATTTTAGTCTTTTCTCTAGCAATCAATCTACCTTCGGGTTTAATCCCTACTCTTATTTGGCTCGCTCCATCTTGCATTTGGTTCATAATTTTTTTCGATCCAATAAAACCTCCATTTGATAATCTAGATTTTGAGATTGCCCATCTAAGGTTTGCTTCAACTGGTGTTTTATTAATATCTAATTCGTGACCATATAAACACAATCCAGCTTCCAGTCTCAAGGTATCTCTTGCCCCAAGTCCTATAAGTTGTGCTCCCTTTTTTATTAAATTTTCTACAAATTTTTCAACCTTTTCGTTAGAAATTGAAATTTCAAATCCATCTTCCCCTGTATAACCTGATCTTGTGGCAAATAATTTTTGATTATCAGAATCAAACCAATTTCCTGTCATAAAATTAAGTTGATCAACCCCATTTATAATTGAGTTTAAAATTTCAACAGACTTAGGTCCCTGAATTGCTATCAAAGATCTATTGTTATCTAAATTCATTTTAAATTTCGAACCTAGTAAATTAGACAAAATTTCAAAATCTTTATCTTTGCATGCAGCATTTAAGATAATTAAATACCCCTGCTCTAATTTAGTGATGATTAAATCATCATAAATTCCCGCATCCTCATTCATTAAAAAACTATACTTGGAGCAGTTTTGTTTTAGATTTTTTAAATCTAATGGAAAAATTTTTTCTAATTCATCTGTTAAACTTTCATCACCATATATGAATAGCTGACCCATATGAGATACATCAAATATTCCAGAATGCGATCTTGTGAATTTATGCTCTTCAATAATACCCATGCTATACTGAATGGGCATTTCATAGCCGGCAAATTCAACAAACTTAGCGTTGTTACTTTGATGAAGTTTATTTAGTGATGTTTTTTTTATTTCCATATTAACTCTTCTTTGCCCCCTCTGTCTTGGTGCCTGAGAGATTTGCTCCGTCGGCGAGAATAATTCTCTTTCCAGAGTTAATATGTACGGTCCTTTTGCCTGAGAGTTTCCGGGGTGGTTGCTCCTTCGGCGCTACAAAAGTAGTCTCTCCCGTGTATAAAGTTATAACACATTTAAAATTTTAATGTAAAATTTATTTAGCTAACTTTTTAACAAGTAATGGAGACAAAAACTGTATAACTACTGCTGTTATAACCACAGCTCCCCCAAAAAGTACTATTAGTGGTGGATTTTCATTTGCAAACATCCATGCCCACATAGGTCCTAGAACAGCTTCAGTTAACATAATTATTCCAACAAATGCTGAAGGAGTTGATCTTGCTCCAATTGTTATAAGTATAAAGCCAAGTCCAACTTGAAAAAATCCTGCAATAAAACCTAAAAAAATATCATTTGTTGAAACAAAAATACTTGGTGACATAATTAAACCTATTAATGTTGCAAAAATTCCAGCTACGAGCTGTAAAGGTATCATGTCGACTTTAGGATATTTTCTAACAATTAAAATTAAGATCGCAAATGATATCGGCATAATGAATGCAACTAAGTTTCCAGTCATTTGACCTGGGGTTAGTGAGCTTCCTAACATTAAAATGATACCAACTACAGCTGTAATAATACAAGTTAATGTAATTTTTGAAATTTTTTCTTTTAAAAATACATAACCAAAAATTGCTAAAAACAAAGCTTGGGTTTGAATTATAAAATTAGCATTAGCTACTGTTGTTTCGTACATAGCAAATACATAGCTAGCAAAACCAATGGATAAAATTATACCTCCAAATAAACCTGGGATTCCGGATTTATAAAGAGCACTGAAAATTTTTCCTTTGTAAGTAAAGATTAAAAAAATTGTAATTACTCCAATAAAGAAAAGTGATCTCCAAAATAATATTTGCCAAAGTGTAGATCCATCAAAAGACTTAACAATTAAACCTCCAAAACTTAATGCACATGCTCCCAAAAAAACTAAAAAAGGACCTGGTATTTTTGATAAAAAATTCATTAAATTTGTGATAGTAAATTTTGAGTTTCCATTTCATATAATTTAAATAAAGTCTCTGCATCAGATAAATTAATCTCTTTAAATTTTATTTTTGAACCAGGAGATATCTGTACTAATCGGTCATAATCTACACTAGCTACAACTCCAATTTTTGGATAACCACCAATAGTACCATGATCTGAAAGCATTATAATTGGATTTCCGTCTGCCGGAACTTGGATTACACCTTTAATCAAACCCTCTGATTTTATGTTGGTATTCAAAATATTATTAATCTTAGGTCCCTCTAGTCTCATGCCCATTCTGTCTGAAAGTTTCGATACTGTGAATTCCTTTTCATAAAATATTTTTTTACCTTCTTCGGAAAAGTAATCAAAATTAGTCCCTTTGATCACCCTTATGTTTTCTATTTTGGTATTAATGTAATTAGTTTTTTTAATATCCTTATTTGAATTTATTTTTTTTAAATTAATTCTTTGCCCTACATCTAATTTTTTTCCATCATTAGATCCAATATTTGCTTTCGTATTTATAGAACAACTATTCCATTGAAATTTTAAATCGAGTTCTCCACCTAATGCTAGATATCCATAAACTGATTTATTTGTAGATATGATATTTATCTCATCTCCATTTTCAATTTGATAACTTTCGTAACATTTGCCCTCAATTTCAGTATCTTTTTTTTTAATTGAAAAAATTACATCCCCAGTGACAGCAAAATTAATTTTTTCTCCTGAATATTTTATATGTGGACCTTGATATGCAAACTCTATCACTGGAGAGTCTAAATTATTATTAACAAGTTTATTAGCTATAAGATAATTTCTGTTATCCATAGCACCACTAAATGGTATGCCAATATGATAAAGATGATCCCTGCCTTTATCTTGAAAGGTAGTATTAATTCCAGGTCTAATTATATCTAAATAATTTTTACTCATTATAATTTTTATACTGATCTAAAGTAATTTCCTTAAAAATAACTGTGTCTCCTGGGTTAATTAGATTTGGTTTATCTTCTTTTGAACTATCAAAAACATCCAAAGGGGTATTTCCCAAAATATTCCATCCACCTGGACTTTCGAATGTATAAATATTTGCAAATTGCTCAGTTAATGCGACAGATCCCTTGGGCACTTTTACTCTTGGAGTTTCCAAACGTTGAGCTCTCATATTCTCATCTAAGTCACCAAGAAAAGGCATACCAGCAATAAACCCTGTCATGTAACAAAAATATTCCTTATTTAAAAAATTCTCTAAAATTTTTTCTCTACTTAATTTTAATATTTGTTCCAATCTTTTAATGTCCATTGAGAAACTTTCATGACAACAAACTGGTATTTCTAATTTTTTAGAATTTATATCTATTGAGACTTCAGCATTTATATTTTCAACATAATTTTTTACTTCTTTAAAATTTGTTTTTTTTAGATCATAAGAAATAATTAATTTATTATAAGAAGGTGTTAAATTATTTATCCCTTCAAATTTTTTTTCTTTAATAGTTTTAAAATATTTTATAACTTGTGAATTGATTGATTTATTTACTTCATTACCAAAATCACAGTACAAAGCTGCGTCACCAAGATTTGATATATTTTTTATCATGTCATGTTATACTTAACATTAGAGACTATGGAAATTAATATAAATTGCGATTTAGGTGAAAAATCAAAACATCATTCAAATAAGTATGATCCAGATTTACTAGAAATAGTTAATTCTGCAAATGTCGCATGTGGTTATCATGCGGGTGATGATGAGTCGATGAGTCAAGTAGTTCAAATTTCAAAAAAAAATGGTGTTAGTATTGGAGCACATCCTTCATTTAATGATCCTGAAAATTTTGGAAGACAAAGAATGAATCTTCCACCTTATGAGGTAAGGCAATTAATTATTGATCAATATGAAATTCTTCAAAAAATTGCTCAAAATCATGGAGAGAATGTTACTCACATAAAACCACACGGTGCTTTAAACAATATGGCTTGTGAGGATATAGATTTAGCTACTACTTTAGCAAAAGCTATTAATGAAATTAATAAAGATTTAATTTATCTAGTTCCTACAGGATCTAAAATGGAAGAAGCGGCCAAAAAACTAAACATGCGTATAGCTTGTGAAATCTTTGCAGATAGAAATTACGAAGATGATGGAAATTTAGTTTCTAGAAAGAAACCACACGCTCTTATTACTGATCCAGAAGAAGCTAAAAAACACGTATTAAATATGGTTAAAAATCAGTCACTTAATTGTCACAGTGGAAAACAGATACCTTGTGAAATAGACTCTGTGTGCATACATGGAGATAATGAAAGTTCATTGTCTACCGCAAAATCAATTAGGAAAAATTTAATAAAAAATGGGCTGCAATTAAAACCACTTAACCAAATGAAAAAATTTATATGATCAAAAAAACTTTTTATTCACTTTTGTTTTTAGTTTTACTATCAACAAATTCATATTCCGCAGGATCAGACAGTACTAGTAAAGTAAAATCAGATTATACTCAGGCTGTTACTTTAATTAAAGCAGCTAAAAAATATGAAAAAAAAGGAAAAATAAAAAAAGCCAATAAAAGATATGAAAAAGCTCAAGCCTTGTTAATCAAATCAAACAAAAAAAAACCGCTCCAAGCAGATACTTTAAACTATCTTGGTTTTACAACAAGGAAACTTGGAGATTTTGTAAATGGAGAAAAATATTATCTTTTAGGTTTAGAAATTGATCCAAATCATGTAGGTATTAACGAATATTTGGGTGAATTATACGTGGTTACAAATAGATTAGATTTAGCAAAAGAAAGGTTAAAAGTATTAGAAAGCTGTAATTGTGAAGAGTATACTGAATTAAAAGAAATTATTGACGGTACAAAAAAATCTAAATATTAATTTTTATGCTTGATATCCAAGATCCAAGAGAAGCAAGAAAAGTTATTAGAGAAAATAAATATACCGAGCAAACTGCAGGATCTGCAAATAAATATGTTCAAGGAAATCTTTGTATTTTACCGAGTAAATATGCAATGGATTTTGCATCTTTCTGTCAAAAAAACCCTAAACCTTGTCCACTAATTGGTTTTGGAACTAAAGGTGATCCTTCACTAAAAGATTTGGGCGACATAGACATTAGAACAGATGTTCCTCAATATAGAGTTTGGGAAAAGGGAAAACTTGTTGATGAACCTTTTGACATTAAAAAATATTGGAACGAAGACTTAACAACTTTTGTTCTTGGGTGTTCTATGTCTTTTGAGTTACCTCTAATTGAAGCTGGAATACCGATTCAACATATAGAAAATAACACAATTGTACCAATGTATAGAACTTCGATAGATTGCGAACCTGCAGGACAATTTTCTGGAAAACTTGTTGTATCTATGAGACCATTGAATGCAAAAAATACAATTAGATCAATTCAGATAAGTTCAAGATTTCCTGCTGTCCATGGTGCTCCTATTCATTTAGGTGATCCTGATGAAATTGGAGTTAAAGATATTATGAAACCAGAATATGGTGATCCTCCTAGAGCTATAAAGAATGATGAAATTCCAGTATTTTGGGCTTGTGGTGTAACCCCCCAATCAGTTTTACAGAATTCTAAACCTGAATTTTGTATAACTCATAGTCCTGGAAAAATGCTTATAACTGATAAGTTAAATAATGATTTAGCTGCGCTTTAATTAATTTCCTAAAAAAACTTTTGTTACTTTTTCGTTATCAATAAGATCTTCTGAATTTCCATCAATTACTAATCTGCCACTTTCAAGTACATAGCCTCTGTTAGCCATACTTAATGCAAGCCTCACATTTTGTTCAACAAAAAGAATTGAAATTCCTTCTTTAACAATGTTCTTAAATATCTTAATTAAATCTTTCATAACCATTGGAGATAGTCCTAAAAAAGGCTCATCAATCATTAAAAGTTTAGGTAGACCCATCATTCCCCTAGCAATCGCAAGCATCTGTTGTTCACCACCAGACATTGTTTTTGCAAGCTGATTTGATCTAGTCTCTAATTTGGGAAATATTTTATAAATTTTTTCTAGAGAATTTGATAGTTCATCCTTTGCTTTTGAGTGCCAAGCTCCAAGCAATAAATTTTGCTTCACAGTTAAATGAGGAAAAACTCTTCTTCTCTCAAGCACATGAGATATGCCTAATTCAGTTCTTTTATATGTTGGAATATTAGAAATTAATTTATTTTCAAAATTAATTGTTCCATTTCTATGTTCAACTAAGTTGCTTATTGTATTTAAAATAGTACTTTTGCCAGAACCATTAGGTCCTAGAAGAGCAACCATTTCTGCTTTATCTACATTTATAGAAACATCCCAAATGACTTGAAAATCGTCATACAAAACGTCGATGTTTTTAATATCAAGCAGCATCAAATGTTCCTAGGTATGAGTCTATTACTTGTTTGTTTTTTTGTATCTCTCTTGGAGGTCCAAATGCAATGCTTTTTCCTTGATCTAAGGCCAAAACATTGTCTGAAATTTCCATAATAATATTAATATTGTGTTCAATTGTAATAATAGTTACTCCTGTTTTCTTAAGCTTCTTTATAAGATCGACCAAACCAGGAATTGTTTTTTGATCAACTCCACCTGTAACCTCATCCATCAAAAGTAGTTTTGGTTCTATTGCCATAGCTCTTGCCATTTCCAATCTTTTTCTTTGACCAGTTGATAGTTCTTTTGCAAAATGATGTCTTTTTTCAATCAAATCTACAAAATCAATTATCTCTAGAGCTTTATCTCTAGCTTTTTTTATATTCTGTTCTTTAACAAAAGCACCTATCATAACATTTTCAAGCAAAGTTTGATCGGCAAAAGGTTTAAGTTTTTGAAAAGTTCGCCCAACTCCTAAATTGCTTATTTTATCAGGTCTCAATCCAAAAATATTTTTTTCAAAAAATTTTACCTTTCCATTATCTGCTTTTGTGTAACCAGTAATTAAATCAAATAAAGTTGATTTTCCTGCTCCATTAGGCCCTATTATCCCAAGTATGCTACCTTGTTCAACTTCAAAAGAAATATTATCGTTTGCTTTAATTCCTCCAAAAGATCTACTTAAATTTTCAACTGATAATATTTTCATCTTTGTTTCTTTCTTTCCAAGATTTTCTTAGGAATAAAAGATATCAGTCCATTAGGTCTAAAAATACATATGATCATTAAAATTAAACCATAAAAAATTAAATCAACCGCTCCTCCTGTTCCACCTAAATAAATTCTTGAATATTCTGAAATAGGAATAAGTATAGAGGCACCAATAATTGGGCCCCAAACATTTCCTATACCTCCCAAAACAGTGATTAATAAAACTATAATTGAAATCTCAATATTAAAAACTCTATCAGGATCAATAATTAAAATGTATTGAGCAAATAAACTACCCATGGGAGCCATGATCATTGCTGAAATTACGTATGCAATAATTTTATAATTTGAAACATTAATGCATAAACTTAATGCAGCTTGTGGATCATCTCTAACAGCTCTTAGTCTATAGCCCAATTTCGATCGACTTAAGAGCCAAACCACAAAAAAAGTAATTAGAAAAAAAATTAAAAAAACATAATAATAAGGCACCTTGCTGCTATGAAATTGAAGAGCAGTCCATGAATCTTCTGGTGTCATTGTAACCCATAATCCTGATGCAGCTCCTACTAAATCCCATCTTTGAAAAACAACTTGAAAACTAATACCAATTAACAATGTAGCAATTGCAAAATAATGACCACTTAAACGAAGCATGGGTATACCAATTAAAACAGCAAATACTGCTGAAATAAACATTCCAAAAAATATACTTACCCATGGAGTAATCCCATATTGCATATAAAAAAATGAAGTTGCATAGGCACCTATTCCAAAGAAGGCACCATGACCTAAACTTATTTGTCCAGAAAATCCTGCTATTACATTCCAAGATTGTGCCATGGCGGCATGCATGAAAATCATAATGAACAAGTGAAGATAAAATGAATTTAATCCAAATAAAGGTAGAACAAATAAAAGAACAACCAAGGCACAAACAATGGATATAACCCTGTTATTTGTATTCCAAAGTGGTTCAGATTTTGCTGTTATTAATTTACTTTCCATTAATACCTGCCAAACAGTCCTTGTGGTTTATAAATTACAACAAGCAAATAAATTACAAAGACATACAAAAGTTTAAATGAAGGATCTATAAGAAGACCACCTAAAGATTCTACTAATCCTATTATTATTCCAGCATACAAGCATCCAATAATACTTCCAAAACCTCCTAATGCTACAGCTACAAAAGCAAATAGAGCAAAATTAATCCCAACATCAGTAAATATGAAAAAATAATTCGCCATCATTCCACCTGCAACACCAACACATCCGAGACCTATTGCCCATCCTATTGCAAACATTTTGTTTGATGGAATTCCTAAAACTTCTGCGGCGTGTCTGTCTTGAGCTGTTGCTTGTAGAGCAAGTCCAGTTTCAGTTTTAGTAACAAATAAATAAAGACCAATAAAAGCTAGCAAACATACAAGACTTGCATAAAGCTGGGGTTGTCCAATAAATACTGAACCAACTTCAATTCGACCCTCTAACAAAGGTTTGTCTACATTTCTAAAATCTGGAGTCCATAATAATTGAGCGATTGATCTTATAAAAATAGATAACCCAAAGGTAGCACAAATTTGGATCAGCATTTTAGCTTTCAAAATATATCTAATTAAAAAATAATGAGTTAGTATTCCACAAAAGGCTAAAAGTAATATTGTTATTGGTATAGAGAAAAGTGGATCTAAACCAAATAAAGACCAAAGCCAAAAAGAAGAAAACATAGAAAGCATCAAGTGCTCTCCATGGGCAAAGTTCACTATTTCCATTAGTCCAAAAATTAAACTTAGGCCCGCTGCAATTAATGCATAAATTAAACCCATCATTAATCCAGTAACTACCGCTTGAAGAATAATTTCAGATGTCATTTAAATAAATTAATTATCTATATATAGACAATTATATATATAAAAGTAAATCATTGAATTGGTTTCTCATATAGTATTAAAATGTTCTTTTAAAAAACAAATACGAGGGGAAATAAATGAGAAAATTAATTCTTACAGTATTCACTTTTTTATCATTAGTTTGTGCACCTACAATCAGTTACGCACAAGATGTTAAAATCGGAGTACTATATCCGCTAACTGGCCCTGTGGCACAAGTTGGTAAAGATGCAGTTGCTGCTGTAAAAACTGCTTTAGATATAATTAACAACAGTCATAATATTCCAGGAATGCCTTTAGCTAAAGATGCTGGTTTAAAAGGCTTAGGTGGTGGAAAAATATCTATCGTTGTTGGTGACCACGGTGGAAAACCTGATGTTGGGGTTGGTGAAACAGAAAAAATGTTAAATTCTGATAAAGTTCATGCAATGTTTGGGGCTTACTATTCATCTGTAACAGGTGCAGCAAGTCAAGTTTCTGAAAGAGCTGGAATACCGTGGGTAAATGGTGAGTCTACATCTCCAAAACTTACTACAAGAGGATTTAAATATTTCTTTAGAGTTACTCCGCACGATGGTGAGTTCACTCAATTAATGTTTGAGTTCATGAATGACTTTAATAAAAAAAATAGTAACAAATTAAATACTGTCGGTATTATTCACGAAGATACTCTTTGGGGATCAGACAGTGGTGGAACTCAAGATAAAATGGCTAAAGAGCAAGGTTACAAAGTTGTAGAAAAAATTAGCTATAAAGCAAAAACAACAACTTTAAGTTCTGAAGTTCAAAGATTAAAAGCAAAAAACCCTGATGTTTTATTGCCTTCTTCTTATACAGCAGACGCTTATTTATTTTTAAATACTGCTAAAGAGCTTGATTACAATCCTAAGCTTTTAGTAGCTCAAAATGCTGGTTACACAGATCCCAAGTTTATAGATACAATGGGAAGTAAAGCTGAAGGTGTGATTACTAGATCACCTTTCAATACTGACTTAGCTAAAACTATTCCTATGATCGGAACTGTAAATGATCTTTTTAAAACACATTCTGGTGGAAGAGATTTATCAGATGTGCCTGCAAGGGCATTTACTGGATTTATGGCTTTAGCAAATGCTATAAACAACGCTGGATCTACTGATCCTGAGAAAATCAGACAAGCTCTTGTTGATTTAGATATGTCATCTGATTCATTAATAGTTCCTTACAGAGGAATTAAATTTGGTGCAGATGGTCAAAACGAAAAGACTAGAGGTATTTTAATGCAGGTTCAAAATGGAAAATACTGCACGGTATATCCATTTGAGTTAGCAGCTTGTGAACTAAAATATCCTATGCCTACTTGGTCTGAAAGATAAAATAGGATTAAACTTTTATAAGGCGGTCATTAACTTGACCGCCTTTTTATGAAGTTGGTATTTATTGAAAAAATAAAAATATTTAAATAATATTAATATATCTTGATTGAAGAGCTCATAATTTTAACCAATATAATTTTTATCACAATTATATTAACAGCAGACAATGCAGTAATAGTTGGATCTATTGCTTCAAATTTTGTTCCAAAAAATAGAAAACAAATAATTCTTTGGGGTGTAATTGGGGCCTTTGTTTTTAAAATCTTTTTTGCAGTTTTTGCGACTTTTTTATTTGAATTTTATTTTATAAAGATTTTAGGTGGTTTGTTGTTAATTTGGATTGTAAATGATTTAAGGAAAGATTTGCTGGATATTAAAAAAGTAAAATCCACTAAAAAAAAAGGGGAAGAGCCTTCTTACATTAGCAGTATTGGAAAAGTTTTATTTGCAGATATCATGATTAGTTTTGATAATGTTATTGGTGTAGTTGCAGCAGCAAAAGGATATTTTGGATTTATGATATTTGGACTTATGTTATCAGTTGTTTTAACTGGTGCTTTAGCAACATATATGGCTAATTATATACAAAGACATATTTGGATTGCTTATGTTGGTTTAATATTTATCTTAATTGTTGGTCTGCAATTGGTAATCGGTGGATTGGTAGATCTTGAAATATTAAATATTAATGAAGAATTTAAAAAATACTTTTAATTAAAAAGAATTTTTTTTATTTGGAAATTTAATTTTTCTAACTTCTTTTGAATAATTTGAAACTACTTTAGAAATATCTTTTCTAATATTCGAATATTTTTTTACAAACTTGTAATTCATTGGATTTAAGCCAATTAAATCATCAAAAACTAATATTTGACCATCGCAATATTTAGAAGCTCCAATCCCTATTGTTGGCACTGTAATATTTTGAGTAACAAATTTTGCTAAAGAAGTCTCAACACATTCTAAAACAATAGAAAATACTCCAGCTTTTTCTAAATGTTTAGAGTCTTTAATAATTCTATCTCTCTCAGATTTTTTTTTGCCTTTAAATTTAAAAGTTTTATCTGACTGAGGAAGTAAGCCCAAATGGCCCATGACTGGAATTTTGTTTTTAACTAAAGCTTTAATTGTTTCATAATTTTTTTTTCCACCTTCCAATTTTACTCCATCACATTTAGTTTTTTTCATTATTTGTTTTGCATTTTTTAAGGCCTCTTTAGGAGTTCGATAGGTGTTATGTGGCATATCAACAATCATTAAACTTTTTTTTATACCCATTCTGACACTTTTAGAATGTTCAATCATAGTATTCAAAGTTACTTCTCTCGTAGATTTATAATTATACAAAACAGATCCAAGAGAATCTCCAACAAGTATAATATCGCAATGATTATCTAAAATTGATGCTACGTTTTTTGAGTAAGCAGTTAAACTTACAATTTTTTGTTTGTTTTTTTTTTTAATTAAATCTGAGATTTTTTTCTTCATCGACCTACCAAGAGCCGGTATTTTTCATTGAAGCCCAAGGTTCTTTAGGTTCTAGATTTCCTTCTTGAAGTATTTCAATTGAGATTTTGTCTGGTGATCTAACAAAAGCCATATGACCATCTCTTGGTGGCCTATTGATTGTATAGCCCATATCCATCAATCTTTGACAGGTTTCATAAATATTATCTACTCTATAAGCAAGATGACCAAAATTTCTTGAACCTTCGCCAAGCTCATCACCGTCCCAATTATATGTTAATTCTATTTCTGCTTTTTCATCATTTGGTGCAGCAAGAAAAATTAAAGTAAATCTTCCTTTTTCATTTTCCATTCTTCTTGTTTCTTTTAAACCAAGTCCCTCACAAAAAAATTTTAAAGACTCATCCACGTCCTTAATTCTGATCATTGTGTGTAAATATTTCATAATCTTAATTTATAATTAAAAACTACTCTAATTCAATAGTGCTTGGTGGTTTTGAAGTAACGTCATACACTACCCTATTTATCCCTCTTATGCTGTTAACTATTTTGTTTGAAATAGTTTGCATAAAAGACTTTTCAAATTCATAATAATCTGCTGTCATTCCGTCTTCAGACGTAATTGCTCTCAACAAGCATAAATATTCATAAGTACGATTGTCTCCCATAACACCCACTGTTTTTACTGGAAGTAATGCTGCATAAGCTTGCCAAATCTTATGATAAAGACCGTGATCTTTTAAAGCTTCAATAAAATAAAAATCAGCTTCTTTTAGAATTTTAATTTTTTCGTTTGTGATTATGCCTGGCATTCTAATAGCTAAGCCTGGTCCAGGAAAAGGATGTCTTGAAATAATTTCTTTACTTAAATTTAATTCTAATCCTAATTTTCTCACCTCATCCTTAAATAAGAATTTTAGTGGTTCTAATAATTTTAAATTCATTTTTTTTGGTAAGCCACCAACATTATGATGTGATTTAATTTTAGAAGTTTGACTGCCAGTAACAGATTTGCTTTCAATTAAATCTGGATAGAGAGTTCCTTGGGCTAAAAATTTAACATTTTTAATTTTCTTAGCATACCGCTCAAATATTTTGATAAATAAATTGCCAATTATTTTTCTTTTTTTCTCTGGATCAGAAACATTTTTTAATTTTTTTAAAAATTCTTTTTCAGCATTTACATAAATTAAATTCATTTTTAAACGCTTTTTAAAAGTTTGAACTACTTGCACTTCCTCATTTTTTCTTAGAAGACCAGTGTTTACAAAAATACAATAAAGTTTTTTACCTATAGCTTTATTCAGCAATTGAGCAACTACACTACTATCCACACCTCCTGATAAAGCGCAAATAACTTTGTTTGTTCCAGCTTGTTTTTTAATATCTTTAATAAGCTGATTTTTTTTATCTTTAGAGGACCAATTTCTTTTAATTTTACAAATTAAAAAAATAAAATTACTTATTAATTTCTTTCCATTCTCTGTATGAGTTACTTCAGGGTGAAATTGCACTCCATAATATTTTTTTATTTTATTTCCAACAATAGCGAATTTTGAATTAGCGCTTGATGCAACAACTTTAAAATTCTTAGGAAGTTTTGAAACTTGATCAGCATGGCTCATCCATACTTGTTTAGATTTTTTATTTCCAAAAAAATTAGTTGTTAAAAGACTATTATTTTTTTTGTAAACATTCGCTAGGCCAAATTCTCTATGTTTTGATTGTTTTACTCTTCCACCATTAAGTTTTGATAAAATTTGATGCCCAAAACATATTCCAAGAACTGGTAAATCAAGCTGTAAAATTTTTTTATCAAATGAATACTTGTTTATTTGATAAACATTTAATGGACCACCAGATAATACTATTCCTTTAACGCTGTTATTTATGTCTTTTAGTTTTATTTTTTTGTGACTGACTATTTCTGAAAACACACCTAATTCTCTTACTCTTCTTGCAATTAATTGAGTAAATTGTGAACCAAAATCTATTATTAAGATTTTATTAAGATTTTGATCAAGACTCATTATTTTCAGGTTCTATATTTTTTAATGACTCTTTGATATCTTTGTTTTCATCGCATAAATTTTTACAAACTTTCACAAACTTGTCAGAAAGATTTTTGACTTTTTCATAATTAGATTTTTCTAATGAAATTTTCATTAACATTAATAAAGCTTCCTCGTTATCAGGCTCAATTAAAAGTGTTGTTTCTAAATTGTATTCTTCTTTTCTTTGATTTTCTTCTTGGTTGTAAATTTTTGCTAAATATAAATATGAGTTTGCATCTTTTGGATTAAAAACTATATTTCTCTCAAATAAAAAACGCGCATCTTCGTATTTTTCTTTTTTAAACAATTCTAAAGCTTCATTAAAAAAATTTTCTTTACTATAAGATGTGTTTTTAAAAGAAATTATTAAAAGTATTAGTCCAATTAATTTAAAAAAATTACTCATTAATATTTACTATCATTTTTTACAACATCAACATTATGAACCATACTTTCATAAAATCCAGCTTTTGTAATTTTCACAAATTGTGATTTATTTCTTAATTTCAAAATAGTTTTTGAACCAAGATAACCCATAGATGATTTCAATCCACCAATTAATTTATAAATAACACTTTTAACCTCTCCCTTATATTTTACCAATCCCTCAACTCCCTCTGGGACATATTTTGAAGAATCTTTTTGTTTATTTTGAAAATATCTATCAGCTGATCCTTTGTTCATTGCTCCTACAGATCCCATTCCCCTAAAACTTTTAAATAGCTGCCCATTTTTTTTAATTAATTTTCCTGGGGTTTCGTTTGTACCTGCAAATAACGAACCGATCATTACAGCATCAGCTCCCGCAGCAAAAGCTTTTGCTAAATCACCGGAATATTTTATTCCACCATCTGAAATTATTTTAACATTTTTTTTCTTTAAAACACTTCTTACAGTTAAAATTGCGCTTAATTGAGGAACTCCTATTCCAGCTACTAACCTTGTTGTACAAATAGAACCAGGACCTATACCAATTTTAATTATGTCTACGCCTAAATTTATAAGAAATTTTGCAGCTTCTGGTGTCGCAATATTCCCAGCACATAAAGCAATTCTGTTGGTTTTTATTTTTTTAATATATCTGATTATTTCAGCAACTTTCTTCGTATGGCCATGTGCTGTATCCACTACGATTAAATCTACACCTTCTTTAATTATTTCTTTAGCTCTAATAAACTCATTTGGTGCTGCACCTACAGCTGCTCCAACAATTAGTTTTTGTTTTTTTACTTTTTTTATCTCTAATAATTGTTTTTTTATATCAAGATTTCTGTGAATTACTCCAATACCACCGGCTTTAGCTATAGCTATTGCCATTCTGCTCTCCGTGACAGTATCCATTGCAGAGGATAAAAGTGGTATTTTGAGTTTCAATTGCTTTGTTAAAGATACACTAGTGTCTGCATCAGAAGGTAATATTTCTGAATATTTTGGAGTTAATGTAACATCATCAAAGGTAAGTGCTTCTTTTATGAGAACCATAATCTTTTATATACGATTCCTTTTAAATTAAAAGTCTCTATCGAATTTTTCTACAAATTATAAAACTTTCTTTTGAATCTTTTCTGCTAGATTTTGGTTTAAAAACCTTAACTTCTTTAAAATATTTTTTTCCCTCTGCGACGATTTCGTTAAAAGTTCCTCCCATAAAAATTTTTGAAATAAAGTATCCATTTTCTTTCATTAAATCTTTTGCAAAAAACATTGCCTCTTTACACAGTTCTCCAGTTTGGATTGAGTCTATATCTTTAATACCAGTTGTATCTACCGCCATATCAGACATTACGACGTCGACTTTACCGTTTATATTTTTTTTAATTTCTTCTTGAGTTCTTTCTTCAGTAAAATCTCCTTGGATTTGAACACTATTACCTATGGGTTCCATTTTTTTTAAATCTATAGATATCAATTTTCCACTTTTAGCTGCTTTAAGAGTATATTGTGACCAGCTTCCTGGGGCTGCACCAATATCAATTACTGACAATCCACCTTTAAAAATTTTAAATTTTTCGTCAATTTCAATTAATTTGTAAGCTGATCTAGCACGATACCCATGTACTTTGGATTGTCTTACGTAGATGTCTCTACGTTGTTTATTTACCCAGTTTTTAGAAATTTTATTTTTTTTCAATTAATTTTTATATCTTAAACTTCTAAGCACCTTATTAGCTTTTATTGTTTCAATTTCTATTTTTATGCTTTTATCAACTCTCATGTCTTTACCATCTTTCCAAATACCAGCAGCTAAGTGCATAATTCCAATTTTATAATTTGGCAAAAATGGTTCAACAAAAGTATTTTTTTCTTCATCATATTTCGGTAATAAATTACTAGTTATCCAATTACAATTTAACGGTAAGAATTCAGTCTCTAAATTATCTATATATACTGACATATTAATTGCGAGACCCTCACTACCAAAAATATTTCCTGCTTTTAAAGTTTCCTCTAAATTCTTTTGCCAAGACCTCCATCCCTCAGAATTTTTTTCTAATGAAAATACACCTATATTTATATGGGGAGCAAAAGCTAGTTTTCTTGCTCGTTCATATCCTAGCTTTGATTTTACAGCATGTTTAAAATTTTGAGATTTAATAATTGCAAGTTTTCCAAATAACCAATTAACTTTTGATGTTGTTTTATAACCTGGTCCTATAGTTTGAGTTATTCCTAATTTCCCATTATCACAAGCTTTAAAATAAAGTTCAACACAATGCCAATCATTCACCCAAGCATCACAATCTATCCATAAATACTTTTCATAATCAGGGAAATATTTTGGTAGAAATGCTCTTGAAACTTGGCTTTTTAACCACTCTTTTCCTTTTACTTTGTATCCGGGAACTTCAATATCCCACTCTGCAGATTTAATTTCATCTACTTTTTTAAATAGAATTTTTTTCTGATCTTCTTTTAGACCAGCATCTAAAACACAGATTGCAACATTTCTGCTTTCCTCAAAATTCTTAATTGAATCTACTAATTCATTTAATAATGGAAAATAATTTGAATCTGCAAGTGATACAATTACATTTTTTTTCATTAAAGTACGTCTTCAAGATCATCATCATCTTGAATTTTGTCATTTTCATGAATTTTTTTCATTTTTTGATAATGGATAAAACTTATTGGTATCAAAGCTAAATATAAAATACTACTTATTGCAATAACATTAAAAGTGTAAATCAATAAAAGTCCAAAAAACAATACAATTGCAAATAGTAAAAAAATTGTTGCTCTTCTTTGTATTACGATTTTTTTAAATGAGTAAGTTGGAAATTTACTTATTAATAAAAATGAAGTTAAAATAAAAAAAATTGGAACAATTATATCGTAATTAATCTTAATATAATCAAATCCACTTAAACTTATAATTAAAGGTGTTAAAACTAATATACCGCCAGCGGGTGAGGGAACACCTTCAAAGAAATTATCTTTCCAAGAAGATTCTTGGCTGGAAGTAATATTAAATCTTGCAAGTCTTAATGCTACACAAATTACATAAACTAAACATAATAACCAGCCAAACCTTCCAAAACTATTTAGTTTCCAAAAATACATTATAAATGCTGGTGCAACACCAAAACTTATCATATCAGTTAAAGAATCTAATTCTTTACCAACTCTTGAAGTTCCTTTAATCAACCTTGCAATTCTTCCATCTAGCCCATCAATTAAAGCGGCAAAAATTATTGCAATTATTGCTAAATGAAACTCTCCACTTAAAGCAAATCTAATTGAGGTTAAACCAATACAAACTCCTATCAATGTAAGTATGTTTGGAAGAAGCATTCTTGCATTCTTTTTTTCAGAAACTAATTTAAAATTATTCTTTGGCTGTTCCATTTATTAATTTTTTGCTAGTAAAGTTTCTCCAGAAATTGCTATTTGACCTACTCTAACAAGTGGTTCATAATTTTCGTAATAGACATCCGCTCTACTACCAAATCTTATCATCCCAATTCTATCACCTTGATTCAATTCTTGATTTTGATTTGTTTCGCATACAATTCTTCTTGCAACTAAACCTGCAATTTGAACTACTATAATATCATTTCCATGTTTATCTTTTATTTTATAATAATTTCTTTCATTGTCTTCACTTGCTTTATCTAAAGACGCATTCAAAAATTTACCTGGTTTATATAAAATATCTTCAACAACACCTGAACAAGGCGTTCTGTTTACATGGCAGTCAAAGACATTCATAAAAATACTTATTTTTTTAAATTTTTTATTTTCTAATCCAAGTTCTTTTGGGCCATCCACTTCTTCAACTTTAATTACTTCTCCATCAGCGGGACTAACAAGGTAACTATCATCTCCTATAATTGTTCTTTCTGGATCTCTAAAAAAATAATAAACCCAGACAGTTAGTAATATTCCTAATAAACCTAAGAAATTACTAATCATCAAAAAAATAATAGTTATGAATACAGCTATTACTATGAACTTGTATCCTTCTGTGTGAATCTTTGGAAATATCTTACTAAACATATTCTTCTATTTGCTAATTTTCGATTAATATGTATATAAAATGATCAAATTCAATTAATAAGATAATTTTTATTTAATGAGCAAAATCAAGGTAAAAAACCCAGTTGTCGAGCTGGATGGCGATGAAATGACTCGTATTATTTGGGAGTTCATCAAAAATAAATTAATCCTCCCATATTTAGATCTTGATATCGAATATTACGATTTAGGAATGAAAAGTAGAGATAATACTGATGATCAGATCACCATAGACTCTGCAAATGCAATCAAAAAAATTGGTGTCGGAATAAAGTGTGCAACTATTACACCTGATGAAGCAAGAGTAGAAGAATTTGATTTAAAAAAAATGTGGAGATCTCCTAATGGAACTATAAGAAATATTATTGGAGGAACAGTTTTTAGAGAACCTATTATATGTAAAAATATTCCTAAACTTGTCCCCTCTTGGACAGATCCAGTCATTATAGGAAGACATGCATTTGGAGACCAATATAGAGCGACTGATTTTAAAGTTCCTGGAAAAGGAAAAATGGAAGTGAAATGGACATCAGAAAATGGAAAAGATGAAATTAAATATGAAGTGTTCAATTTTACAGGTCCTGGTGTTGCTTTATCAATGTACAATCTAGATAAATCTATTGAAGACTTTGCAAGATCTTGTTTTAGTTATGGGTTAATTAAAAAATGGCCTGTTTACATGTCTACAAAAAATACAATTCTAAAACAATACGATGGAAGATTTAAAGATATTTTTCAAGAAATTTTTGACAAAGAATATAAAGATGAGTTTGAAAAAAATAATTTAACTTACGAACATAGATTAATTGATGACATGGTAGCATGTGCAATGAAGTGGAGTGGTAAATATATTTGGGCATGTAAAAACTATGATGGAGATGTGCAATCAGATACTATGGCTCAAGGTTATGGATCTTTGGGATTAATGACAAGTACATTATTAACACCAGATGGAAAAGTAATGGAAGCAGAAGCTGCACACGGAACAGTAACTAGACATTATAGAATGCATCAACAAGGAAAAGAAACATCAACGAACCCCATTGCATCAATTTTTGCTTGGACCAGAGGATTAGCTCACAGAGGTAAATTAGATGGTAATGAAGAACTAATTAAATTTGCACAAACTTTAGAAAAAGTTTGTATTGAATGTGTGGAAAGTGGATCAATGACAAAAGATTTAGCTATTCTTGTTGGTCCAAATAGTAAATTCTTAACTACAAATCAATTTTTAGATGAAATTGACGGTAATTTGCAAGCGAAATTAAATTAAACTCTTAAGCTTTTCAAAAGCTTCTTCAATTTTTGATTGATCCTGTCCACCAGCTTGGGCAAAGTCTTTTCTTCCTCCTCCACCTTTGCCACCAATTATTTCAGATCCCACTTTAACAAATTGAACTGCATCGAATTTATTTGTTAATTTATCTGTTACTCCAACTGCTAATCCAACCTTGTCATCTTTTTTTGCAAATACAACTACTATACCTTCGCCCAAATCTTTTTTACCTTTATCTACAAGTTTTCTTAATTCTTTTGGTGGTAATCCATCTATTTTTTGAAGTCTTAACTTAACTCCATTGATTTCTTCATCTTTAATAATATTTTTTAATTTATCCTCTAAAATTGTATTTACCAAAAAAGTCTCTAATTGTTTTGTTAAATTTTTAATTAATGTTTTTTGATCACTTTGATCTAAGGTTGGTTTTCCACCAAGCTTTATAATTTGTTGACTTAAATCTTTAATTGTTTCTTCATCTTTTTCTGCAGATAGATTTGATAATTTCTCTTTATTTTTTAAATATTCCTCTAATTGCTTGTCTCTTAATGCCTCAATTCTTCTAACCCCTGCTGCAATTGAAGATTGGCTTACAATCTTAAATTTACCAATATCACCAGTATTTTTTACGTGCGTTCCTCCACATAATTCAGTAGAAAAATACTTACCGTCCTCATCTCCCATCGAAAGAACCCTTACTTCGTCTCCATATTTTTCACCAAATAATGCTAAAGCACCGTTTTCAACCGCTTCATCAGGTGTCATTAATCTAGTTTTTACATCAGATTTTTTAGAAACTATTTTGTTTACAAACTCTTCTATTTTATCAATTTCTTCGTTCAAAATTGGCTTCATATGGCTGAAATCAAATCTTAATCTACTTGGCTCTACTAAAGATCCTTTTTGAGTTACATGGGTACCTAGAACTCTTCTTAAAGATTCATGTAATAAATGAGTTGCTGAGTGATAAGCACGAGTATTATCCCTTCTCTCTACATCAATTTTTAATTCCACATTTTGCTGCAATTTTATAGATCCACTTTTCACTTTGCCATAATGAATAAATAAATCACCGAGTTTTTTTTGAACGTCAGTTACTTCAAAACTAAAATCATTTGATACTATTTCACCAGTATCACCAACCTGACCTCCGGACTCACCATAAAATGGTGTTTGATTTACTATAATCATTCCTTCATCGTTTTCATTTAAATGATCTACCTCTTTATTATCTTTTAAAAGAGATAATACGACACCTTCGGCTTGATTAGTTTCGTATCCTAAAAATTCTGTTGCTTCTAATTTATCTTTTATTTCAAACCAAATATCCTCAACTGCAGCATCACCAGAACCTTTCCAATTTTTTTTAGCAAGCTCTCTACTTTTCTTCATCAAAGATTGAAACTTTTCAGTATCAATTGACATTGATTTATTTCTTAAAATATCTTCGGTAAGATCTAATGGGAAACCATAGGTGTCGTATAATTTAAATGCTATCTCACCTGGCAAAACTTTATCTATTTTTGATATTTCGTCATTCAAAATTTTTATTCCTCGATCTAGAAGGACTAAAAATTTTTCTTCTTCCATCTTTAAAGTTTCTTTAATTAAAGACTCTGCTCTAACTAATTCTGGATAATTTCCAGACATTTCATTTTTAAGAGTATCAAACAAATTATAAAAAACAGGTTCCTTAGATCCAAGTAAATGAGAATGTCTCATTCCTCTTCTCATAATTCTTCTAAGTACATATCCTCTTCCTTCATTTGAAGGCAAAACCCCTTCAGCAATTAAAAAAGAGCTTGCTCTTAAATGATCTGCAATCACTCTGAAGCTTGCAAGATTAGATTTATCTGATTTAACTTTTAGAATTTCGGATGCAGAACTAATTATTTTTTTAAAATGATCTGTTTCATAGTTATCATGTGAGCCTTGCAATAAAGCAGCTATTCTCTCTAATCCCATTCCAGTGTCAACTGATGGTTTTGGAAGATTAATTCTTTTATCTTTTGTAACTTGTTCAAACTGCATAAAGACCAAGTTCCAAATTTCTATAAATCTATCTCCATCCTCATCTTTGGAACCGGGTAAACCTCCTGGTAAATGATCTCCGTGGTCAAAAAAGATTTCAGAACAAGGGCCACATGGGCCTGTCTCTCCCATTGACCAAAAATTATCAGATGTTGCTATTCTTATAATTCTGTCATCGCTAAAACCCGCTATTTTCTTCCAAAAATTGAAGGCTTCATCATCTTCATGAAATACCGTTACATAAAGTCTGTTTTTATCTATTCCGAAATCTTTAGTAATTAAATCCCAAGCATAATGAATTGCTTGTTCTTTAAAATAATCACCAAAAGAAAAATTTCCTAACATTTCAAAGAATGTGTGATGTCTTGGGGTGTAGCCAACGTTTTCTAAATCATTATGTTTACCGCCTGCCCTTACACATTTTTGCGAAGTTGTAGCTCTGACGTAATCTCTTTTTTCTAATCCTGTAAAAACATTCTTAAACTGAACCATTCCAGAATTTGCAAACATCAATGTAGGATCATTGTTTGGAACTAAATTGCTAGATTCCACGATCTTATGATCATTCTTTTCGAAATACTTCAAGAAAGTATTTCTTATTTCATTGAGTGTTTTGTCTGCCATATTTTTAAAATACAGCTTTTTTATTCTATGTCTAGATATCGATAGGGAAAAAAGGCGCTTAAATTAAGCGCCTTTTATTAATAAAGATGACCTATTAATTCTTTTTAGATGGAGTAGTAGCTTCTGCTTTCGCAGCTTCTTCTTTTTCAGCTACTTTCTTTTCTTTCTCTAATTTTTCAGGATCGATTGGATTTCCTTCTATTTTCTTAGAAATCACACCTGCTTTCTCTCTAATTGCCATTTCAATTTCTGCAGCAACTTTAGGATTTTGAGCTAGATAAGTCTTAGCATTTTCTCTACCTTGACCTATCTTTTCACCTTTGTATGCATACCAGGCGCCTGATTTTTCAATTATATCTGCTTTAGAACCAAGATCGACTAGTTCTCCCATCTTGCTAATTCCTCTTCCATACATCAAGTCAAATTCAACAACTTTGAAAGGTGGTGCTACTTTATTCTTAACTACTTTCACTCTTGTAGAGTTACCAATGATTTCATCTTTATCTTTGATGGCACCAATTCTTCTAATATCCATTCTTACAGATGAATAAAACTTAAGTGCATTACCACCTGATGTTGTTTCTGGACTTCCAAACATAACTCCAATTTTCATTCTAATTTGGTTAATGAAAATCATCATTGTATTTGTATTTGATATTGAACCAGTTAATTTTCTTAATGCCTGACTCATTAATCTTGATTGAAGACCAACATGATGATCTCCCATCTCGCCTTCAATTTCAGCTTTAGGAGTTAAAGCTGCAACAGAATCGATAACGATTACTGAAATAGAGCCTGATTTTACTAATGTATCGGCGATTTCTAAAGCTTGTTCACCAGTATCTGGCTGTGAAATTAAAAGTTCTTCTGTATTAACACCTAATTTTTTTGCATAAACTGGGTCTAATGCATGCTCAGCATCAACGAATGCACAAATTCCACCAGCTTTTTGAGCTTCAGCAACTACTTGTAATGCTAATGTTGTTTTTCCAGACGACTCTGGTCCATAAACTTCAATAATTCTACCTTTTGGTAATCCACCTATACCTAAAGCTAAATCAAGACTTAAAGAACCTGTTGAAACAGACTCGATATCCATCGCTCTTTTTTCGCCAAGCTTCATTACAGAGCCTTTCCCAAAATTATCTGTAATTTGAGCTATTGCAGCATCTAACGCTTTATTCTTTTCTTTAACATCCATTTCTTGGTCTTTAGTAGATTTAACTACTTTTAGGTTATTTTTAGTCATATTTTGCCTCTTTTTTTAAATTTTTTAACACTCGAATCATGAAATAAATGTACACATTTTGTTCTCATTAGCAATATATTTATTTCCTACCCCTAAAAATCAAATAATTACTTAAGTTTTAGATATTGGCTATTAAGCAAACCTATGGCTTTAAGCAGATTGTATTGGGCCATAAGATAGTTTTTCTCTGAACTTGCCAAAGAAATTTGAGCATCAAGCAATAAAGAATTTGACTGGATAACATCTAAAGTAGTTCTGGAACCTCTTTCGTATTCTGCAGCAATTCCTTCGTTGGCTATTTCAGCAGCGTTAACCTGAACTTTAACAGATTTTAAAAAACTTTTAGAAGATTGTAAACTTGACCAAGAACTTGCCACATTAGTTTCATTTAATTTTATTGCATCATCTAACAACAATCTTTTCCTAGTAGTTAAATTTGAATTTTTATTAATATTATATCTTTTTTTTCCACCAGAATAAAAAGGCCAACTTAATGTCGCCTTTAATATATCTTTTTCTCTTTCATCTATTGTTGATGAAAAATCATCACTGTAAGACCTTTCTAAAGATAATGAAGCTGTAGGTTTTAAATCAGATTCTGAGATAGCTAAATCCTTTTCAGCTTTCTCTAAATCTAATCTAGCAATCAAGATTTCTGGATTATTATTTTTTGAAATATTAATTGCTTCATTTAAAGTTTTAGGAATACTTACTATTGCTTCTGATCTTTTTTTTAATTGATTTGGATCGCTTATTTTGCCTATGATACTTTCATAATTTAGTTTACTTATTAATAAATCACTTTCAGCTTTAGCAAATTGAGCTTGAGCACCTGCTAAGGAAGACTCGGATTGTGCTAGATCAGTATTGGTAATTTGACCTCTATCTCTTCTAATTTTATCGTTTTCAACTTGTCTTATTAAAAGATTTAAATTTTTTTCATTAATTTCTAATGACTCTCTTGCTAAAATTAAATCAGTAAAAGCCTCAATAGCTTTATATAAAATATCTTGTTCTTTTTTATTCAGTTCTGCTTTTGCTAAATTTAAAGCTGTAATGTTTTTTTGGAGATTTAATTCTCTTCCAAAATCTAAGATTGTTTGCTCCAATTTTATTGTAGCTGTAAAAGGCTCTACATTACTTACACTTGTATCACCGCCACTCTGATTAATTTGCTTATTTGTTTTTTCAGCACTCTTAGATCCACTTAGAGTCAATGAAGGTTGATAATCAGCTTTAGAAATGTTTACATCTTCCTCAGAAGCTTTAATATTTTCTCTTTCTGCATTTAATTGGATGTTATTATTATAAGTTTGGTTTAAAGCATCATATAAAGTAACTGCATTAGCTACAGTGAAATTAAAAAAAATCAGAGAAGTTAATATAAATATTTTTTTCATTTCGATCTATATACAGTAGTTTTAATTTGATGGTTACTATTTAAATTTAATATTATAGAGGCATACTTTGGCATATTTTTGAACATGTTTTGAGTAATTCTTTGGTAAGTTTGCATAAAATTAATAACATCTACTTTGCTCATTATTTTATGACCACCTTTTTTCTTTGTTTTTAACCATAGTTTATGTTCCTGCTTTAATCTCCACTTTTGTAATAAACTAAAGTTTTTTGCTTTTAAGTAAATCATACAATTTAACTGAGAATATAGCTTTTTATATTTAGTTTTTAATTGCTGATTAACATATTTTCTCCAAATATGCTTATGATCATTAGCGATTTCCAAAGAATTAATAGATTTTTTTAATGTCTTATTAGTTTCTGCTCTTGCTCCAACACACCACCCTTCAAAAATAATTACATCTGGTCTTTTATTGATTTTATTCCATTTATTTTTGGGAAATCTGTCATCAACTGCCTTATTAAAATTAGGCAATTTCATATTTTTAAATTTTTTTGCTTTAGAATTTTTAAAGAAATCCAACATCATATTGATATCATGAGTTCCAGGAACGCCTCTAGTTAACAATATTGGATGTACTTTTTTTGATAAAGCTATTCTTTCTTTTCTAGTTTTGTAAAAATCATCAATAGAAATCTTAAATACATTTAATTTAAAATACTTTTCTAAAATAATCTTTATTATTGAGCTTATTGTTGTTTTTCCTGTTCCTTGTCCACCAGCTAATCCAACAAGATAAGGTTTTTTTTTATCTGTTTTTTTTACAATCCAAAAACATATTGGGATTAAAGAATTCTTAATCATCCCCTCTTTATTTCTAAACTTTTCAGTTGAGGTTTCTTGTGATTTAATAAACTTAAAACAATCTTTTTTAACTTTCTTAAAACACTCCTCAACTAATTTCATTGATTTTATTTTTCTTGATCCATTGGATGGTTAAGCCCATCAAAGAAAGCTACTTCTTTTAAATCTTCTACTTTCACTTCATCTATGCATCCTAAATTAAATCCAGTCATTGCTGGAGCACTTCTTGGATTGTGATGAGTATAAATTCCACATTCAGTACAAAAATAATGGTTAGCGACTTTAGTATGATACTGATAAAGTTTTAATTTATCTTGTCCTTTAGTAACTTTAAAATCTTCATTTTTAACCATGCCCATTGTTGCATTTTTTCTTTTACAAATAGAACAATTACATCTTACAATCTTTGCTAATTCGTTTACGGTAGCTTTAATTTCTGCTTCGATAGCACCACAATGACAATTTAATTTCATATATCTCCTATAATTATTTTAAATTTTTTTTTGCTGCAATCTTATTTCCATCCATATCTCTTATATAAGCATAATAATTACCATCACTTCTTACTCCTGGTGCACCTTCATCAACAGCTCCCTTCGACATTGCAATTTCATAAAATTTTTCTACCGCCTCTTTAGATTCTGCCATAATTGTTATTTGTGTTCCATTGCCGAAGGTTGCTGGCTCACCGTTTACAGGATCTGTAACGTAGAATTGAGCCTTATCAGGCTCACTTGAATGAGCATAACCAATATATTTTTCTGTTGTTACAGTTTTTTTTAATTTTAAAGGTTCTAGAATAGCGTCATAAAACTCACTCGATTTTTTATAATTGTTAGAACCAACCATTACAAAATCTAAAATATTCATAAAATAAATTTACTTAGTTTAATCTTTTTTGTTTTTATTTTTTTTTAAAATTTTACTTATTTCATCTACTCTTATCGCAATAGCCAGCATTATTCCTAATATTCCTAATAACAGCCAAGTTTCTAATTCCATAGATTTAAACTATCTCTGGTTGAAGTTATCCACAAGCATACAAAATGTAGTTTGGATGTTCACGTTTTGATTCTCTTTTGATTCAGTTACAGACTCAAAATACAAACTATTGAGTGTATTGTATAAATGGTCTATAAATTAGAACAAAACAAGAACATGAAACTAACAATCCCTTATTATCTACATAAAGCAGGCGCTGGTTTTCCTTCCCCTGCAACCGACTATATCGAAGAAGATATTGATCTGAACATGCATTTAATAAGAAATGTTCCAGCAACTTTCATCATTAGAGTTCAAGGTAAATCCATGGTCGATGTTGGGATTAATGATGGCGACTTATTGGTGGTTGATAAAAGCTTAAAACCAAAAAACTTTTCAACAGTGATTGCAAATATTCATGATGAACTTGTAGTTAAAACTTTAGTTCAAGAAAGAGATAAAAAATTTTTAACTTCTGGATCTAAAGAATTTTCTGACAGAATTTTAATTAACGAAGAACAAGATATTTTTATTTGGGGGGTTGTTACTTATGTCATCCATTCAACGTACTAAAAAAATAGCATTAATTGATTGTAATTCTTTTTATGTTTCCTGTGAAAGATTATTCAATCCTAAAATAAGAAAAAAACCTGTTGTCGTTTTATCTAATAATGATGGTTGTATTATTTCAAGATCAAATGAAGCAAAAGCTTTAGGTATTAAAATGGGTGAGCCCTACTTTAAAGCAAAAGATATTATTCTTAAAAACAAAGTTGAAGTTTTTTCATCCAATTATTCTTTGTATGGAGATTTATCTAGAAGAGTAATGCGAACTCTTAAAAGATTTAATTCAGAAATAGAAGTTTATTCAATTGATGAAGCATTTCTAGATTTGTCAAACTTTCCTGATAATGAAGTAGAAAAAGTTGGAAAAGAAATTAGAGAGACAGTTTTGCAGTGGACTGGTATTCCAACAAGTATTGGAATAGCAAAAACAAAAACTTTAAGTAAAGTTGCAAATCATATTGCAAAGAAAAAAAAATCAGGAGTGACAAGTTTAATTGGTATAGATAACTTAGATCCTATTTTAGAAAAAGTTGAAATCAATGATGTCTGGGGAGTTGGAAGACAGCTAACAAAATTTTATCAAAAGCACGGCATTTATAATGCTAAACAATTAAAAAACAAATCTAATACCTGGATCAAAAAATCTTCAAATGTTTTAAGTTCAAGAACTGCAATGGAGCTTAGAGGTATATCTTGTATTGGGTTAGAGACTACGACTACTAAAAGAAAGAGCTGTGTTGTTTCAAGATCATTTGGAAAAAGAATTGAAACGTTCCAAGAGTTAAAAGAAGCAGTTGCAAATTATTGTTTAAATGCGTCTGAAAAGATTAGATCTGAGTCTTTAGTTGCAAAAGCAATTACGGTATTTGTTAGAACCAGCCCTTTCCAAAGAAACTTTGGCTATTATTCAAATGCAAAGACAGTTGATTTTCCTATTGCAACAAACAATAGTATTGAAACAGTTAAAACAGCAGTTTCAATTTTAGAAAATATTTTTAAAAATGGATATCGTTATCAAAAAGCAGGTGTGATGCTAACAGGATTATCGAATGCAAGTGATAAAACAAATTTATTTACTTCTGAAAAAGATGAAAAAATAAATAGTTTGATGCGATCAATTGATAACACTAATCATCGATACGGAAGATCTACCTTGAGTGTTGCAAGTGCTGGGGTTCATAAGAAGTGGAATATGCGAAGACAGTATTCTTCTAAAATTGATACGGCTGATTTCTATTGTTTACCAACGATTAGAGCATAATAAAAAAACTCTATAGTCCACCTGATGAAAATAAGAATTTAGCAACATCTTCAACACCAATTTGCTTTTTCATCTGGCAAAAAACATAAGGTAAGCCATTTCGGGCCTTTTTTACATCTTCTTTCATGGTTTCGAGATTAACTTCTACATGGGGAGCTAAATCTGTCTTGTTAATAATTAACAAGTCTGATTTTTGAATGGCAGGGCCACCTTTTCTAGGGATATCTCCACCCATACCAACGTCAATAACATAAATAGATAGATCTACTAATTCTGGACTAAAAGTTGCTGCTAAATTATCTCCACCAGATTCAATTAAAATTAAATCAAGATCAGGAAATTTTTTTTTCATGTTTTCTACAGCAAGCATATTAATTGAAGCATCTTCTCGGATCGCGGTATGTGGGCATCCTCCTGTTTCAACTCCTTTAATTCTCTCAAGAGGTAAGGCTTGAACTTTCATTAAAAATTCTGCATCCTCTTTTGTATAAATATCGTTTGATATTACAGCCATAGAAATTTTCTTTGATAAAAATTTACATAATTCTGCAGTCAGACTTGTCTTACCTGCACCAACAGGTCCACCTATACCAACTTTTAATGGTCCATTTATATTTTTCATGTTTTATAAATTCGTGTTTTTAAATTTTCATGCTTGATACTATAGATGTCACTATTAAAACAAATTCCACCAAGGTCCTCTAAATTCAAATTTTCACTTTCTTTTTCTATTTCTCTTATTAAATCATAAGTCTGTATAATACAGTCTTGTCCAATTTTTTGTCCAATAGGTATATGTTTTATACATACATTAATTAGATTTGATACAAAGGATTGTAGATAAGATACTAATGTTAAGTTAAGCGGTATATCAAAATGTTTAGACGCTTTAGCAACTGCAATTGGATAAGCAGTATTTTCAAGAATTTTAAAATCCCAACTATCAGCTAAAACTTTTCTAAATGCATTGCCCATCTCTATTGACTCTATTTTTCTTTCCTTACTTGGACAAAGTGATAGAGCTAGTTCATTTAACTCTTTTCCCTGATAAGTATATTTCATTAAAATTATGTCATTTTTGCCAGTTCCATATTTTAAGATACATTTTAAATAATCCAAAATATCTTCTTTTGACTTAATTAAATTATCATTAATCATCGCCTCTAAACCATGAGAATATGAAAAACTTCCAACAGGAAATGAGGGTGAAAACCAAGTTTGAAGAATTTGTAAAGCTTCTTTTAAATCTTTTTTACTTTTAATTTTAGTGTTTATGGCTATGGGTTCTACCAATTCCATATGCTCCTCCCTCTGGTTTAAAAGGTCTTAAAACTTTCTTAACCTTTCCACCTAATTTTAATATCATTTTTCTTATTACTTCGTTATACTGAATAAAAATTCTATCTTTTTCAATTTGGCAAGGCATATGTCTATTTCCAATATGCCAAATCAATTGCATTAAATTTTTTCCTTTTATTTCTAATAAACTTTCTTTTTTGTTTTTGATTAAAATTAAATTTCCGCTTTGAAGCCTAAAGGCTTGATTTTCTGAAAGTGATTTTGTCTCTGGTAAATTGACTAAAAATTCGAAACCATTATCTGAAACAAGTTTTTTTCTTCTTAAAAATCGTTCATCATAAGATAAAGATATGTGATCTTTTGCTTTATTTTTGGCTATTTTATTTACTATTAAAAAACAATTATCCATAAGCTAAAACATAAAATATCTTTGTGCCAAAGGAAGTTCTTTGGCTGGTTCACAGGTAATTATTTCACCATCAGCTTTTACCTCGTATGTCTCAGGATTAACCTCAATTTTTGGACACTTATTGTTTAAAATCATATCTTTTTTAGAAATGGCTCTTGTGTTTTCTACGGGTAATAAGTCTTTTCTTATGCTTGCATCTTTTAATGAATTCTTTTCAAGAGCAAGTTTGCTAGTAAAAATTACTGAAGATTTTTCTAACGAAGTCCCAAATGATGAAAACATTGGTCTGGTGTATACTGGCTGTGGAGTTGGAATTGATGCATTTGGGTCTCCCATTTGTGCACAAGCTATACTTCCCCCTATTAATATCATTTCTGGCTTTGCACCAAAAAATGCTGGATCCCATAAAACTAAATCTGCACGTTTATTTTTTTCAATACTGCCAATATGTTTTGAAATTCCATGAGCGATTGCTGGATTAATTGTATATTTTGCTAAATATCTTTTAACTCTAAAATTATCATTATCTCCTTTTTCCTCTGGTAAACTTCCTCTTTGAACTTTCATTTTATGTGCAGTTTGCCAAGTTCTTATTATAACTTCTCCGACTCTTCCCATTGCCTGACTATCTGATGCAATAATTGAAAAAGCACCCATATCATGAAGAATATCTTCTGCTGCGATTGTTTCTCTTCTTATTCTACTTTCGGCAAATGCTACATCCTCCGGAATAGATTTATCGAGATGGTGGCAAACCATAAGCATATCTAAATGCTCCTCTATTGTATTAACTGTATATGGTCTGGTGGGGTTTGTTGAAGAAGGAATAACGTACTCTTCTCCACAAACTTTAATTATATCTGGTGCATGTCCACCCCCAGCACCCTCTGTATGAAAAGCATGAATAGTTCTTTTATTGATTGCTTTTATAGTATTTTCTACAAACCCACTTTCATTTAAAGTGTCTGTGTGAATCATTACTTGCACATCATTTTTATCAGCAATATTTAAACAATTATCAATTG
>CACPOX010000010.1 GCA_902635665.1 uncultured Pelagibacteraceae bacterium
TACGGTTTTATTTTTTAACAAATTAAATTTTCACTTTATTCACTAATTTATTTTTTCTTATCTTTTAAATGGTTGATGATAGAAGCTTAATGAATGATTAAACATCAAATCAAATTTTATCTTGAAAATGCAAAACAAGTATTTTCAATTAAATTTATTTCTGTTTTAATAATTTCTTTTCCTAGCGCAATTATTACTGACTATTTTAATATTCCTCTAGCTTGGTTTTTAGGACCTATGATTGTCACTTCAATTGCTGCTTTATCAGGCCTAAAAATCATGATGCCTAAAATTGTATTAAGCTTTATCTTGATAATTTTAGGTTTACATATTGGAAATTACATAGACCAGAATCTATTTAATCAAATGTTTGATTGGATTTGGACTTCGTTAATAATGTTAATCTACATAATAATTTGTATTTTAGTTGTAGCTAAATACCTTCAAAAATTTGCAAGTTATGGTGAAAAAGCCTCAATATTTTCAGCTGCTCCTGGTGCACTGGGTCCTTTAATGATTTTAGCTGAAAATGAAAAAACAGATTTATCTCAAGTCGCGACCTCTCACTTGATTAGATTAATCATCATAATAACTGTCATTCCATTTATTATAGTTAATAATACTGACAGCAATGTCTTGTTAAATGATAACTTTAACTATTTAACTCAAAATCATTTCAATTTAATTTTACTTATTATTGCATCTTTATTTTTTATTTTTGTTTTTGATAAAATTAGAATTCCTGCAGCTTTACTATCTGGAACATTATTTGCGAGTGGTTTGTTACAAATTACAGATATAGCCTCATATGAATTACCAGATGAAACAGTAAATTTTTGTCTACTTATACTTGGCTCTTCAGTTGGTTGTAGGTTTGCTGAAAAAACAGTTAAAGAAATAGCTAATAATTCTCTTCATAGTATTGTAGCAACTACTATTTTAGTAATATTAGGTTTGGTTGCAGCCTATATTGCAACATTCTTTGTTGAAACAAATATTTTAACTTTAATATTATCATTTAGTCCTGGCGGAATTTATGAAGTAGCAGTTATAGCGATTGCTTTTGATTTAAATCCAGACTTTGTTGCTTTTCACCATATAATAAGATTACTTTTCATACTTTTCACAGTTCCTATATTTTTAAGAGTATTAGAAAAAATTAAGAAATAATTTCAGAAAATCTCTCAAAAACTTTTTCTGCTGAAAGTTTAGATAATTCGGGAGCTTGTATTGCTTTAAAATTTTCTCTTTCAATACTTACCTTAAAAGGAGTTGTATGAGATCCAAATAAAGCAATTCCTTTTGAACCTAAATGAGCTGTCATATGTGCTGGTCCAGTATCATTTGCAACAACAAATAAGCTATCTTTAATTAAGGTTGCTAACTGAGATATATCTAAAGCTTTACCGTTATCTAAAACACAGAGTGCATTAATATTTGATGCCTCTTTAATTTCACTAGGTCCAGGTGCAATAACTATTTTAAGTTTGTTATCTGATTTTTTATTAATCATAGAAATTAATTCATTATAATAAGGCCATTTCTTTGAAGTTAAATGAGTCGAACAAAATGGAAAAAGCAAAATATATTTATCCAATTGATGGTAATTTTTTATTTGAGATATATCTGTTGTACTCCAAGAAAAATCAGGGCTCAAAGTATGATTTGTGTTTATGCCTGAATTTTTTAATTGATAATCAAATCTAGACAAAACAGAATCTTTATCAAAATCTTGTTTTGTGGTTCCTTCAGGTAATGTTGTATCAGTAGATGACCAAGTATCTTTTGTTGCTTTTGGAAATAAAATTTTTTTATAAAAAGCTGTTCTGCTTGAGTTCTGTAGATCATAAATTTTAGAAAAATTATATTTTTTTATGCTTTTCATTAATGAATATAAATAAATCAGATTTAGTCTTGATAATCGCTTATCTAAAATAACATCCGAAATATGTGGATTTTTTTTAAACAAATCAAAATATGGTTTAGTTGTTAGCAAATAAATTTCATCTCCTTTATGATTCTCAGAAATATCTTGAATTGCACCACAAGCTTGAGCTATATCACCCAAAGATCCATGTTTAATGATTAAAATATTAGACATATTTTTAACAATTTAACATAGTATAAAATTTAATGAATAAAATTATAGTAGAAGTTTCAGTTGGTGAGCTTTTAGACAAAATTTCAATCTTAGAAATAAAAAAAGAAAAAATTAAAGATCCTGATAAACTAAAATTCATATCGAATGAACATTCGATTCTTAAAGATCAATTGGTAAAAAATGTTAAATCTGACGAAAAATTAGAAAAACTATTCCAAGATTTAAAAGAGATTAATGCCAAGTTGTGGGTTATAGAAGATGACAAAAGAGATTGTGAAAAAAATAAGGACTTTGGTGATAAATTTATAAAGTTATCTAGAGATGTTCATTTTTTAAATGATGACAGAGCAAAAATTAAATTGGAAATTAATAATCACACTGGATCAAGCATTAAAGAAATTAAAGAATATACTAGCTACTAAAAACTTTAGGAAACCAATCTTCTCTCATCAAATCTCCCGTTTTTAAATTGATCCCATCAAATGGAGGTGAAGTTGGCCCTTCTCTATCAATATACTTAATATCATCTCCTATAAATCGCATTGAAAATGCCCTTCGAGATTTAGAGGTATTGTTTCCTGTTGAACCATGTACAGTTTTAAAATTAAATAAAACAGTATCTCCTAAACTTAGTTCTGGAATTAAAATATTTTTTTCAAATTCTTTTGATGAAGGTAAATCCATAAAAGAACTGTCGTCCTCATACCAAGATTGGTTATTTGACCATTTTGTGGGTCTAATCAACTTTGACCATTTGTGAGAGCCTAAAATTAATTTAATATTATTTTTCTGATCAACTTCATCTAATGGAATCCAAAAACTTCCAGTATCTTTACCATCAACACAATAATAAGGCATATCTTGATGCCAGGGTGTTTCTTTATGAGTACCTGGATCCTTTATAAAAATGTGTTCATGAAAAATTTGAATAGATTTAGAATTAGTTGCTTCTGCAACTATTTGAGCTGCAGGAGAATTATATAAACAATCCTTAAATTCTTCTATTCTTTCCCAATTACAATAATCCTCAAAAAAACTACCATTATCATCAGTTACATTTTCTCTTCCATGTTTACTTGGATTATCTAAAACTTTTTGAAATCCTGTTCTAAGTGGCTCAATCCACTCTTTAAATACATCCTTAATTATTATTAAACCATCACTTTGATAATCATTAATTTGTTTCTCTGATAAAAACATTTTTATTGTTGAAAGCTATACTTTTTCTCTAAATATTTAATTAGATTGTGAATTAAAAAAGTCATAAATAAATAAATAGATCCAGCTATAATAAAAACCTCTAAAGGTCTAAATGTAGTAGAAATTATTTTTTGAGCTACACCAGTAATATCCATTAATGTAACCGTGCTTGCTAATGATGTGCCTTTTAACATTAAAATAATTTCATTCCCGTAAGCAGGAAGTGATTGTCTAATAGCAATTGGAATTTGAATTTTATAAAATATCTTACTATTTGATATGCCTAAACTTTTTCCAGCCTCAATTACTCCTGGCTTAATAGTTTGAAAAGCAGATCTTAAAATTTCAGACGTATAAGCACCTGTATTTAAAGCAAAAGCAATAATTGCACACCAATAAGGTTCTTTTAATATGGACCATAAAAATGTAGTTCTCAACCACTCAATATTACCTAGTCCAAAATAAATTATAAAGATTTGTACTAAAAGAGGCGTTCCTCTAAAAATATAAGAATATCCATATGCAAACTTATTAACAAAAACATTTTTATTTATTCTTAAAATTGCAAAAAATAAACCAAGAAATATTCCTATTAATAAAGAGGCAGAAAGTAACTTTAAAGTAACAAAAGTAGCGTTAATTAATTTTGGAAAACTAGAGATCATTAAATCAATATCCATTTAAAATCCCTTTCTATATTTTAATTCGAGTTTGTTTATCAGTCTCATACTTAAAAATGTTAACATCAAAAAAATTAGAGCTGCAATTGAGTAAAAAAACAATGGATCTCTAGTGGCGCCTGCTGCAATACGTGACTGTCTCATTATTTCAACTAAACCTGTAACGGAAATAAGTGCAGTGTCTTTTAAAGTTATTTGCCAAACATTACTTAAGTTTGGGATGGCCAATCTTAACATTTGAGGTAAAATTATTTTATAAAATTGTATGAATTTACTTAATCCAAGAACTTTTCCAGCCTCAAACTGACCTTTGTCTATTGATTTAATTGCACCTCTGAACACTTCTGTTGAATAGGCGCCAGAAATAATACCAATGGCCATTGAACCTGTAATAAAAGCATTTATCTCTATGTATTCATAATAACCAAAAATAGATGCAACGTACATCAATGCACCACTACTTCCAAAATAGAAAAGATAAATTACTAAAAGTTCGGGGACACCACGAACTACTGTGGTATAAAAATTTCCAATTAAGTTTAGTGATTTATATTTAGATAATTTGAGTGGTGTAAATATTATAGAGAAAATAAAGCCAATAAGCATTGCTGAAATAGATACAGCAATTGTCATCAAGGTTGCGTAAAATAACTCGTCACCCCAACCTGTTTTACCAAATGCTAGAAGTTCCATATAGATTGGCGACTATATATTATAGTCGCCAGATCTGAAATGAATTACATAGAAGCGTCAAAACCAAAGTGCTTAACAGCAAGTTTACTAATAATTCCTTGTTTTCTAGCTTTATTAATTGCTTTATTGAAGTCTTTTAAAATTTTGGCATCTCTTTTTCCAATAGCACTATCACTAGCTTGTCTGATACCAACACCTACACCATTACCAAATGCACCACCTGAAAAAGTTGGTCCAACTAATACAACTGGCTTACCTGATTTGTCTGCATAATCTGTAAATGCTACTGCTGCAGCTAAAGCAACATCACATCTTCCAGAGGTTAAATCTAGGTTAACTTCATCTTGAGTTTTATAAGTTCTTACATTTACGCTTCCTACATCACCTGATTCTAAAAAGTTTTGGTGAATTGTTCCTGTTTGAGTACAAACAGTTTTGCCAGCAAGTGCCCCCGTTAATGTTTTAAGAGCTTTTTTAACATCTGAACCACCTAGTGATAAATTAATACCCTCAGGTGTATCCATGCCCTCTAAACTTGAACCTTTCATTACTGCAAGAGAAGCTACTTCATCAGCATAACCTTGTGAAAATGTAATTGTTTTTTGTCTTTCAGCAGTAATGGACATTCCAGCCATTATTGCATCAAACTTCCTCATTACTAGAGCTGGAATCATTCCATCCCAATCTTGTTCTACAATTGTGCACTCATACTTCATAATTTTGCAAAGCTCTTGAGCAAGCTCAACCTCAAACCCAATAAGATTACCTGAAGCATCTTTTGAATTCCATGGAGGATAAGCACCTTCAGTTCCAATTTTTATTTTTTCAGCAGAAACGTTTCCGATAATAAATAAAGAAGCAAGAACTGTTAAAATAGTTTTTTTAAATATATTCATTATTATCTCCTTAAATTAAAGGCAATTATTTCACAATTTTAAATAATAAAAAAGAAAAATTAATGGTTTATTGAAGATGAAAAATTCCAAGAACAATCAAAACTCGGTATATAAACTCTTGATAATTTTGCATTTCCAAAATTTTTATTGAAAACATTTAACCAATTTTCAACCTGTTGTGGTTTTTTATCCTGACTTCCAACTTGAGCTGTAATCACTCCTTTTGGTTTTAGAATTCTTACCAATGAATCCATATTTTTTGCTGCTAAATCTATACAAAACTGATCATCATTTAGATCAACAAAAATATGATCATAAGTATCGTCTCCTATTGATTTTATACTCTCAAATGCATCACCCCAAACACATTTAACAGAATTTTTTTCAGTTGCTTTCTTTCCAATATCTCCAAGGTGTTTATTGCAAACATCTACAACTTCTGGGTCTAATTCGTACCAATCTAAAAATTTAAAATTTTTTGAAATACATTCTCTTGCTACTCCACCATCTCCACCACCGATAATAGCAGCTCTTTCATTGTCTTGGTTCAAATCAAGTCCAGATCCAACAAAAGTTGAGCTATATAAATGTTCGTCTGTTGCTGCAACTTGGATTTCACCATCGATAAATAAAGATTTTCCAAATTGTTCTAAATCTAAAATTTCAATATGTTGACCAACTTTAGATTTAAAATCCTCTAATACATCATTTACAACATAAGACTTTTGTAGTCCAGGTGAGCTATAAATATCGTAATACAAAGATTTTGTATCTCTATTAAATTCTTTTTTAACTATTCTTTTATGTTCAAATTCTTTTTTTATAATATCAATCGCAACTGTAGGACTTATTTTTCCACAAGTAAAAAAATCAAAACTAATAATTCCTTTTTCTGGAAAAGTATGAAAACTAATATGACTTTCGGCCAATAATGCTAATATTGTAAATCCTTGAGGTTCAAATTTATATTTTGATATATTTAGAATTGTTACTTTTGCGGCTTTTGCAATTTCATGAATTACTTTTTCAAATACAGAAGGATCGTATTCTTTTGTTGTGCCGATAATGTCTAGAGTTATATGCTCTCCAACTTTAGTCATTAATTATCCTCTTTTATAATTCTTTGCCTTGGATAAAACTTTTTTCATTTCTTTAACTGAAAGAATCTTTGGCTTACCCAATTTAAGGCTCGTTATATACTGAAGTGATAGATTTTCAACCTCTTCGGCTAACTCAAAAGCCTTTGATAAATTTGTTTCAAATGCAATCTGTCCGTGATTTGAAATTAAACAAGCTTTACGACCTTTTAATGCTTTCAAAATATTCTTTGATAATTCTCTAGTTCCAAAAGTTGCATATTTTGCACATTTGATGTCATGACCTCCTGCCAAAGCTACCATATAATGAAATGCCGGAATCCCTCTCTTGTGAGTAGAAACTGCTGTTGCATTTGTTGAATGAGCATGAATAATCGCCTTAGCCTCTTTTTTGTTCTTGTAAACATCTTGATGAAATTGCCATTCTGAGGATGGAATACCTTTTTTTTTATCAAATCTTCCTTCTGAGGAAACAAAAACAATATCTTTATTTTTTAAGGAAGAATATTTTTTTCCGGATGGTGTAATTAAAAAACCATCCTTATATCTTACAGATATATTTCCAGACCTAAGAGCAGATAACTTTGTGCTATTAAGCATTTTTGAATATTTGATTATTTCAGCCTTTATTTTGCTCATTAAAAACATCTTGATTTTAACTTAATTTAAGATGAGACTATAGAAAATTTAAAATGGCAGATACAATAAAATATTTCTTAGAAGAGAGCAAAATGCCAAAGACTTGGTATAATATTGCTGCAGATTTACCAAAACCTATGGAGCCTCCGCTGCATCCAGGTACTTTAAAGCCGATTGGACCTGATGATCTAGCGCCTTTGTTTCCGATGGCATTGATTGGCCAAGAAGTTTCTCAGGATAGAGAAATAGAAATACCTGAACCAGTAAGAGAAATTTATAAACAATGGAGACCATCACCATTATACAGAGCAAGAAAATTGGAAAAACATTTAGATACACCAGCAAAAATTTATTACAAATACGAGGGCGTTAGTCCTTCTGGTAGCCACAAACCAAATACTGCAGTGGCTCAAGCATTTTACAATAAAGAAGAAGGTACAAAAAAAATTACTACTGAAACAGGCGCGGGACAATGGGGAACATCTCTTGCGTTTGCATGTAAACTGTTTGGAATTGAGCTAGATGTTTATATGGTAAAAGTTAGTTTTGAACAAAAACCATATAGAAAATTAGTAATGCAAACTTATGGAGCAAGATGTGTCGCAAGTCCATCTGACGAGACAGATAGTGGTAAAGCAATTTTAGCAAAAGATCCTAACAATACAGGAAGTTTAGGAATAGCAATTTCTGAAGCTGTTGAAATGGCTGCTAAAAATCCTGATACAAAGTATGCTTTAGGGAGTGTGTTAAACCATGTTTTAATGCACCAAACAATTGTAGGGAACGAAGCTTTGCTTCAAATGGAAATGGCTAACGATTATCCAGATATTTTAGTTGGTTGTACAGGTGGTGGAAGTAATTTTTCAGGATTAGTTAATCCTTTTTTAGGAAAAAACTTTAGAGAAGGAAAAAAAACAAGAGTAATAGCATGTGAGCCAAAGTCATGCCCAACGCTAACTGAAGGAAAATATGTTTATGATTTTGGTGATACAGGAAAATTAACACCTTTAGTAAAAATGCATACTTTAGGATCTCAATTTATTCCACCTGCAACCCACTCTGGTGGCTTAAGATATCATGGTATGGCTCCGCTTGTTAGTCACTTAAAAGAAATTAATGCAATAGAAGCAAAAGCTTATGGTCAAAAGGAGTGTTTTGAAGCAGGTGTAAATTTTGCAAGAACTGAAGGAATAGTTCCAGCACCTGAAGCGACACATGCTGTTAAAGGAGCTATAGATGCAGCATTAGAATGCAAAAAAAATGGTGAGTCTAAATCAATATTATTTAATTTATGTGGTCATGGTCATTTTGATATGAAAGCATATGGAGATTACTTCGAAGGCAGCCTTGCAGAAGATAAGTTTGATAAAGGAAGTATGGACAAAGCACTAGAAGACCTTCCAAAAATTGCCTAATTAATAATTTGAGTCTAATAAATCCATTTAAAGCTTTACGGCCAATCCAGAAACTAGCTCGTAGAATTTCAACTCCAAATCCAAAATATTTTAATAGTTTAAAATCCTATCCGAAATTTGGTTATTTAAAAATTTTAACTAGCAAAAACCTTATTCAATCAAAAAAATATTTTGTAAATATGAAGAATAAAAAACTGGTAACTAAAGAAAGTAAAGATTGTTATTACGTTTACAAAATATCTGATAAAAACCATCAACAAATTGGAATACTGGGTAAAATAGATTTAAACAATTATGACAACAAAAATATTTTAGGGCATGAAGAAACTTTTAAAAATAGAGTTTTTGAAAGAAAGAAACAAATATTAAATATTTCAACACAAGTAGGTCCAATTTATACGGCTTATAAATACAAAAAATACCTTCAAGATTTCTTAATTAAAGTTACAAAATCAAAGCCAATTTATTCATTTAAATCATTAGACAAATTTAATCATCAGGTATGGATTGTTGATAAAGAAAACAATCTAAAAAATTTTATTAAAAAAATTAATAAAATATATATTTGTGATGGTCATCATAGAATACAAGGAATGCTTAAAAGTAATAAAAAAATATCCCCCATGATTATTGCTTTTCCTCATAATCAAATAAAAATTCTAGATTATAATAGAGTATTAAAAAGTAATTTAAGTAGCGAAAAAATTATCAATATTATCAGTAAAAATTTTAAAATTAAAAAAATAAAGAATAACTCAAAAAATTTAAAAAAAGGTTTTTTAGAAATGTATATGAGTAATCAATGGTATTTACTTAAACTAATCAAAAAAAATAAAAAATTAGATGTCACTATTCTTCATGAGAATATTATTAGTAAAATTAAAGCTACTAAAATTGATTTTATTTCAGGGATTAATGGTTCAAATCGTCTTAAAAAATTAGTAAATTCAAAAAAGTTTAATATAGCTTTTAAACTTAGCCCTACAAATATTTCAAGTGTTATGAGTATTGCAGATAAAAAAAGGTTTATGCCAGCAAAATCAACCTGGTTTCATCCTAAACCTTTAGATGGGTTAATTTGTTCTGAATTATAACACAAATTTCATTTTCCCTATTTTTTGACCCACAGAATTTGTTACTTCGCTAGATTTAATTTTTGCTAATTCATTTTCATCTATAATATTTAATTCAGAAATTAATCCCGCTATTGCAATTTCAGCTGCCCTTGCTGCTCCATCTAAAATTTTAACTACTAATGCAGATTTAATTTCAGGTATTAGTGCCAAAAATACACCTTCAGCACCATTTTTAAAGAATATTTTTTTTTTAGAAAGTTTTGTTAAGATGCAATTAGCGCTATTTGTACCTCCAGTTATTTCTGGAAAGTTAACACATGAGTTAAAAATTTTTTTTGCTATATTTATATTTTCATTTAATATTTTATCATCTGTTAATCGTGACGCTGCTAATGCAAATTTTTTTAAAGGCATTAAAGGATTAGGTAAAGTACAACCGTCTATACCAATATTTTTTATTTTAAAGTCTGATAAATTTTCAATTAATTGAATTAAATCCTTTTGTAACGGATGTGTTTTTTCGTGATAATTTTCTAAAGTTAAGTTTTTATGTTTACATACAGCAAGGTGTCCACAATGTTTCCCTGAACAATTATGATAAATCCTTCTTTTTTTTTCATTTTCTAATTTTACTTTAAATTTATCCTCTAAATTCCAAGGCCAATCATATCCACATGAAAGATTTTCTTCTTTAATATTAAATTTTTTTAACCAACTAGAAATAATTTCCTGATGAAATTTTTCTGCATGATGTGATGCTGTAGTAATTGCAATTTGTTCTTCACTGAGACTCATAGAATTTGCTACACCATCCTTATAAAGATTTAGAGTTTGGATTGGTTTTAATGCTGATCTTGGGTAAATATTTAAGTCTGAATTACCCCATTCTTTTAAAATATTTCCTGATGAATTAATTAATACTGCTACACCTTGATGAGAACTTTCTATTTCACCACTTCTAGTAACTTCGACCATTTTTAAAGATTCCATATATCTACTTATTAAATAATTTTTTTAAAGCTTCGTTTGATGCTTCACAAATCCCTTTTTCTGTAATTAAATTAGTAACATATTTTGCTGGCGTCACATCAAATGCTAAATTCATTGCCTTGCTTTTCTTGGGATATATCAAAACTTTCTTAACTTGATTGTTTTCATCAACACCCACAACATGAGATAATTCCTCTGAATTTCTCTCTTCTATTGGAATATCTTTTGCATCTTTAATGTTCCAATCTATTGTAGAGCTTGGAAGAGTAACATAAAATGGAACATTATTATCATGAGCAGATAGTGCTTTAAGATAAGTTCCAATTTTATTACACACATCTCCATTAGATAAGGTTCTGTCAGTTCCTACAATACACATATCAACCTCACCTCGCTGCATCAGAATTCCACCTGTATTATCAGCAATGATTGTATTCGGAACTTCTTCTTCATTTAGCTCATATGAAGTTAAATTTGCACCTTGATTTCTGGGTCTTGTTTCATCCACCCACACATGAACCGGAATTCCTTTTTTATGAGCATGATAAATGGGTGAAGTTGCTGTTCCCCAATTAATAGTTGCTAACCATCCAGCATTACAATGAGTTAATATGTTAACTGTATCTTTTTTTTTGTTGAAAATTTCTTCAATTATTTTTACTCCATTAATGCCAATATTTTTACAGAATTTTTCGTCTTCGTCGCATATTTCTTTAGCTTCTTTTAAAGCTATATCTAAAATTTGATCACTATTAATACCTGATAATTTTTTCATCATACGATCTACTGCCCATTTTAAATTAATTGCAGTAGGTCTTGATTGAATTAATTTTTCAGCACTTTTCTTTAAAAATTGTGAATCATTATTTTCTTGTACTGCTAAAACTATACCATATGCTGCCGTTCCTCCTATTAAAGGAGCTCCTCTTACTTCCATTGCTTTAATAGCATTAATTGCATCCTTTACTGTCTTTAATTCTTTAATTACAAATTGATGAGGAAGTTTGGTTTGATTAATTATTTTAACAACATTTCCCTCGTACCATATTGTTCGATATTCTTTTCCTTCTATTTTCATTAGAGATTATCCCTGCTCTTCAATATATTTTTTTATAATTTTTTTTGTTTCGTTAATTCTGCAATCTTTTCTATACGTATTGTGACCCTCACCGCATTTGTAAGCTATAATTTTAACTGTATCTGGTGATTTATCCTTAAGAAACATAAGTTCTTTTGATCTATTAAATTTATCATCCTCATATGCAAAAATAAGAGCTTTAATCAAATCTGCTTCTTGTATCTGCTTAACTTGCTTAGGTCTAATTTCCTTTCTCCATACTGGATATTTATTAATTTCATGTCTTGGTCCACAACATGCTGGGGCAAAAACAATTGCTGAATTAAATTTTTTCCCTACTTTTGGCATCAACATAAGCGAAGACCAGGCTCCTGCAGAAACTCCTGAAAGAAAAATATTTTTAGGCTTGATGCCAATATCTAATAATTGATCTAAAACATTTTCAATTTCATTAACTCTTTTTCCAATATAAGACCCAGATTTATTTCCATCAGTTGCTTTAGAACATAAATAATAAAAGAAAATATTATCAGTTTCAGTTAAGCTTAATAAGGAATTTGGAATGGCGTTATATTTTTTTTTACATTTTTCTTTTTTTTGAGGCCTAGTTGTTCCATGAGAAAATATTATAATTTTTATATTTTCTGAATTATTTAAGCTTATATTGGGTGTTTTTCCTTTATAAGATTTAGAAATTGGTTGTAAATTAAATTTATTCTTCTCTTTATCAATAACAAATCCACTTAGGTTTTTTGAATAAGAATAAGAATTAAATAAAAAGAAAATTAAAATTGTATAAATTATTTTTTTCATTTATTTAAAACTCTTCCAGCTATATTTTTAAGTTTATCTATTGTTTTTTTAGTTCTTTTTTCTGGAGCTGTTATTATTGCTACATCTAAACAGTTATTTGTTGGATCATTTGGGTCAATATGATCTTCAAAATTATCTATTAAATTTTTAATCATAATTTTTGCTTTTTCTGCATTACCTAATAAAACCTTAATTACTTTTTGAACATCAACATTTTCGTGATCTGGATGCCAACAATCAAAATCGGTAACCATAGAAACCGATGCGTATCTAATTTCAGCCTCTCTTGCTAATTTTGCCTCTGGCATATTGGTCATCCCAATAACATCTGCTTTCCATGATCTGTATAAATTAGATTCTGCTAACGTAGAAAATTGAGGTCCCTCCATTACAACGTATGTTCCATTTCTTTGATAATCTATACTTGATTTTTTAATTGCATCTTCGCACGCATTCATCAGTCCATTTGATGTTGGATGGGCCATTGATACATGAGCAACAATTTCATCATTAAAAAAAGTTTTTACTCTTGCAAAAGTTCTATCAATAAATTGGTCAACAATTACAAATTTTCCAGGAGGTAGATCTTCTTTTAAAGAACCCACAGCTGAAACTGATACAATATCACTTACACCTAATTGTTTTAGTGCATCTATGTTAGCTCTAAAATTAATATTAGATGGAGAAATAAAGTGACCTCTTCCATGTCTTGGTAAGAAGTAAACCTCTTTTTTGTTATAATTAGTTTTTAAAATTTGATCTGAAGGTTTTCCCCATGGGGTTTGTAAATTAACTAATTCTCTATTTTTAAATTCCTCAACATCATAAAGACCACTACCACCTATAATTGCTAATTTATTTGTTGTCATAGTTAAAAATTTATTTATTTATACTTTTATAATTAAAGTCTTATGAATTTAAAAGATTATATTCGATCTATTCCAGATTACCCTAAAGAAGGTATTTTATTTAGAGATATCACAACTCTAATTAAAGATGAAAACGCTTTCAATGAAACTATTAATCAGATAGTTGAAAGATCAAAAAAATATAATTTCACTAAAATTGCAGCAATAGAGTCTAGAGGATTTGTTTTTGCCTCTGCTGTTTCATATCTATTAAAAAAACCATTCATCATGTTGAGAAAAAAAAATAAACTTCCTGCAGAAGTTCATTCCATTGATTTTGAGTTAGAATACGGAACAGCAACTATAGAGGTTCATAAAGATTCGATAAATAAAGACGATAATGTGCTAGTTATAGATGATTTAATAGCTACAGGAGGAACTGCGGAGGCTGCAGCTAAATTAATTGAGATCTCTAAAGGAAATGTTGCGGCATTTATATTTGTTATAAATTTATTTGATTTAAACGGTTCTGATAATTTGGTCAAAAAAGGTTATAATGTTGAAAATTTAATTGAATTTCCAGGACATTAATTTTTTAATTATGGAAAAACTTAACAAATTTACAAAAATATTTAGAAAAATTTACTACAAAACTTTTGTAGAAAATTTTAAAGGAAAATTAAATTATAACTTTCCAGAAAATTTTCACAGATGGGATTTAATTAAATATTTAATTAAAAAAAATAATTATAAAAATTATTTAGAAATTGGATGTGATCAAAATCAATTATTTTCAAAAGTTAATATTGATAACAAGATTGGTGTTGATCCTGTGAGTGGAGGAAATATTAGAAAAACGAGTGATGATTTTTTTAAAGAAAACAAATCAAACTTTGATATCGTTTTTATAGATGGTTTACACATCTACGAACAAGTTAAAAAAGATATACTTAATTCCATTCATTTCTTAGAAAAAGATGGAATAATACTAGTTCATGACTGTATGCCAGATAGTTTGGGCAAACAGGCAGTGCCAAGATATAAAATGCAATGGAATGGTGATGTATGGAAAGCAATAGTGGATTTAAGACAAATTGAAGAGTTAGATATTTATACTTGTGAGATGGATCAAGGTATTGGTATTATTACAAAAAAAAAAAATACTTCTATCCTTAAAATTGATAAGCCAATTAACAAACTTAGATTTGTAGATTACTTTAATAACTATGAAGAATATATGAGAGTTATAAGTGTAGAAAAATTTAAAGAAATTTTTTAATCAGGTCTATACCAAGAATTTTTTCCCAAAAGAGCATTGAGTGTTCCTGAAAATCTCATAAAATTGATAACAGTTTTTTTTGGTTGAAATATTATTATAAAAAATATTGTTTTAAATAAATTTATAAAAACTAAAGGTATAAAATTAATTAATGTTTCAAAATTATTAAAATGTTTTCTTTTATAATAAACACTGGACCACATCCAGTGCCAATGTCTACACTTCTCAAATTCAAATCCTATATCACTAGACTTAGCAGCTTTATGAAAAATTTTTGCTTTAGTATTAACATATATTTTATAATTTTTTTCTTTAAGTCTTTTGCATAAATCGATCTCCTCTAAATAAAGAAATATATTCTTGTCAAACATGCCAACTTTTTTAACAATTTTTTTATTTATAAGTAATGCAAAACCTTTCACATAATTTGTCTCAAAAATACCACTCTTCATTAATTTATTATTTTTAATTACAGATCCAAAATTTTTGTCTTGAGAGATTGGAGCCATAATAGAAAAATCTAATTTTTGTGAATTTATAGATTTTATTAATTCTGACTCACAACTTTTATTTAAAACTGTATCTGGATTTAAAACCAAAAGATATTTAGTTTTGCATATTTTGATAATTTCGTTGTTTGCGTTGCCGTATCCCAAGTTTTTTTTAGATAAGATATATTTTAATTTTGGATATTTAGATTTTACTTTTTTTTTAATAGTAAGATCATTTGAATTGTCATAAATTATAATTTTGTTTATTTTTTTAATGCTTTTTAGGCATTTAAAAAGTACTTTTTCACTTTTATAAGTAACAATACCAATAGTTATATCTTTGTAATTCATTTAAAATTAATACATTATAATATAAGAATTCATCTAAATATGAATAAAAATATAATTGTAACTGGAGGAATGGGTTTCATAGGTAGTAACTTAATTAATCTTCTTCTAAAAAAAAATTATAAAGTGATTAATATTGATAAAATTACTTATTCTTCAAATTTTTATAATACAAAAAACTTTAAAAAAAATAAAAACTATAAATTTATAAAAAGTGATATTGGAAACAGAACTAAAATTAAAAAAGTATTTTTTAAATATAAGCCTATTGCAATTTTCAATTTAGCTGCAGAAACTCATGTTGATAGATCAATAGATAATCCCAAAAACTTCATAAACAGTAATATAGTTAGTGTTTTTAACTTCATAGAAGAATTTAAAAAATATTATAAAAAAAATAAAATAACAAAATTAATCCATATCTCTACTGACGAGGTTTTTGGTGACGTACTTAAAGGTAGATCAAAGGAAAATGATACCTACAAGCCAAGTTCGCCATATGCAGCGAGTAAAGCTGCCTCTGATCATTTATTTTATTCATATTTTAGAACATTTAATTTACCTATTATAATAACTAACTGTTCAAATAATTATGGTCCTAACCAACATCCTGAAAAATTAATTCCTAAATTGATTTATAATATATTAAATAATATTGCTTTGCCAATTTATGGAAATGGAAAAAATTCAAGAGAATGGATTTATGTTACAGATCATTGTAAAGCATTATTTAAGGTATTTAAAAAAGGTAAAATTGGACAAACTTATAATATAGGCTCAAATCAAAATTTTGATAATATCACTATTGCAAAACATTTATTAAAAATTGCTAAAAATAAAATCCAAGTTGGGTCAAAAGTTAAATTAAAATATATTAAAGATAGACCTGGTCACGATATAAGATATGCACTGAATAGTAATAAAATTAAAAAAAAATTAAATTGGTCATCTGAAATTAAAATTGAAGAAGGTCTAAAAGAAACTTTTAATTGGTATATAAATAATAAATCTTATTTTAATTTAATAAAAAAAAAAGATATTCTTAAAAGATTAGGAAACAAATGATTAAAAAAGGAATTATACTTGCGGGTGGTAAGGGAACAAGAATGAGTCCATTAACGAAGGCCGTTAATAAACAGTTGTTGCCTATTTATGATAAGCCTTTAATTTATTATCCTCTCTCTATACTCATGTTGGCCAAAATAAAAAATATATTAATCATAGTAAACAAGGGTGAACTAAATCAATATAAGCGGCTTTTGGGTGATGGTAAAAACTTGGGTATAAAAATAAGCTATAAAGAACAAGAAAAACCAAATGGTTTACCTGAAGCTTTTATCTTAGGTGAAAATTTTATAGGTAAAGATAATGTTGCATTAATTCTTGGTGACAATTTTTTTTATGGTCAATCTTTAACAAAAACTCTGTTGCAATGTGTTAAACTTGAAAAAGGTTCAAAAATAATTCTGCATAAAGTAATAAACCCAGAAAAATTTGGTGTAGCTAAAATTAAAAATAATAAAATAACAATAATCAAAGAAAAACCTAAAAAATATATATCTGACTTAGCAATTACTGGATTGTACTTTTTTGACAATAAAGTTGTAAATTTTTCAAAAAAACTCAAGCCATCAAAAAGAAATGAGTTAGAAATTACTGATTTGTTGAAGAAATACTTAAGAAATAAAAAATTAAAAGCTGAGTATATTGGTAGGGGTGGTGCTTGGCTTGACACAGGATCTATTGATGATTTTTACAAAACTAGCAATTTTGTTTCAGCAATTGAGAATAGACAAGGTTTCAAAATAGCATGCATTGAAGAAATATCCTTACAAAACAGATGGATAAGAAGGAAAGATATATTAAATTCAATAAAGTTTTATGGAAATTGTGAATATTCAAAATATTTAAAAAAATTGATATCTAAATGAAACTAAAATCAAATTTTAAAGATTTGTTTTTAATTAAAAATAAATCTTTTAGAGATAATAGAGGTTACTTTAAAGAATTAATTAGAGAAAATATAATCAATAAAAATTTTCCATTTTTGGTAATGTCTTTTTCAAAAAAAAATGTTATTAGAGGATTGCATATTCAAACAACTAATTCACAAGGAAAGTTTATCTCAGTTCTAAAGGGTAAAATATTTGATGTTGCCATTGACCTACGAAAAAATTCTAAAACATATGGTAAAGTTTATAAGTGTTTATTGAGTGAAAAAAATAATACATCAATTTTTATACCTCCAGGTTTTGCACATGGCTTCCAAGCTTTAGATGATGAAAATTATATAGTTTATAGTTGTACTAAGTATAGAAATAAAAAAAGTGAAACCACAATAAAATTTGATGATAAAGAATTTAAAATTAAATGGCCAAATAAAAAATTTGTAATTTCAGCCAAAGATAAAAATGGTATTTCTTTATCAGAATTTAAAAAAAAATATTTGTGAAAAAAAAAATTTTAGTTACAGGTGGAAATGGTAGATTTGCCAAAATCTTAAAAGAAAACAATAATAAATTAAATCTTTTTTTTGCCACAAAAAAAGAATGTAATATTCTAGACATAAGATCCATCCAGAGAATATGCAAAAAAATTAAACCTAATATTATTTTGCATTGTGCGGGGTTATCAAGGCCTATGCAAATTCATGAAAAAAATATTTCAAAAAGTATTAATTTAAACATTATAGGTACAGCAAATATCACTAAAGTATGTGAAAAAAACAACATTAAATTAGTCTACTTTTCAACTGGCTATGTTTATGAAGGAACCAAGGGTAATTATTCAGAAAAAGATCCTGTAAGACCTTTCAATAATTATGGTTTGTCAAAACTAGGAGGAGAGTGTGCGGTATCAATGTATAAAAATTCTTTAATTTTAAGAATTACAATGACAGAAAAACCCTTTTTACATAAAAAAGCATATTCAAATTTAAAAACTAACTTCATGTTTCAAGAGGATTTAGTTAAAATTTTGCCTAAATTAATTAGTCAAAGAGGAGTAATCAATGTTGGAGGTAGAAGTCAAAGTGTGTATTCCTTCGCCAGATTTCAGGATAAAAATATTAAAAAAATTAGAGTAAATAAAAATAATTTGATGCCACTTAATCAAACTATGAACCTATATAAATTAAAAAAAATTCTTAAAAATAGTAAGTAAATTTATATATTATGTTGATAAAAACTTATCCACAGGCTTCTAATTTGTTTGAAATTAATTTTTATAATTATAACCTTTAGCTTAATGAGAATAGAAGAAGAACTTAAACTAGATTACTCAGATGTCTTATTTAGACCTAAAAGAAGTACTCTTAAAAGTCGAAAAGATGTCAATCTATTAAGAACTTATAGATTTAAATATAGCAGAAATGAATGGTCAGGTATTCCAATAATGGCAGCTAATATGGATGGGGTTGGAGAGTTAAGTGTTGCAGAAAAATTAAATGAATATGGAATGATAACATCCTTAACAAAGCAACATGATGTTAAAAAAATTAAACAAAGTAAAAATATTAAAAAAATATATCCTAATATTGCACTTAGTGTCGGTATAAAAAAAGAAGATTTTCAAAATTTAGACAAAGTACTAAAAGAATTTAATTTTTTTAAATTTATTTGTATTGACGTTGCAAATGGGTACACAGAACACTTTACCAATTTCATTAAATCAGTAAGAGACAAATATCCTACTAAAACAATAATTGCTGGTAATGTAGTAACAGCTGATATGACTCAAGAATTAGTTTTAAGTGGTGCGGATATTGTAAAAGTTGGAATTGGACCAGGAAGTGTTTGTACAACAAGAATTCAAACAGGGGTTGGTTATCCACAATTAAGTGCTGTAATCGAATGTGCTGATGCAGCACATGGACTTGGGGCACATGTAATAGCTGATGGTGGATGTACCTGTCCTGGTGATGTAGCTAAAGGTTTTGGTGGTGGCGCAGATTTTGTAATGCTTGGAGGTATGCTTGCTGGACACGACGAAGGAAATGGAAAAATTGTTAAAGTAAATGGAGAAAAATTTATAGAGTTCTATGGATCTAGCTCAGAAGTTGCTAATAAAAAACATTATGGTGGACTTTCAGATTACAGAAGTAGTGAAGGTAGGAAAGTGCGGGTAAAATATAGAGGTAAATTAAACGACACAATTTTAAATATTCTTGGCGGCGTAAGAAGTAGCTGTACTTATGTTGGTGCACCTTCACTTAAACAATTAAGTAAATGCACAACATTTGTTAGAGTATCAAATCAGTTCAATGATAGTTTAATTAAATAAATAATTATTCAAATTTAAAATCTTTTATATTTGTAGTCTCGTATTTTTCAAATGGCATATGTATCCATGGAGAATCCTTTAAATAATCAACACAATAATCAGGTTTAAATTTTGATGTTGATTTATGCCAAAGCACTGCTGTTTTTATTTTCTCTTCTAAATAAAACCCATAAAAATGTTCTAGCCATTTCAAGCTTTTTATTAATGTTTTTCCCGAGTCAGCAAGATCATCAACTAATAAAATATGAGATCCTAAATTAGGAGTAGTCTTAGCCAAATCTCTTGAAAATGTAAATTGTCCTTGATGGTTTTTAATATCATCATTATTCCCATGGTAAGATTCTACAGACAATATGGCTAGAGGAACATTAAACAACCTGCTAAAAATATCTCCAACTCTTAATCCTCCTTTTGCAATACAAATAATTTGATTAAATTCACAATTATCTTCATAAATTTTTTTTGCTAATTGCTCTATCTTCTTGTGGTAATCTTCCCAAGTAATATAAATATCTTTCATTTTTTTTTGGTAGCGGGAAGTGGGATCGAACCACTGACCTCGGGCTTATGAGTCCCGCGCTCTAACCAACTGAGCTACCCCGCCTTAAATAATTGTTGATTTATACTACTTTTAAATTTTGTTGCAAACAAGTTTTGATTAAATTCTTTTTTAAGTGTGCCCATGATGTGTACACTTTTTTAGTACAAGTTTATTTTTTTTTCATTATATAAATTATTATCAATGAGCTCTAAGTGTGTCCACAAAGATTGAGAAGTTAATAAAAGTGCAAGGAATAAAGATTTAAATAATAAAATAAACAACTAAAGAAGATACAATAGATGCTAAAAACAGAGAAAAAATAATTCTTTTTTTTAAGGTTCTTTTTTGGTCTAACCTAACTCTGTTAAGTAAAATATTTACGTTTGTAGTTTTGATATTGCTATTTTGTAATTCATTTTTTGAGGAAATATCTAATTTATCTAAGTTAATTTTTTCAATATCTTTTTTCACAATCATATTTAAGCAGGTATCAATATTAAATTCAAATTAAGAATTTAAAGATTTTTAAAATTAAGGTCTTTTAATGGTTTTAGTAGCAAATCAGCTGGATATTTTATTTTCTCAATTTCGATATAAATGGCTTTATTAGCCAACTCTTCTTGAGAAAATTTATTTTTTATATAACCAAAAGCAAGATTTTTCTTATAATTAAAAGAATAATTACCCGAGGTAGTTCTTCCAATAATTTCATCTTCAAGATAAATTGGTTCATCATGAAGTATTAGAGGTTTTCCAGGTATATTGTTTTTAAGTACAAACATTGAAAGTTTTCTATCTGGTTTTTTATCTTTTATTTTTTCCAATGCTTCTCTACCCACAAAATCTACTTTTTTTTTAAAATTTATCGTAAAATCTAAACCTGATTGATATTGATTTTCCTCTGGAGAAATATCATGTCCCCAATGTAGAAAACCACATTCCATTCTCATTGTATCTAGAGCATGCATTCCACAATTAGAAAGATTATATTTTTTTCCTATTTCAATAATTTTTTCGTAAATTTTTTTAGCATCTAGAGTATTAATATATAATTCATAACCTAATTCACCGACATAAGATAAACGTTGAGCCCAGATTCTTACATTGTCTATTGTTATAAACTTTGAATTTGCAAATTTAAAATTTGTATTGGTAAAATCATCTTTGCTTAAATGTTCCATCAACATTCTACTTTTAGGTCCAAAAATACCTAATACACAATAATCATCAGTTACATCATGAAGTTCAATTTGATCTGACAAATGCTTTTTTATATGGAACTTATCTCTTACTCTTGTTGCTGCTGAACTAATTATTCTAAAATAGTTATTGTCTAAACAAACTATAGTTAGATCTGCTTCTATGCCACCATCTTTATTTAACATGTGGGTATAAGTGCATTTTCCAATTTCGTTTTTTATATTTGATGTACAAATTCTTTGTAATTCATCGTGAGCTTTTTCAGATTTTATTTCGAATTTAGAAAATGGAGTTAAATCAAAAAGACCTACATTTTTTGTAGTATTAGTTGTTTCATATTCTACAGAAGGATACCAATTTTGATAATTATAACTGTACTCATACTCTGTCTTTTCTCCATCAATAGCAAACCACATGGGTCTTTCGTAACCTCCTGAGACACCAAAGCAAGCACCAAATCCTTTTAATAAATTGTGATAAGGTAATAATTTTTTATTTCTTGATGTTTTGTGTTGTTTGTATGGCCAATGCATTCCATATAAATCACCTAAAGACTCTGTAATTCTATCCTTAATAAAACCTAATTCTGAATGAAATTTCTGAAATCTTTTTATATCGTAATTAAAAATATCTTCATTAATATGCCCTGTTATTAACCATTCAGCAGTAACTTTGCCTACCCCTCCTCCACTTCCAATTCCAATACTATTTAATCCACAACTTACAAATAAATTTTTAACCTCTGGAACTTCACCAAGTAAAGAATTTGTGTCTGGTGTAAAAGATTCTGGTCCCGCAAAAAACTTTCTTATTCCAACTTTTTCTAAAACAGGAAATCTAACCATTGATTTTTCTAAATAAGGCTCAAAGTGCTCAAAATTTTCTGGAAATTCTCCAAAAGAAAAATCCTCTGGAACTTTATTCGTTTTATCAAATGCTGGTATTGATTTACCCTCAAATATTCCAATTAATAATTTACCAGCATCTTCTTTAAAATAAACACTACTATCAAAATCTCTTATCACTGGAAGTATTTTTGAAAGATTTTCTATTGGTTCGGTAATTACATAAAAATGTTCTGCAGGATAAAGTGGTATACTCACTCCAATCTTCTCTCCAATTTGTCTTGACCACATACCTGTTGCTAACACAACATACTCACATTCAATATCCTCACCATTTACTCTAACCCCACAAACTCTGCCGTTTTTAGTTAAAATAGTTTCAACAGGAGACTGCTCAAATATTTTTGCCCCACCTTCTCTTGCTGCTTTTGCTAACATATGTGTTACACCACTTGGATCAGCAGCTCCATCTCCTGGCATTAAAACCCCACCTTTTAAATCCTCAGTATTCATCATTGGGTAGTTTTTTTTAATTTCTTCCTTGTTTAAAATTTTGATATCTACATCGTATAATTGTGCCGTAGTTGCTTGTCTTTTAAGTTCTTGCCATCTACTTTCAGTTTGTGCAATTGAAAGTGCTCCGTTAAGTCTTAGACCGGCTGAATGATCAACCTCTTTTTCTAATTTTTTGTATAAATCTAAGGTATACTTTCTAATTTTAGTAACTGCTGCTGTAGGTCCCAATTGACTTACCAGTCCTGCTGCATGCCATGTTGTGCCTGAAGTTAATTGATCTCTTTCTAACAAAACAACATCATTCCAACCAAATTTAGTTAAATGATAAGCAACAGAACAGCCAATTACACCACCTCCTACAACAACAACTTTCGCTGATGATGGTAATGATTTTCCCATAATGAAAATTAATAATAATTTAAGATTTTGTAAACCTACTAATATTGACGCCTTCTTTTTGCATTTCAGAAGAAATCCAGTCATAAGTTTTTTGCAAACCATCTTTTAGTTTAATACCATAACTCCAATTTAAAACTTGTTTTACCAGATCGTTGTTGCTTGATCTTCCCCTAACTCCTTTAGGTTTGTCCAGCTGATATATTTTTTCTAATTTTTGAATTCCTGATATTCCTTCAATTATTTCAATCATTTGATTTATAGACACTTGTTCATCACTTCCTATATTTACTGGATCAGAACAATTGGACTCAAACAATCTCAATGTTCCCTCAACACAATCGTCAATATATAAAAAAGTACGTGTTTGTTTTCCATCTCCCCAAACTTCGATTTTGGTATCTTTATTTTTTTTAGCATTAAAAACTTTTCTGCAAAGTGCAGCTGGTGCTTTTTCTCTTCCACCATCGAAAGTGCCATATGGCCCATAGATATTATGGTATCTCGCTACTCTAACTTGAATGCCGTAATCTTCCATAAAGTGTCTACACATTCTTTCGCTAAATAATTTTTCCCATCCATATCCGTCTTCTGGATCTGCAGGATAAGCATCTTCCTCTTTCAAGCCATCAATAAAAACTTCTTGTTGTTTTGATTTATTATAGGCACATGCACTTGAAGAGAAAAAATATTTGCTAACTTTATCTTCCTTACATGCAATTAATAAATTTGTGTTAATCAAGACAGATTGCATACATTCTGCTTTATTATTTTCTATGAAACCCATTCCACCCATATTGCATGCCATATTGAAAACATAATCAATACCTTTAGTAACTTTTTTACAATTAGTTATATCTTTCATATCCATTGAGTAATGGTTTTCAGAATTTTCAAAATCTTGAAACCAATATTCTCTAGGTTTTATATCACATGCAACAATTATATTACCGTCTTTAAGTAATCTTTTTACTAAATGACCCCCTATAAAACCACCTGCACCAACAATAAGAATTTTTTTATTTTTTATCATTTTAAGTTCTATTTATTAATTTTTTTTTAAATAATTTCTACTTTATCTTTTAAAACTTTAAAAAATAATGACAAAGATTTTAATAATCTAGGTATAAAAACTAAAGGATTAAATAAAAGTCTAATAAACCAACCTAAATATAATTTATCAATTGTGTCATTTATTGGAGCCTGATCTTTTGTAAAATAAGAAATTGCACCACCTGTACAAATTATTTTAGATTTAAAATCAATGTTAATTTTTAAAAAATTTCCCAAAACTTCTTGTACACCACCACCAAGGTTAATAATTACAAATTCAGGCTGAAAATCAATTATTTCTCGTAATAACTGCTCGTCTTTTATTGAATTTTTATCATAGATAGGAGCAACGTATTTTTTTATATTTATACAGCCTAAATTTTGTAAGTATTTTAAATTGCTCTCAGAATTTTTGGCGAATGGATCAACTAAGAAAATTTTTTTTTCTTTATTCAAAGTTAAAAAATTAAATAGAAGTTTTAAAAATTTATATCCTGAAAATTTTGTTACTTTTATTCCTTTAAGAAATCTTAGTAACAAAACAAAATATCCGCTATCAAAAAAAACATAGTCTGAAGAAGTTAATGATTTGTGATATTCTAAATTTGATTCTAATGTTGCAAGGGGTGGCGCTGCTGGAAAAGTAAATAAGCCATAACTATCCATTAAATTTATAAAATCTTCTTCACTAAAATTGTTAAATATAATATTTTTGTATCTGATCTTTTTTATCATTAACTATTTAAAAAATATTTGAATAATTTCTAAAGTATTATTCAAATTAAACTTATTGGCTCAACATATTCATGGCCAAAAACGTCTGCAACAGCTTTATACGTTACCTGTCCTTTATATATATTTAATCCTGCAAGAAAATGTTTGTCTTCACTGAGTGCTTTTTTACAACCTTTATTGGCTAGGTTAACTAAAAAAGGAACTGTTGCTTGATTTAATGCAAGAGTTGAAGTTCTAGGAACACCGCCAGGCATATTAGCTACACAATAATGTACAACATCATCAACTATATAAGTTGGATCACCATGCGTTGTGGGTTTACTTGTTTCTACACAGCCTCCTTGATCAATTGCAACATCAACAATTACAGAGCCTCTTTTCATAGTTTTAATCATTTTTCTTGTAATTAACTTTGGTGCTTCTGCACCTGGAATCAATACACCACCAACTAACAGATCAGCTTCTGCAACTAGTTTATCTAAATCGGTTTTATCACTTTGTTCAGGAATTATCTTATCTCCAAACATTTCAACTAGTTGTTTTAATCTTTCTTCAGATTTATCAACAATATGAACTTTAGCTCTCATGCCGGTAGCTATTATTGCTGCATTTTCTCCTACCACTCCTCCTCCAAGGATTAAAACATTTGCAGGTTCACCTCCCGGTGCTCCTCCTAATAATACTCCTCTACCCTTTTGATTTTTTTCCAAACAATGAGCTCCAGCTTGTACTGACATTCTTCCTGCAACAGCACTCATAGGAGCAAGTAAAGGCAGTCTTCCATTATCATCTGTTACTGTTTCGTAAGCAATGTTAATACTTTTAGAATTTATTAACCCTTCAGTTAATTCTTTTGCTGCAGCTAAGTGTAGATAAGTGTATACAATTTGATTTTCTCTAATCATATCGACTTCTACTTTTTGTGGCTCTTTAACTTTAACTATTATTTCTGCATCATTAAAAATATCAGCTGCAGTATCAACAATTTTGGCTCCTGCTTTTAAATATTGATCATTCTCAAAACCAGCTTCAAATCCACCATTATTTTCAACTAATACTTCATGGCCTTCTGAAACCAAAGTTTTTACACTATCCGGAGTTAAACCAATTCTGTTTTCTTGAGGCTTAATCTCCTTAGGTACGCCTATTTTCATGAACTCTCTCTATATTTTTAACTAAATAAAAAATTAATTTTTCTGGTTTTTTTGATAGTTAGTAATACCTGTTCTAAGTTTATCAATAATCTCATCTATATGTTTTTCTTCACATATAAATTGTGGAGCTATTATTAAACAATCACCTGTTGCCTTAAAATTAACCCCTGCTTCATAACAAGCTTTAAAACATTCATAGCCAGCTTTTCCAGGTTTAGTATTCATCTTCATATCAATTCCACCCATCATTCCATAGCCTCTGATATTTTCTACTGACTCTAAATCTTGAAGAGAGAACAAACCTTTTTGGAAATAAGGTGCTAAATTTTTAGCTCTATTAAAAATATCTTCTTTTTCAAAAATATCTTGAACTGCTAATCCAGCTGCAACAGCTACTGGAATTCCTGAGTAAGTATATCCATGAAATAATTCAACAGAACCCATCGGTGAAGCATCCATCACTGCATCATAGATTTCGTCTTTACATGCCACAACACCCATTGGAACAACTCCATTAGTAGTAGCTTTTGCCATTGTCATTAAATCTGGTGTTACACCAAATTCGTGACTAGCAAATGCAGAACCTGTTCTTCCCCATCCTGTAATTACTTCATCAAAAATTAAAAGTATTCCATGCTTATCACAAATTTCTCTTAATCTTTGCAAATATCCTTTTGGTGGAACTAATGTTCCTGTTGATCCTGCAATTGGCTCAACAATACATGCTGCAATATTTTCAGGACCAAAGTTACTAGCAATTCTTTCTAAATCATCAGCAAGATCTCCACCTGTTTCAGGTTGACCGCTTACAAATTTATGTTCCGGTAAATGAGTATGTCTCATATGCTGAACACCTGGCATTAATATACTTGCGAATGTTTTAACATTATTAATCATTCCACCAACAGATACACAGCCAATATTCATTCCGTGATAAGCTCTTTCACGACCAACAAATCTAAATCTATGGGCATTCCCTTTTGCTCTATGATAAGCAACTGAAATTTTAATTGCTGTTTCAACAGCAGTAGAACCACAAATTGTAAAAAACATTTTATTTAGATCACCTGGAGTGTGTTTTGAAATCCTAGTTGCTAATTCAAATGATCCACCAAAACCTTGTTGAAAAGGTTGAGCGTAATCTAAAGTTTCTAACTGTTTAGTAACAGCTTCTGTAATTTCTTTTCTACCATGACCTAATGGATTACAAAACAATCCTGAGCTTGCATCAATTTGTGTTTTTCCATGATGAGTTTTTAAATAAACTCCTTTTGCTTCAGTTATTAATCTTGGATTAGCTTTAAAATCTTTATTAGATGTAAACGGCATCCAATGTTCATTTAATGAATTTGGAACTAAAGTTCTGTTCTCTGAGCTCATAAATTTCTTTCTATAAATTTGTTTTTAAATTTAACTTTAAGGCCTCTTTAGACTAAAATAAATAGATTAACTACCACATTATTGACACAACCAAGGATTGTATAAGTTTCTTTTTTTGTTTTACTTCAGAGGCAATTTGAATTTAAATATCCGGAATTTAATTAATTAAACATAGGGGAATAAATGAAAAAAATATTAAGTTTTATTCTAGGATCTATTTTTGCACTTAACCTATCAATTTCAGTTGCTAATTCAGCTGCAAATGAAGTTAGAGTTGCATACTTTCTAGAATGGCCAAGTCCAAATCTAGAGGACATGCAAAAAAAGAATTTTGCTAAAGCTCTTGGTGTACCAGTAAAATGGACGAATTTCACTAATGGTGGAGCAATGACTGATGCAATGTTAGCAGGAGATATTGATATTTCTTACTCACAAGGATTAGTACCTTTTATCAATGCTGTAAAATCTAATGCACCTATCAAATTAGTTGATATCGCTATGGAATACGGAATGGGTGGAACTACATGTGTTACATCTAACGCTTCTGGAATTACAAAAGCAAACGCTACTGAATTAGAAGGTAAAAAAGTTGCTGTTCCATTAGGAACAATGGCTGAATACGTTTTTGATGAAAGTATGAAAGTTGTTGGTGCTGACAGAGGTAAAATGGATATTATTCAAATGGACCCTGAAGAAGGTGCTGCTGCATTAGTAAGTGGTGATGTTGTAATGGCATGTTTATTTGGTGGTAACTCTATCAAAGCAGCAACTGCAGTTGGATCAAGACTTTTAACTGTAGATGAAGCTAGAGCAGCTGGTATCTTAGGTATAGATATCACTTCTGTTACAGATAAATTCATGAAAGAAAACCCAGGTATGTTAAGAACTTTCATCGAAGTTACTCATGAAGCTAATGCTAGATACAAAGCTGGTAAAGCTGACATGAATGCTATGGCGAAAGCTTCTGAAATGAAGGTTTCAGATATGAAAGACACTTTAAGTGGTTTCAAATTCTTAACTCCAGAAGAAACAAAAGCATCTATGGAAAGTGGTAATCTTGATGGTTTCCTAAAAGGTATGGGAACTCCAGGAGGATCTGTAGATACAAGTTTCTTACCTTTATAATTTTAAGGGTTTAAAACTTTTAAATAGGCACCGATTTATAATTGGTGCCTATTTTTTTTGTCAAATTTCTAATATAAGGCAGTTATGAGCGATCTAGTTTCTCAAAATCTAAATATGATTTTTAAAACTCCAAAAGGAGAAACAGTTCACGCCTTAAAAGATGTAAGCTTTACTCTAAAAAAAGGAGAATTGCTTACAGTACTAGGTCCTTCTGGTTGTGGAAAAACAACTTTACTAAATATTACTGCTGGATTTTTAAGACCTACCTCAGGAAAAATAACACTTAATAATAATGAAATTGATGGACCTGGTGTTGAAAGAGGAATGGTTTTTCAACAAGGTGCTTTGTTTGAATGGTTAACAGTAGCTGAGAATGTAAATTTTGGACTTAGGATGAAAAAAGAAGATCCTGACGTTACAGCTAAGAAAGTTGATGAATGGTTAGATATAGTTGGACTTCAAGGTTTTGGTAACACACCTACTTATCAATTATCTGGAGGTATGCAGCAAAGAGTTGCGCTTGCAAGATGTTTAATTAATGATCCGGATTTAATTTTAATGGATGAGCCATTAGGGGCATTAGATGCATTAACAAGAGAAAAGATGCAATCTTTAGTTTTAAAGATTTGGAAAGAAACAGGAAAAACAATAATCTTAATTACTCACTCTGTTGAAGAAGCTTTATTACTTGGAGAAAGATTATATGTAATGGCGCCAAGACCAGGACGTATACACAAAGAGTACAACCTTCCATTTGCAGAAATGGGTCTTACACAAGACTTAAGAGAAATTAAAAAAAATAAAGAATTTTCATCCACACGAGAAGAAATTTTATCCATGATTTGGAATATGGAAGAAGAAATAATGGGGAAAGAAAATTAAATGTTAACCCAATTTGTAACCATCTTAATATTTGTAGCTGTAATTGGGTGTATTCTTTATGGACGAAGACTAATTAGAACTGAAAAAATTGATGCCGTATTTGGCAATCCAGAAAGAGCAAAAGGTGGAACCCACTGGGTGATAGTTGGAACTAGTGCAATTCTCATGTTATGGCTTTATTATTCATGGGATATAGCAAAAGGTTTTTATCCAAAATCAGCGAATGAATTATGTCAAGTTGCTAAAATAAACGAGTCATTATTAGGTTTAAAATATCAATTTCCTATTGAAGAAAGAGAATTCAAAAGCACTTCAATTATAAAAATTGAAAATAAAAACCTTGAAAAGATTGCTAATGAAATAAATGGATCTTCAGATTTAAATAATCAACAGAAAACAATTTTGGTAAGTTATATCGATAGAACTTCTAAGTTAATTCCTTTCTTAACTAGTGAAGAGCTTATGGAAATGGAAACTAAAATTAAAATCAAAGAAATGACGGAGGAAATAAAACGTCTTAGCTTAAATTTCCAAACGGAAGGTTATCCTTTTGAAACAGATACTGAAAAAAATGAAAGACAAAAACTTATTGATGAACAAGGTGGTTGGGGAATTACTACAATAGACTCTGGAACAGGTACAATTGAAAATACTATTGAAATACCAACTGCACCACAAACTAACAAAGGCTTAAAATTTGATGCAGCTGCAGCAGAACTAAAAAAAATTGACGACAAATTTTTCAAATTAAAAAATCATAACCCACAGTTCAAAAGCGCAATCAAACAACTTAAAGATGATATTAAAGCTTACAGAAAAGGATTAGATGATAATGAAGAAATAGCATCTGACTATGCAAAAAATATTGTTAAAATTGCAAGAAGAATAGAGTTTGCAAGCATCTATCCTCCTAATGCATTAAATGAAATGCAAGCAGCAATAATAGAGTTTGATGAATTACAAAATAAAGAGCAAGGTGGATTAAGATTAATTGATATTCTTTTATTTCCAGCAGGAACAATTGTAGCAAGTGGACCAACATGTTCTGAACAAGGTTCAGGCAGATGGTTACCCAAACCATCAGATACATTTAATAAATTTGTATTGATGTCTAAACCAAGTGTTGGATACAAAAATATTCCTCTTTTATGGATTGAGATGGTTGATGTAAGTAAAATGATCGGATTTATTTTACCAGACTGGATTGCAGACATATTGCCTGGTGAATATCCGGTACATTCAAAAGATGGAATTGTAAAAGAAAACTTTAAAAGCAATGTTTTAAAAGTTGTTACGGGTGATTTTAAATTATTTAAAGTGCCTGTTCCATATGGACATATATGGGACTCATTCTTAAGAGTATTTTTAGGTTTAGTTTTTGGAATTCTTATTGGGGTACCATTAGGATTGTTTATGGGTCTAAATCGATTTGCTAAAGGTTTCTTTGATCCTTTAATCGAATTATACAGACCTGTTCCACCGTTAGCTTGGGCGCCATTGATTATTTCAGTTCTTGGAATAGATAATACGGGTAAAATATTTTTATTATTCATGGTCTCACTTTCAATTATGATTATTTCTGCAAGAGCTGGTGCATCAGGAACACAGCTTTCAAAAATACATGCCGCACATTCGTTAGGAGCTACTAAAAAACAAATTTTAAGATATGTGATTTTCCCTAATTCACTTCCTGAAATTCTTACAGGAATTAGAGTTGCTGTTGGTATGTGCTGGGGAACACTTGTTGCTGCAGAGTTTCTAGCAGGTACAACTGGTATTGGTTTTGTTGAAAATGTTGCAAAAAAATACTTTCAATATGAAGTTATTTGGATAACAATTTTCATAATGGGTCTGCTGGGTCTTTTATTTGATATATCTTTAAGAAAAATAATAGATAAGACTATTCCTTGGAGAGGCAAAGGTTAAGCAAACAATTTTTTAATTAATTAGACCTTTTTTATAAAACCAATGGCAGCACCAATGGTAGTCAAAAACCCAGCTAAAGGTAGGATAGCTACCGCATATTTTTTGGGCATATAATTCGGTTTGAACTCAATACCTTGCATACTAAATTCTAAATACCACATTTCCCAATACTTCCCTCGCATACCCTCTACAAGTTCAATTCCATAAATTATTAAGACTATACCAATTATCATAATCATAATTTTCCAGAACTGGCGTATGTATAATGAAACTCTCTCTGGTAATTTTTCATAAATTAAATTTAATGCTACATGTTCATTATCTCTTGCTGTTAGAGAAAGTGCTATAAACATCAACCAAATATTACTTAATACTGTTAGCAAATCTCCCCAAACAGGAGGGTTATTAAAAACATATCGCATTGTAACATTGTAAAGAGTAAAACCAACCATAGCAGCCAACAATAGTGAACACATAGCTTCCAACGTACGATGAATAAAACGATCAATACTGTTTAAAAATTTTATCATTAATTAGTCAATAAGTTTGGAAGAAACATTGTTAGTTCTGGTACAATAAGAATAAAAAATAAAAGTAAAAAAAGACCAACAAGATAAGGAATTAACGCAATAGCAACTTTTTCAAGACGCACTTGCGCTATTGTTGCAGAGGTAAAGTAGGCAACACCAACAGGTGGTGTTACTGATCCTATTAAGAAACCAACTATAACAACCATAGCTGCTTGCACCTCAGGAAAGCCAGCTTGAGACATAACATTCACTAGAACTGGGCCAACAATGATAATGTTTACCGCTGAGTCCATTACTGTTCCAAGAAGAAAGATGAATAATATCAAAGCTAAAATAAATAATATAGGAGAATCCGCTAAGCCTAAAAGCCAGGTTTCAAGATCGCCGATAGCACCAAGAGAAGTAAGTAACCAACTGAAAGGTCCTGATGCAGCTATGATAATAAAAACCATTGCTGAATTACGGAATGCTCGACGAAAAGCACCTGTACAATCTTTCCATTTAATAGTTCGATAAACAAATACACCTGTAAATAACGCAACTAAAGCAGTGATAGCACCAGCTTCAACTACCGATGCTACGCCACCCATTACTGAGCCAACTAAAACCAAAGGTATCAAAAGGGCGAAAGAGGATCGGTATAATTCTTTACCAGCTCGACGTACCGAAAATGGTTGATCACTTCGCTCGAAATTATATTTCACTGCGAAGTAATGGTTGATTACCATTATTACAACACCAATCAAGACTCCTGGAATAATCCCAGCTGCAAATAAAGATGCAATTGAAATCTCAGTTGCATTAGCAAGCACAATCATCATGATACTAGGTGGAATGATCCCTCCTATGGTGGAACTTACACCTGTAACTGCAGCTGAAAACGCAGCAGGATAACCTGCTTTCTTCATTGCTGGTAAAACTAATGCTCCAACTGTAGCTGTATCTGCTACTACAGATCCATTCATGCCAGCAAAAAACATACTTACCAAAACATTAACTTGGGCTAACCCTCCTCGTATACGTCCAATTAATGCCCTACTCAAAGCTACTAAACGGTCTGTAATCGTTGCACTTGTCATTAACTCACCTGTCAACATAAAGAATGCAATTGCAGTTAATGGAACTGAGTCAATAGCCGTAAACATTTGACTAGGAATTAAAACAAGAGGTACAGCATCTGTGAGAAGAATATAAACAAATGGAATCAGTATCAATATAAAGCCAATTGGAGCTCCTAATAAAATTAGAAAAAGGAGCACTACAAGTAAAATAATACTTTCCATGAATACTTATAAGTTATGATTTATTTTAGGGAAAGACCACTTAATTCTATTGAATTAAGTGGTCTTTACACAATTTTTGTTGAACGAATTATAGAGCGCCAGCTGCTTCTAACTGAGCTACAAATCCATCCATACCTTGTTCAAGAAGTACTCTTTTAGCTACTTCAGGTTCGAAAGTACCCTTAGCGTCTAACCAGGCACCAATTGCACCCGCTCTCCACTTAGTCATCTCTGCTTCTGTTGGTACATACCACTCTTTAGCAGATGCTTTAATTGCATCTTCACCATTTTTAATCCAAGCGTTATCCAACTCGTTTACTTTCTCTCCATAAGCATCAGCTGCTTCATGTAACCATTTTTTTTCTTGATCAGACAATGCATTGTATTGCTTAGCATCCATTGCTAAAATATTTCCAGACCACATTCCTCCGATCTCAGTGAAATATTTCGCAACTTCATGAAGTTTTGCTACATGCTGCCATGGACTAGCAACATACTGACCTTCAACTACACCTGATTGAAGACCTTGATATAATTGGCTCCAGTCATAAGGTGTTGGTGTTGCACCCCAATTTTTAACTAGCATGAACTCAACTGGACTTTTAGTAGTTCTCCATTTAAGTCCTTTCATATCATCTGGTTCATGAACAGGTTTAGTTGCATTTCCAAGCTGTCTAAATCCTCCACTTGAATATACAGAAAGGCAAATGTGACCAGCATTCTCAAGAGCTAGTTTACACTGTCTTTCAGCTAACCATTCATCTGATATTCTTTTCGCATCCTCTAGTGATTTGAAAATAAATGGCAAATCGAAAATTGCTAATTCTGGCCCAAAGTTACCATAGTTTGCAGTAGAACTAGTCCACAAAGCTATAAGGCCTTGGTTAGCTTGTTCTCCACATTTTTGCTCTGCGCATAAGCTTCTTTGATAATGAGGTTCAATTTTCATTTTACCTCCAGATGCTTTCTCCATAGCTGGTATCAGCGCCTGATCTATTGCGTCACCAATTGGCATACCCAATCTACCAGTAGTTCCAAGCTTAAGAGTTATTTCTGCATAAGCAGCTTGTGCAAAGAAAATAATTGCAACCACTTTAATAAGTGTCTTGCTTATTGTTTTAATAAACATTTAATTTCTCTCCTCTTAGTTAGTTAAATTATCTATTTAAATATATTTAAGCCTAATTAAGTTTCCGACGGAAGTACACAGAAAAAAAAACTTGTCCAACCAAAATGGGATTGCAATTAAGAGTTGTATTAAGAATATCATAGTTAATCTATTTATTTTAGTCTCAAGGTGTCTTAGATTAAATTTAAAAAATAAAAAAATTAAAATTTATAGGAAAAAATTTATGAGCTCAGGTAACAAATACAAAATAATAGCTAGTAAAATTAAATTTGAAGGGAGAGCATTTATTAATGGTAAATATGTAAATGCTATTGATGGTAAAAAATTTGAAACAATCAATCCCGCAACTGGTAAAAAACTTTGTGTTGTTGCAAAATGTAATCATAAAGATGTGGATTTAGCAGTTAAAGTTTCAAGGAAAGCTTTTAATAGTGGAATTTGGTCTAGAAGTGCACCTGAATATAGAAAAGAAGTTTTATTAAAATTTGCTGAATTACTTAGAAAACATGGTGATGAAAATTCAGTTTTAGAATCTATAGATACAGGCAAACTTATCACCGATTGTATTAATGAAGTTGCAAATGATGCCCCAATGCATTTTCAATGGTATGGAGAATTAATTGATAAAGTATTTGGAAAAATTGGTCCAACAGAACCTTCTATTACTAGTTTGATTGTTAAAGAGCCAATTGGAGTTGTTGCTGGAATTGTTCCTTGGAACTTTCCTTTAATGATGGCGGTATGGAAAATGGCACCAGCTCTTGCAGCTGGTTGTTCAGTAATAATTAAGCCTGCAGAGGACACACCTCTTACAGCAATTAGAGTTGCTCAAATTGGAAAAGAAGCTGGGATACCAGATGGAGTTTTGAATGTACTTCCAGGTTATGGTGATGTAGGTGAAGCTTTAGGTCGACACAAAGATGTTGATGCAGTTTCTTTCACAGGTTCAACTGAAGTAGGTGGTTATTTTTTAAAATACTCAAGTGAAAGTAATTTAAAACCTGTTGCATTAGAGATGGGAGGAAAAAGTCCATTTATAGTTTTAGAGGATGCTAAAATTACTGATGATTTAATAGATAATGCTATGAATTCTGCATTTTGGAACGGTGGTCAGAACTGTTCAGCAAATATGAGACAGATAGTTCATAAAAAAGTAAAAGATGAATTTTTAGATAAAATTATTAAAAAAGTTAAAAAATTAAAAGTGGGAGATCCATTAGATCTAAAATCGAACATGGGATCTATGATTTCAAAAGGACATTTACAAACTGTTGATGGATATATCCAAACAGGAATCGATGAAGGGGCAAAACTTTTATATGGAGGAGTTTCAGATAATAAGCAAAAAGGTTTCTATGCAAAACCAACTTTATTTGATGGATTAAAAGAAAATATGACCATCGCTCAGGAAGAAATATTTGGACCGGTACTCGGTGTTTTAACGGTTAAAAATGATGAAGAAGCTTTAAAAATTGCTAGTAATTCTAAATATGGATTACATGCAAGTGTATTTACTCAAGATATAAATAGAGCATTTCATTTAGCTAAAAGCTTACCTTGTGGAACTGTGTCAGTGAATACTTTTTCTGAAGGAGATATTAAAACTCCTTTCGGGGGATATAAACAATCTGGTTCACTAAGTAGAGATCAAGGTACTGAAGCTTTAAATTCATTTCTTCAAACAAAAACAATCTGGATAAGTCATAATTAATTGATGATCAAACCATACAAGATAAGTGTACCTATAAGTACACTCAATAATATTAATAAAAAAATAAAGGCCTATCCATGGAAGATGATGCAAAATGTAAATGGATGGGAATATGGAACTAATTATAATTTTCTAAAAAAAATATCTGAATATTGGGTTTCAAAATATAATTGGAAAAAATTTGAAAACAAAATTAATTCTTTTAAAAACTATAAGACTAATGTTGATGGTATAAATCTACATTTTATAATTGAGAAGAGTAAAAACCCTAAATCAAGACCACTATTACTTTTGCACGGATGGCCGGGTAGTGTAATTGAATTTTTTGACATCATTCCAAGACTTGCTCATCCTGAAAAATTTGGTGGAAAAATTGAGGATGGATTTGATGTAATTGTTCCTTCATTACCAGGATTTGGTTTTTCAACGCCTATTAAAAAAGCTTTAGGTCCTAGAAAGATTGGCAAAATACTCAATAAATTTATGATCAAAAGCTTAGGTTATAAAAATTATGTTGTACAAGGTGGAGATTGGGGAGCAACTATTGCATCATGGATTGGTTTTGATAGTGCAAAAAATTGTAAAGGAATTCATATTAATTGTTTACCGATTAGACATCCCAAAGGGCCAAAAAATATAAAAGAAAAAAAATGGCAAAAAAAGTTTAATTTTGATCAAATAATGCAGGAAGGATACAGAACTCAACAAGCTACAAAACCTCAAACCTTATCTTATGCAATGATAGATAGTCCGGTAGGAACTGCAGCATGGATTTTAGAAAAATTTCATGGATGGTCAGATCTGAAAACGGGTAGAATAGAAAAAACATATTCAAAAGATGAATTAATATCAAATATAATGATCTACATAATTACCAAAAGTTTTAATACTTCTGCTTGGATATATTTTGGAAGAAGAAAGGAAGGTGGTCGATCTTTCCCCAAAAATTTCAAAAAAATAAAAGTCCCTACTGCAATAGCGGAATTTCCAAAAGAAATGCTTGAATGGCCTCCTAAATCATACGTAAACAGAATTTTTAACATAAAAAGATGGAAAAAATTTTCAAGAGGTGGTCATTTTGCAGCTTTAGAGGTTCCAAATTTATTAATAAATGATATTAAGAATTTTTTTAATAAAGACATAAAAATATTCAAATAAGTGAAAACACCTCTTTTAAAAAAACAAATTGTTAAGATTTTTCAAAAATATGGTTTAAGTAAAGATCATGCTTTAATTTCTGCTAATGCATTAATCAATGCTGAATTAGTTGGTGCATATGGACATGGTTTATCAAGACTTAAAATGTACTGTGATAGAATTTCAAAAAAAGTAATTAATCCAAAACCAAAAATTAAAATTAAAAAAATATCTTCATCTATTTCACATATAGATGCAAAAAATAGTATTGGTTTTGTTGCTGCAGATCTAGGAATTAAAACTGCAATCAAGCATGCACAAAATAGTGGTATAGGAATGGTAGCAGTTAAAAATAGTGGTCACTATGGTTTGTCTGGTTATTACGCAGAACAAGCAGTAAAGAAAAATTTAATTACAATGATCTATACAAATGCTCCACCTGCAGTTGCTCCACATGGTGCTTTAAAATCTTTATTTGGAACAAATCCAATTTGTTTTGGATCCCCTACTGGTTCTAAAATTCCTTTTATTTTAGACACATCAATTTCAGTAATTAACAGAGGTAAAATTAGAGTTGCTGTAAGAAATAATCAATCAATTCCTACGGGAGTTGCTTTAGATAAATTTGGCAAACCAACTACTAATGCAAAAAAAGCATTAGCCGGAGTTCAATTACCAATTGCAGGCTTTAGAGGATCGGGACTTGCCTGGATGGTAGATATTTTAAGCGGAGTTTTGACTGGAGGAAATCATGCAGGAAGAGTTAAGGATCCATTTGATGATTTTTCAGGCCCACAAAATATTGGTCATTTATTTATAACTTTTAAAGCAAATTTATTTCAAAAAAATTATAATCAACGAATTAAAGATAATATTAAATCAATAAAAAAACTTCCTAAGATTAAAGGAGTTAAAGAAATAATGTATCCAGGACAAAATAAATATAACCGGTATAAAAATAACTCAAAAAAAGAAATTTCTATACCGGATATGATTAAAAAAGATTTGGAAACGTTAATAAGTTAACATCGTTAGAGCACCCAAAGAAACGATAACGGATGATAAAATTATTGTTCGTTTAACTTTTTCCTTCTTCTTTTCCTCTAGAAGTCTTTGCTTTAGAACATCCACGTTAACCCTTTTAGGAGTTTCAACATATTGAGAGGGGGTCTCTACAATCTCGGATGTTCTATTTAAGCTTTCTGTACTCATATTTCGTTTATAAGTTTAATTTTAATCATTATTAGTTCATTTTTTACACACTAGGGTTGTCCAAAATGGGTTGACTCTGATATCGCTTTTGTTCATATTGGGTTTTTTTTTAAAATATGAACACTTTACCGAGTATATCTGAACATATTAATGAGAAGGTAATCAATAAAGTAATTAAAGATAATTTTGCCGCACTGGCACCCTCTTATTTTACTTTAACAAGCAACTGGTTTGTAAGAGCCTATGATCATTATAAAGACATAGATAAGTTTGTCCTCATTATATATTTGATACATCAAGGTCTTGTATATTTCAGGCAAAATGGGATAAAAATTGATTACGACACATTTTATAGGGATAAATCAATCGAAATTGATAAAATTAATATTTCAGATATTTCAAAAGATCTAGGTGTTCCAAAAGAAAGTATTAGAAGAAAAGTTTTAGAACTAGAAAAACAAAGAATAATTAAAAGAATTGGTAAGAAAATATTTGTTGTTCGAGATACCCTTTACTCAGCTAAAGCGGTCGAAACTCTTACTGAGGTTGCAAATATCTTGTATGAATTTAATAAAATTTTAAAAAAAGAAAAATTAGTAACTGAAGTTTATTCTCTTAAAGAGATAATATTAGCAATAAAAGAAAATTTTTCTTACTGCTTGTATCAATTTAATAAATTTTGGTTTATTTTTATCAAAAGATGGAGAGAAGAATTAAAAGATTTAGAAATTTTTTCAATCGGCATGGTTGTGCTAATAAATACAATTAAAAATCCAAAATTTACTCCAAAAAAAACACATTTAAATTCATATAGAAAAGAGATTCAGGGATCAGATAAAAGAGGAGTTAATGCCATGTCAATTTCTGAGATCACTGGTATTCCAAGACCTACAGTTGTTAGAAAACTAAAATATTTAATTGATAAAAAATTTCTTCATATAAATGATAAAAAATTAATTTCATACAACGCTAAAGATAGTGCTTTTGTAACAACAAAGGGAATGGTGAATAAAAATATGCTTAGCTTAAGCCATTTTATTTATAAAGTTTTTAATCAAATAAGAATAATCAATACTTAATTAGACTTTCTTAAAATAAAAATAAATATAAATCCAGTTATATACATGATTAGTGCATAAGCAGCTGTTGGTATTGCATATAATATATCAGTACCAAATATTTGTGTAGAAACGAATATAGCTAAAGTACCATTTTGTAATCCACATTCTAAGGCAATACACCTCATTTGTTTAACTCCTGAGGCAAATACTTTTGCAATGTAATATGCAATAACCATCATCGATACATTTAATATTAAAGTAATTAAACCAGCTTGCATTATAAAACTAATTAAATTTTCTCTTTCTTCATAAAACGCTGCGAAGAAGAAAATTACAAATAAAACAATATTAAGCTTGTTAAATATTCCAACTTTAGATGCTATAAAATTTTCAGCAACTTTTCTGATGATCATTCCTAAAATTACAGGTACCGTTACAACTAAAAACATTTTTAGTGCTATTCCTGTCATTGAAATATTTTGAGAAAATTCTGTTATCCCTAAAATGTCTGCGGATGTAAAGATTATTAAAGGAACTGTAATTATACTTAATAAACTAATTACAGCTGTTAAAGATATTGATAATGCAACATCTCCATCAGCAAATTTTGTCATAATATTAGATGTAACTCCACCTGGAGCTGCAGCTATGATCATGACTCCTATTGCTATTTCTGGCGGTGCTCTAAAAATTAAAATTAATATGTATGCTACAATTGGAAGAATTATTAATTGAGAAATAAAACCAACTATAAAATCTTTTGGTGTTTTTAATACTCTGCCAAAATCTTCTAGTTTTAATCCTAGGCCTAAGCCTAACATAATCAAAGCCAATATGATTGGCGCTATCTTAGTTACTATTTCCAAATCTTCTCCCTCCCCCTCAAGAAAGAACAATTAACTATATATCATTTAATAAGATAAATAAATTTTAAACCTATAAGTGAATATCTAAATAAAATAGTAACATTTTCCTGTATTTCATAATAAGTTTTTTAGAATAAATATAAACTTAGAGAGGAAATAATGAAAAATCTTATTAAGATAGCATCTATTGTCCTTCTTTTTTCAATTACATTGTTTGGTCTTACAAACAAAGCTTCTGCTGCAAAATTAACTTTATATTGCAGTGTAGAAATCGATGTTTGTGAAATGCTTGAGCAAGCTTATGAAAAAGAAACAGGCACAAAAGTTGCGATGACAAGAGCAAGTAGTGGTGAAACTTTTGCGAAAATTAAAGCAGAAGGGTCTAATCCAAAAGGAGACGTTTGGTTTGGTGGAACAGGTGATCCACACTTAACAGCTGCTCAGGAAAATTTAACAGAGAAATATAAATCAAAACATTTTGATGATTTATTACCTGCAGCACAAAACCAAGCAAAAAATGCTGACTATAAATCTGTCGGGATTTATGTTGGTGCATTAGGTTTTGGATACAACAAAGATCTTTTAGCTAAAAAAGGTCTTCCGGCTCCAAAATCATGGATGGACTTAACAAAACCTATTTATAAAGGTGAAATCCAAGTAGCAAATCCTAATTCATCTGGAACTGCTTACACAACTTTAGCTACAATTCTTCAAATTTTTGGAGAAGATAAAGGTTGGGATTACATGAAAAAACTTCATGCAAATATAAATACTTATACAAAATCTGGTTCTGCTCCAATTAAAGCGACTGGAAGAGGCGAAAACTTAATTGGTATTTGTTTCCAACACGATGGTGTTAAACAAACTAAAAAAGGTTTACCTGTTGTAACAGTATCTCCAGCTGAAGGAACTGGTTATGAAGTTGGATCAATGAGTATTATTGCTGGTGCAAGAAATATGAAGGAAGCTAAGAAGTTTTATGACTGGGCATTAAGTCCTGCAATACAAACTATGGTTTTCACTTCAGGAAAATCTTTGCAAGTACCATCAAATACCAAAGCAAAAGCTGATCCTGATGCTCCAGATTTATCTACAATCAACTTGATTGATTACAATTTTAAAGTTTATGGAGATAAAAGTACTAGAGCGAGCCTGTTATCCAAGTGGGATAACGATGTATCTGTAATTCCTAGATAATTTTAGGAATTAATGAGAGGACTCGTTATCTGTTGGATGCTCATAGGAGGATTGGGCTTCCTAGTCTTTCCATGGTATGTAACAGGTGACGGGTTTTTCTCAATAAACTGGATACTAGAATATTCTTTAGAGGATTATGGTTCTGCATTACCTCAAGTATTTATAAATAAAAAATATTGGCTTTTACCAATATTACTTCCTCTAATTTTTCCTTTATCAACATTTAAATTAAATCAGAACAATCCGATATATTCTAAAATTTTTTTATACTCAGGGTTAATTGGTTTTTTTTACTTTTTTCTTCAGGGATTTTCTATTGGTATAAGAGGATGGAATTTTGAAATTTTACAATCTATTTTTGGTGATGTAGAAAATCAATTTGGTGTTGGTTCAGGTGCAGTTTTAACTTGTTGTACATTTGTATTTTATATCACTCATGGTCTTTCAGCACGTGGGTGGTTGAATGGGGATAATTTTATAGTTGGAAGTATAGGTAGTATTATAATTTTAGTTTCAACTTTTGTATTTTTTCCAATTTTCAGAATGTTTGCAGTTGCTTTTAAAGGAACCGAA
>CACPOX010000011.1 GCA_902635665.1 uncultured Pelagibacteraceae bacterium
TACAGTAGGATCAAAGGGAAATGATCAATTAAAAAGAGTTTATGGTGACAAAATAATTGAAAATATTTCTTTCAAAGAGTCTAAAAATGCAAATTATTTTGATGCTGACAAAGTTGGGAAAATGGTAATTGAAAAATTTGAGGCAGGTGAATTTGATGTTTGTACAATTTTTTACAATCAATTTAAAAATGTAATTACTCAAATTCCTCAAGCGCAGCAAATAATCCCTTTAAATAATGAAGGAGAAGAAAGTAGTTCAGAAGAAAGTTATGAATTTGAACCAGATGAAGATGAAATTTTAAGTAATTTATTGCCAAAGAATATTTCTACGCAAATATTTAAGGCAATGTTAGAGAATTCAGCTAGTGAACAAGGGTCTAGAATGAGTGCAATGGATAATGCGACCCGAAACGCAGGTGAAATGGTTGACAAACTTACTATCGAATATAATAGAAGTCGTCAGGCAGCAATTACAAAAGAACTAATAGAAATCATATCAGGAGCAGAAAGTTTATAATTATGAGCAAAGGAATAATCACACAAGTTATTGGAGCGGTAGTAGACGTAAAATTTGATGGGGAACTACCAGAAATTTTAACAGCGTTGGAATGTAAAAATGGTGATAACAGACTAGTTTTAGAGGTAGCACAACACTTAGGTGAAACTACTGTAAGAACAATTGCTATGGATGCTACTGAAGGACTAAAAAGAGGTGATGAAGTTACCAACACAAATGCTCCTATTCAAGTTCCAGTTGGACCTGAAACTCTCGGAAGAATTATTAATGTAATTGGTGAACCAATTGACGAAAGAGGTGAAGTTAAAACCAAAGAAAGTTGGCCAATTCATAGAGCTGCACCTGAATTTAATGACCAATCAACAGAAACTGAAATCCTTGTAACAGGTATTAAAGTTATTGATTTGCTTGCACCGTATGCAAAAGGTGGAAAGATCGGATTATTTGGTGGAGCAGGAGTAGGAAAAACAGTTTTAATTATGGAATTAATTAATAACGTTGCAAAAGCTCATGGTGGTTTTTCAGTTTTCGCGGGAGTTGGAGAGAGAACTAGAGAAGGAAATGACCTTTATCATGAAATGATTGAATCTGGAGTAATTAAAAAAGAAGGAGCTGGTTCAAAAGCTGCTCTAGTTTATGGACAGATGAATGAACCTCCTGGAGCAAGAGCAAGAGTTGCACTTACAGGGTTAACTGTAGCTGAATACTTCAGAGATCAGGAAGGTCAGGACGTACTTTTCTTCGTAGATAATATTTTTAGATTTACTCAGGCAGGATCAGAGGTTTCAGCTTTGTTAGGAAGAATTCCATCTGCTGTTGGATATCAACCGACATTAGCTACTGACATGGGTAACCTACAAGAAAGAATTACGACTACAAACAAAGGGTCAATTACATCTGTGCAAGCAATTTATGTTCCTGCTGATGATCTTACAGATCCTGCTCCAGCGACATCGTTTGCTCACTTAGATGCAACGACCGTACTTTCAAGACAAATTGCAGAAATTGGTATTTATCCTGCAGTAGATCCGCTTGATTCTACATCAAGAATTTTGGATCCAAGAATTGTTGGAGATGAGCATTATAGAGTAGCAAGAGATGTTCAAAGAATTCTACAATCATATAAATCATTACAAGATATTATAGCTATTCTTGGTATGGACGAGTTATCTGAAGAAGACAAACTAGTTGTGGCAAGAGCAAGAAAAATCCAGAGATTTTTATCTCAACCATTCTTTGTTGCGGAAGTATTTACTGGTTCTCCAGGAAAACTTGTTGATCTAGACTCAACCATTAAAGGTTTTGATGCAATCTGCAAAGGTGAGTATGATCACTTGCCTGAAGCTGCTTTTTACATGGTCGGAACAATTGAAGAAGCTATAGAAAAAGCTAAGAAAATGGAACAAGAAGCTGCTGCTTAATGAGCGAAGAGTTTAAAGTTGAAATAGTAAATCCTGAAAAATCTTTTTTAGTAAAAGATGATGTTTCAGAAGTTGTGGTCCCTGCTTTTGAAGGAGAGATGGGAATATTGAAGGATCATATTTCTATTATTTCTTTTTTGAAACCTGGGATAATTAAGATTTTATCAAAATCAGGTGATGAAAATTACTATGTTGAAGATGGGATTGTTGAGTTTAAAAATAACAATCTATCTATTTTAACAAGTACAATTTTTAATCTTGCTGATATGGATAAATCAAAGCAACAAGATTTACTTAAACAGGCAGAAGAAGAGGCTAATAAAACTGATATTAACGATCAATCTAAATATTTAGCAGATCAAAAAGTTGAAGTTTTAAAAACTCTAAATTAATTTTTTTACTTTTTCTTTAAGTTCTTTGTAAACATGATGTTTAAAATCAACAACAACATCAGTAATTAAATCTAAGTCAATCCACTTCCAATCTAAAAATTCTGGATTAGATGTATTAATATTTATTTCATTATCATTTCCAATAAATCGCATTAAAAACCATTTTTGCTTCTGACCTTTGTACTTACCTTTCCAAATAATACCTAGCAATCTATCAGGCAAATCATAGGTTAATGTACCATCTAATTCTTTTATAAGTTCTACGCTTTTGATACTTGTTTCTTCCTCTAGTTCTCTAAATGCAGCTTTTAAATTATCCTCTCCCTCATCAACACCACCCTGAGGCATTTGCCAAAAATTTTTAGGATTATCTATTCTTTTTGCTACGAATACTTTATTTTCTTTATTCAATAACACAATTCCGACCCCACTTCTCAGTGGTAAATCTTTAAAATTTTTATTCATATTATCCGTTAAGTAACTTAATAGCGTAGTTTAATTGATTATCAGTATCAGTTTTTATTCTAAAATCATCACCTTCTTCATTTACTTCAATATCTGGTCTAACACCTACTTCAGAAATAGATTTTCCAGAAGGAAGATAATATTTTGCGACAGTTAATCTGATAGCACCACGATTTTTTAAAGGAATAATTGATTGGACAGAACCTTTACCAAAGCTATTTTCACCAACGATGATTGCTCTTTTGTGATCCTTTAAAGCTCCAGCAACAATTTCAGATGCAGATGCTGAACCATAGTTAATTAAAACCAATAGTGTTTTTCCATCGGTAATATCTCCTTTTTTTGCAAACCATTTTCTATTTTCAGATTTTTTTCTGCTTTTTGTTGAAACTATCTCTCCATTTTCCAGAAAAAAATCTGATATCTTTATTGCTTGAGATAAAAGACCTCCAGGATTATTTCTTAAATCTAAAATAAATGAATTTAAGTTTTTATCTTTTTTAAGTTTTTTAATTTGTTTTTCTATTTGATCACTACTGTTATCGTTAAATGAAGTAAGCCTGATGTATCCAATATTTTCATCTATAATTTCAGATTTTACAGATTGAACCTGAATAACTTCTCTTATTATATTAAATGTTAGCGCTTTTCTTTCACCTCTTCGTCTTACTGTTAACTCTATTCCAGAACCTACAGGTCCTCTCATTAAATCAACAGCTTCACTTAATGATTTTCCTTGAACCTGGACATCATTTATTTTGACTATGTAATCACCAGCTTTTAATCCAGCCTTAGATGCAGGTGTATCATCTATTGGTGAAATTACTTTTACTACGCCAGCCTCCATGCTAACTTCAATTCCTAGTCCACCAAATTCACCACTGGTTTCTGTTTGCATTTCATCAAAAATTTTAGGAGACATGTAGGATGAATAAGGATCTAGGGATTGTAAAAGTCCATTGATAGCAGAGTCCATACTCTCAGATTGATTGAACTCATCAACATATTCTTTATTAATTTTTTCTAGAACCTCACCGAAGAGATCAATTTTTTTATAAATATCAATTTCAGCTGAAATAACTGTTTTATTTAAATAAAAAATGGAAAAAAAAATTAATAATAAAAATTTAATTTTTTTCATATCATCACTTTTTCTTTTGGAATTAGCTCTGACCAAATTTTTTCTAATTCATAAAATTTTCTTTTTTCTGGATGAAAAATATGAACAATCAAATCAATCCCATCAACAAGTTTCCATTCTCCACTTTCTTTACCCTCAATTTTCGAGTCTTTTACACCGTTATTTTTAAGTTTTTCTAAAACTTGTTCTGATAAAGATTGAATATGTCTAGATGATGTTCCACTTGCTATGATCATGTAATCAGCCATAGAACTTTTGTCTTTAAGATCAATAGTTACAATGTCTTGAGCTTTATTTAGATCTAGTGTGTTGATTACAATTTCTTTTAAGTCTGAAATTTTGTCCATTAATTGAATTTAGATTATCAAATTTTTCTTAATTGAGAAGATGAAATGTTGACTTTATTAAACTCAATAAACTCTAGATTGGTCTTACTAAGTTGCTTAAATGTCTTTGATTTTAAAGAATTTTTTTTATACCCATGTCTATCAAAAACTAGGATGTTACATTTTTGTGAAATTAATTTAGATTTATGCCATTTATGAAAATTAATAAGGTTGTCCGCACCCATTAAAAAATAAATTTCAATGCTTTTATCTTTTTTTAAATGATTGATTAAATTAATAGTTTTATTTGATTTAATAATTTTTTCATAAAATTTAACCTTAATAAATGAATTTGTACTAATAATTTTTTTACAATATTTAATTCTGTTAGCAACAGATGTCTTGCTCTCTATTTTAAATGGATTTTTTTTTGTAATTGCCCAAATAACTTTTTTGAGTTTGAATCTTTTTTTTGCTTCCTTAGAAATTGCCAAATGTCCTTTATGAGCAGGATCAAACGATCCACCTAATAAACCAATTTTTATTTTTGTTTTATTCAATTTAATTTCTTATTTTACCATTACTAGTGATTTCATATTTATATGAAATCAATTGATTTAAACCTACAGGACCTCTTGGTGGTAGCGTATTAGTAGAAATTCCAACTTCTCCACCAAATCCAAATTCACCGCCATCAGCAAATTGAGTTGAGGTATTATGCATTGCAATTGAGCTTTTAACATTTTTTAAGAAGTATTTTGCTGTCTTTTTATTTTTTGTAATTATGGAGTCAGTGTGCATAGTTCCGTATTTGTTAATATGCTTAATTGCTTCTTCAGAATTTTTAACAACTTTAACAGATACAATTGATGATAAATATTCAGTTGACCAATCTTTTTCTTTTGCAGGATATACTTGACCATTGTAATAACTTTTCAAAATCTTATCGCCAATTATCTTACAACCACTATTTTCAAGTTCCTGCAAAATAGGATTACTAAATTTTTTGACTATATTTTTATGAATAAGAATAGTTTCGGTCGCACCACAAATACTTGTATTTCTTAATTTAGCGTTATAGACAATTTCTTTAGCCATTTTTAATTCTGCATCTTTATCTATATAAGTATGACAAAGACCCTCTAAGTGCCCAATTATAGGTACTTTGGATAATTCTAAAACTTTTTTAACTAAATTTTTTCCACCACGAGGTATGATGACATTGATATATTTTTTCATCTTAGAAAGCATAATATCCACAAGCCTCCTTTGTTTTGAATCAATAAATTGTATAAAGTTTTCATTAACTTTATTTTTTTTAAGTGCTTTTCTAAACAGCTTAGCTAAAGCTTTATTTGAATTTATGGCCTCAGAGCCTCCTTTCAAAATCACTACATTTCCAGATTTAAAACAAAGACTAGCAACATCTGAAGTTACATTTGGTCTACTTTCATAAATAACCCCAATAACTCCAATTGGTATTGAAACTCTTTTAATATTCAAACCATTTGGTCTTTTCCATTTTTCTAAAGTGCTATCTATAGGATCCCTTAATTTAGCTATTTTTAAAATAGAATTTATAATTCCATCTAATTTATTTTCATTTAAATGAAGTCTTTTGATTAAGTTTTCTTTTAACCCTTTTTTTCTTGCGTAATTAATATCTTTTGAATTTTGATTAATAATAAATTTTTTTTCATTCTTAATTAACTTTGCGTAATCATTTAAGACTTTATTTTTTATTTCAGTTGAAACTTTATACTGACTAGCTTTTTGAGCTTTTATTCCAATTAAATTCATATATTTAATCATTTAAATTTCCACCATATCATCTTTATGAATAACTTCTGATTTTGCAACATAGCCTAATAATTTTTCAATTTCATTAGAGTGATGACCCATAATTTTAGTAACCTCATCAGAAGTAAAGGAACTTAACCCTCTAGCACATTCATTATTTTTTTTATCTAATACTTTAATATGATCACCTTTGTTAAATTTTCCCGAAACTTTTCTAATTCCTGCTGCTAACAAACTTTTTCCAGATTTTAATGCCTTTTTAGCACCATCATCAATTATTAATGCTCCTTTAGGTGCTACAGAACTTATTATCCATTTTTTTCTAGCATCTAACTTTGAAATTTTTGGACTAAACCAGGTGCAGTTATTTTTTTCAATTATTTTTGAGATAGGATTTGAATATAGTCCATTTGCAATAACCATACTAGTACCAGCAAGCTGACATATTTTTGCTGCTTCAATTTTTGTATGCATACCACCACTTCCATATTCATTTACGCCTTTAATATAAATTTTTTTTAGATCTTTATTCAGGTCATCAATTTTCTTTATTAGTTTAGTATCCTTAAAAATTTTAGGATTTTTTGTATACAAACCATCAACATCAGATAATAAAATTAAGGTATCTGCGTTTGTAATTTGCGCAACCCTAGATGCCAATCTATCATTATCTCCATATTTTATTTCACTCGTTGCAATAGTATCATTTTCATTGACCACAGGAATAAAACCAAGTTCAAAAAGATTATCAAAAGTTCGTTTTGCATTGAGAGATCTTCTTCTTTCCTCAGTATCTTCTAATGTAAGCAAAATCTGAGAAATATTTAATTTATACTTTGAGAAAGTTTGTGAAAATAAATTCATTAGCTCTATTTGACCAATAGAAGCAATAGCTTGACTCTTATCTAATTTAATATTTTTTTTGTTATAATTCATTTTCTTGCAACCCAAAGCTATAGCGCCAGAGCTAACAATAACTACTTTTTGATTTTGATCTCTTAATTTTTTAATATCTTTTGCAAAACTAGATAACCATTGTCTCCTAATTTTTTTATTTTGATCAACTAGAAGAGATGATCCAATTTTGACAACAATAATTTTGGAGTTTTTAAGATACATAAGATAAAAGTTTTGCTTTAATTTTTGATACAGATTCTTTTTCCAAAGTTGTCATTGTCATAATCTCACAATTTTTACCTTTTGAAAAATGATCTATAACTTCATTTGCTGTTTCTTCATCAATCAAATCAATTTTATTAAGCACAATTAGTTCTTTTTTTTCTAATAACTTTGCACTGTAGCTTTTTAATTCATTTTTCACCTGATTATAAGACTCATTCAGATCTAAGTTGGTGACATCGATTAAGTGTAGTAAAGACTTACATCTCTCTATATGTTTTAAAAACTGTATTCCTAAGCCTATACCTTCATGAGCTCCTTCAACTAATCCTGGAATATCTGCAATGGTAATTTCTTTATCATCGTAAGAAGCTACGCCAAGGTTTGGATTAATAGTTGTGAATTTGTAATTTGCAATTTTTGGATTTGCGTTTGTTAATGCTGCTAACAAACTTGATTTTCCTGCATTTGGTAATCCAATAATACCGATATCAGCAATTGTTTTTAATTGAAGCCATATTGTATATTCTTCTCCGATAGTGCCTTTAGTAAATTTTCTTGGAGCTCTATTTGTAGAACTTTTAAATCTTGTGTTTCCTAAACCTCCTTTTCCACCAGCAGCTGCAACATATTCTTCACCTTTTTTATTAAAATCGAAAAGAAGAGTCTTGTTATCCTCTTCAAATACCTGTGTACCTAGTGGAACTTTTAAAATTAAATCTTCACCACCTTTTCCTGTTCGATTTTGACCGGAACCGTTTTCCCCACGTTCGGCTTTGTGGTGTTGTTGATATCGATAATCAATAAGGGTATTTAAATTTTCCTCTGACTTTAAAATAATTGATCCACCTTTTCCACCATCCCCACCATCTGGTCCACCAAACTCAACATATTTCTCTCTTCTAAAACTAGGAGATCCATCTCCACCGTTTCCAGCCTTAATATAAATTTTAACTTGATCGAGAAATTTCATAATACAACATCTATTTTAATTGGTTGTACTATTAATTGGGCTTTACAGAAACGAAAGTTCTATCTGATTTAGATTTTTTGAAAACAACTTTCCCTTTAACAACTGAAAATATTGAATGATCTTTACCCATACCAACATTTTCACCTGGAAAAATCTTAGTTCCTCTTTGTCTAACAATTATGTTTCCAGGAATTACTGTTTCACCACCATACTTTTTTACACCAAGTCTTCTACCGGCACTATCTCGTCCGTTTCGTGATGATCCACCTGCTTTTTTTGTTGCCATAATTTACCTAATAACTATTTGCTTACTGCTTCCTTAACTTCTTCTTTTTTTGAAGTTTTAGAAATTTTTTCAGCTTCTGATAATACTTTACCATCTTTTGAAAAAATTTTGTTAATTCTTATCATAGAATATTCTTGTCTATGCCCATTTTTTCTTCTTGAATTTTGTCTTCTTCTTTTTTTAAAAATTAAAATAGTTCTATTTTTACTATTTTTAATTAAATTAGCTTCTACTTTTGCACCCTCAACATTTGGAGTTCCAATTTCAATTGATTTGTCATCACCGTATGCCAAAATTTCATTAAACTCTATCTTAGTATCAGGTTTAGAATCTGGTAGTTTTTCAATCTTTAGAATTTCTCCAGATTTTACCTTATACTGTTTTCCACCTGTTTTTATTACTGCGTATGACATAGTATGATTTAATTTAAAGTTACCGCAATATAGTTGTAGTCAGCCTTTAGTCAAGCCGAATTAATTAGAAATTATCCTTAAAATCTCTTAATTTTGAAAAGGTTTTTACATCTTTTGCTCTTAAAAATATATTACAATCCAATTCCTCTTTTAAAGTTGAGGGTATGGTAGGAATTCCATTTTCTCTTAATTTTTCAATTTTTTGTATTTTTTTTTGTAAATCTTTGTTTTCGGAATCATATTTTTTACAGAATTTTGCATTATTAAGAGTGTATTCATGACCACAATAAATTTTTGTATCTTTTGGCAATAATTTAATTTTGTTTAAAGATTCAAACATTTCCTCATAAGAGCCTTCAAATATTCTTCCACAACCAAGTGAGAAAAGTGTATCTCCAGTAAAAACTAATTTTTCTTTAAAAAAATTAAAACAAATATGGCCTGAAGTATGTCCGGGTATATGCATAATTTGAGCTTCAAAGTTTTCAGCTTTCCATATTTGATTATCTTCTAACAATATGTCTATCCCTGGTATTCTTTTCGAGTCTCCTTTAAAACCCACAACAACTGATCCATATTTTTTTTTTAATTCTTGATTTCCTCCAATATGATCATAATGATGATGAGTATTAAGAATATATTTTAATTTTATATTTTTATTTTCTAGGAAGCTTATTATTGGTTGATCCTCACTAGGGTCTACAACACACGCAGAATTGTTACTTTCATCTATTATTAAATAGCTATAGTTATCTTGAAGACAAGGTATAATTTCAATACGCATTTTATTTTTCTATCAAAAATATACCAAGATCTGCAAACAAATTTTTAGCACCTAAATTATTCTCATTTATTATTGATGTATTTAGATTGTTTAAAGCGAGTGATTTAAAAATCTTTATATCTTTTAATTTTACAAAATGAAAAAAATCTTTGATTGTGCACATGTGTAAATTTGGAGTGTTATACCATTCATCTGGCAATGTTTTTGTAATTGGCATTGTCCCTTTAAATAATAAATGAAATCTTACTTTCCAATATCCAAAATTAGGAATAGTAACTATTGCTTTTTTTCCAACTCTTAAAAGTTCATCTAAAACTAATTCAGGATTAAGAAAAGCCTGAAGTGTTTGACTTAAAACAACATAATCAAATGATTTGTCTGGAAATTGTTTTAAATCTTTCTCAGCATTTCCCTCAATTACAGTTAAACCTTTTGCAATACATTCTTGTACTTTTTCTTTTGAAATTTCTAATCCTCTTATATTTATGTTTTTATTCTCTTTTAAAAATTTCATTAAAGTTCCATCAGCACAACCTACATCTAAGACTTTCTTATCTTTTTCAATTAAATCTGCTATTACTTGAAATTCATTTTTCATAATTAATTTTCTTCATAAGATTTATCTAAAAAGTTTTTAAGTGCATTTAAGAAATCAGGAACGTCTAGTAAAAAGGAGTCATGACCTTTATCTGACTTAATTTCCACAAATCCAACATCAGCTCCTATTGAGTTTAAAGCAATCACAATATCTTTGTTTTCTTGAGTTGGATAAAGCCAATCTGAAGTAAATGAGATTATAAAAAATTTCGCTTTTGTATTTATAAATGCTTCTGAAAGATTACCTTTGAATTGCTTAGCTAAATCAAAATAATCCATAGCCCTAGTAATATAAAGATAACTATTTGCATCAAATCTATCTACAAAAACTGATCCCTGATATCTTAAATAACTTTCTATTTGAAAGTCAGCGTCAAATCCAAATTTAAGATCTTCTCTTTCTTGTAACTTTCTTCCAAATTTTTCCTGCAAACCTTTTTTGGATAAATAAGTTATGTGAGCTGCCATTCTAGCTACTGCCAATCCCTTCCCAGGATTAGTTTCGTTTGATGTATAATTTCCATCTTTCCAGTTACTATCAGCTGTAATAGCTTGTCTTCCTAGTTCGTTAAAAGCAATATTTTGTGCTGAATGACTTGATGTGGTTGCTATTGGTATCACTGTTTTAGATTTATCAGGAAAGTTGCAAATAAACTGAAGGACCTGCATACCTCCCATTGAACCTCCAGTTATAGAAAATAGTTTATCAATGCCAAAATGATCAAGTAAATTATATTGAGCATTCACCATATCATTAATAGTGATAACTGGAAAATTTGTTCCAAAAATTTTTTGATCAGTATCTTTATGACTTGGTCCGTATGATCCCATACACCCACCAATTACGTTAGAGCAAATAACAAAATATTTATTTGTATCGATAGCCTTATCAGGACCTACTGCATAACTCCACCAACCCTCTTTGTTAGTTACAGGGTTTATCCCGGTTACAAATTGATCTCCTGTTAAAGCATGAAAAATTAATATTGCATTATCTTTTTTTGAATTAAGTGAACCGTAAGTTTGATAGGCTATCGGAAAATCTTTTATGGTCTTTCCACAGTCTAATTTTAGTGGTTTCTTTACAATTAAAGTTTTTATGTTTTTCTCAGTATTCATAGTTTTAGACTGTTTTGAATTGTGAGAAAAAAAACTATTTTAGCGGTTTTTTTTAAGCGCTCGCAATTCAGTTAAATCAGCGCATAATTTTTTTACTAGAACTTATTTATTATGTCAATTTTTTAAAAAAACCTCTTATTCTCTATAAAATTTTGTAATTTTATCTATAAAGAGCACATAAATTAAAAAAAATGATAACTCCAAATTTCAAAAAATTCAATATTGAGGCTTATAAGCCCGGTAAATCAAAAGTTAAGAAACTTAAGAATGTAATTAAGCTTTCTGCAAATGAGTCTGCTTTAGGCATGAGTCCTAAAGCAAAGAAAATAATATTAAATAAAAATCTAAATTTAGATAAATATCCAGATGGAAAATCTCAAAATTTAAGAAAAGCAATATCCAAAGTTTATAAATGCAATTCTGAGAAAATTATTTGTGGAGCAGGTTCAGATGAAGTGATTCAAATGCTCTGTCAGTTGTTTTTAAACCCAAAAGATGAGGTTGTAGTACCTGAGTATAGTTTTTTAATGTACAGAATTTACTCAAAAATTGTTGGTGCAAAAGTTATATTTGCAAAAGAAATTAATTTTAAAGTTTCAGTAAAAGAAGTTTTAAAAAAAATTACAAAAAAAACTAAAATTGTCTTTATAGCAAATCCAAACAATCCAACAGGAACTTACTTAAGTAAAAAAGAGGTTTTAGAATTAAGAAAAAGATTAAATAAAAAAATTTTACTAGTTATAGATGATGCCTATGCAGAATATATGAAAAACAAAGATTATTCATCTGGGTTAGATTTGTTTAAAAATAAAGATAATGTTTTCATCCTTAGAACTTTTTCAAAAATGTTTGGATTAGCTTCTCTGAGAGTAGGTTGGGGATATGGATCAAAAAAAATAGTTGATGCACTAAATGTTATAAAACCACCATTTAATGTAAATGGCATTGCTCAATTAGCAGCCATTCAGTCACTGAAGGATAAAGCTTTCATAAATAAATCGATTAGACACAATTTATTATATTCTGGAAAAATTAAGAAATTTCTCGAGACATATAATATTTTCTCAAATTCAGTTTCAGCAAATTTTTTGTTACTTAATTTTGAAAAATGCAGATATTCAGCAAAATTTTTGTATGAAAAACTTAAAAATAAGGGAATTATTTTAAGATCAACAGAAGATGGCTATCATATAAAGAATAAATTAAGGTTAACTATTGGATCTAAAAAAGAAAACTTAAAATTTATGAGTGTTATTAAGCAAGTATTGAAAAAATGAAAAATATTTTAATTATTGGCTGTGGATTATTAGGTTCATCTTTATTAAGGCGTATTAGTAAAAAAAAAATAGCAAAAAAAATTTTTATTTACGAAAAATCAAAATCTAATATTGCTAAGATAAAAAGATTAAAATTACCTGGAACAATTGTTAAATCATTAAAAGAAGGTGCAAGTAATTCTGATATAATCATCTTTTGTACACCGATGAGTGAATACAAAAATATTATTTTAAAAATTAATAAATTTGTAACATCAAAAACATTGATTACAGATATTGGTTCTTCAAAAATTGAAACTTCTAAAATTATAAATAAATTTTTAAAGAAAGGTATTCATTGGATTCAAAGTCACCCAATAGCTGGATCAGAGGTCAGTGGACCAGAGCATGGTAAAGAAAATATGTTTACTGATAGATGGTGCATAATAATTAAAGAAAAAAATATTAAAAAAAATAATATAAATATTATAACTAAGTTTTGGAAAAAAATTGGAGCAAAAGTAGCTGTTATGAATGCTGAAAAACATGACAAAATTTTTTCTATTACCAGCCATTTACCTCACTTAATTGCATATAATTTGGTGAAATCTGCACAAGATTTTGAGAAAAAACAAAATTATGAGCTAATCAAATACAGCGCTGGTGGATTGAGAGATTTTTCTAGGATTGCAGCATCAAATGAAATCATGTGGAGAGATATTTTTTTTAATAATAAAAATAATATTTCAAAAGCAATTGATTTATTTATTAAAAATTTAAATCAATTTAAAAAAGATATTAATTCAAAAAATAATAAGTCTATTGTAAAAAAACTTATTCAGACTAAAAAAGTAAGGTCACAAATCATTAAATTGAAACAAGATATTGATAAGCCTGACTTTGGAAGAAATTAGTATTTTATTTTAGATACTTTTTTTACCTTTAGCTTTGCAGTTTTTTCAATTCTATTAATTGTTTCTATAATTGGCATAATAATTACTTTTCTTTCTGGACCATAAGCATGAATTAGTTGTTTAGAATTTAAGCACATAGCAACATGACCTTTCCAAAAAATAATGTCTCCTTTTTTAAATTGTCTTTTTTTTGAATTCTTTTTTGTATATTTGATCTGATCCTTCGTATCTCTTGGATAAAATGATCCATTATAATAAAAAAATATTTGTAATAAAGCTGAGCAATCAATACCTTGAAATGTTTTTCCACCCCAAACATATTTTACATTTAAAAATTTTTTAAATATTTTTGTAAAATTATTTTCTTTATGGTTTACTTTTTTAATATCTGTCTTTTTAATCCATTTATTTTTTTCAATTTTTACATAATTGTTATTTTGCTCAAATACAGACAATTTGGATGCAAGTGGAAGCCAACTATTAGTTCCAATTCCAGGCTTTTTAAAAATCCTTGCTTTTAATGAACTGACTTTATAGTTAGGACTATATTTTTCTACATATTTTGAGTTTTTTATAAACCCCTTATAGTTATCAAAGAAAGTTTTAATTTTTATCCAATTTTTATTTTTTGCTAAAATTTTGAATTTTTCACCATGTATAATTTGTGAAGTTACCTCAGATCTTTTCGTAGGATTTTTGTAAATATTCGAAAAATTACCTATGAAGTAAAAATTATTTTGCACCAATTTTAATTTTGTTTTTAATTAACCACAAAAAAATTAACGATGGTATCACCATTATAGTCGTTAAAACAAAAAATGTTCCCCAATCTCCGTTTAACCAGTCAACCAAAGCTCCTGATGATGAAGCCAGTGTAGTACGACCAGCAGTACCAATTGAAGCAAGTAATGCATATTGTGTGGCAGTATAAGTTCTATCAACTAGTAATGATATAAATGCTACAAATGCTACAGTTGCAAAAGCTGCTGTGATGTCATCAGCTATAACTGCAATTGCAAATAAAATTTCTGATTTTCCAGTCCATGCTAAAACTGCAAATAAAAGATTTGTTATAGCCATTAACCCACCAGCAAAAAACATAGTTTTAATTGTTCCAGCTCTCATGGCCATTATTCCACCCAGCAAAGTAAATACAACAGTTGTTATCCAACCAAGTCCTTTCGAATAAATTGCAATTTGACCTTTGGAGAATCCAATTTCTTTATAAAAAACAATAGACATTCTTCCCATAAATGCCTCACCTATTTTAAACAAAAAAACAAATCCTAAAATTCCAGCTGCAATGGCAAAACCATTTTTTCTAAAAAAACTAATAATAGGTCCGCCTATAGTTCCTGTAATATATGCAATAAAGTTTGTAATTATATTGCTAGATCCAAGTTTTCCTTCAATTAATTTGTCTGTTTCTCTCTGTTTTGCTTGTCTGTTTGTATCTATAGGTTCATGAACAAACATTAATCCAATATTCATTAAAATTATTAAAATACCTAAAATTAAAAAAGTAGCTTGCCAGTAGTCAGCTACCCCTAGGTTTTCAAAAAATTCTGCAGTAAATAAAGCAACAACTCCACCTAATTTATAACCTGTCCACCAACCAACAACAGCCATAGCTGCACCAGCAGCCATTGATTTTCCTTCATTTTCATTTATCTGTTCAATTCTTAATGCATCTACAGTTATATCTTGGGTTGCTGACGCTATAGCAATAATTAAACCTACAGTAATTAATAAAGCCAAATTTTCAGTTGGGTTAATCACACTCCAAACAACAAGACTTAATAGAATAATTAATTGCATCAAAACTATCCAGCCTCTTCTATGACCTAATTTTTTTGTTAGTATTGGAATTTGAATTCTATCTATAATGGGAGCCCACAAATAATTGAAAGCGTATACTCCAAAAATTAATCCTGCCCATCCAATTGTTGATCTGCTTAGACCTTCTTCTTTAAGCCAAAGACTCAAGCTGCTAGCTATTAACACCCAAGGGAAACCACTTATTGCGCCCAATAAAAGAATCCTTACCATTCGAAAATCTTTATAAACTGCAAGAGAATCAAGCCATGTTTGTTTCTTTGTTTTAGTCATAATTAATTTCTCCAAAAAGATGGTAAGAACAATACTAATATTGCAAACAACTCAAGTCTACCTAAAATCATACCTACAGTTAAGATCCATTTTGAAATATCGGGCAAAGCTGAAAAATCTCCATTAGGCCCAATTATAGGACCCAAACCTGGACCAACATTTGATATTGATGTTGCTGCTCCAGAGATAGCAGTTATAAAATCGAGACCTGTTAATGATAATAATGCAGCTAAAATAAAAAAAATAAGAAAGTAAAAATAAATAAACGATATTATTGATGCTATAAATTTATCGTCTACAGATCCTTGATTATATTTAATTATAAATATTCCTTTCGGATATATAATTTTTTTTAGTTGATTTAAAATGAATAAATATAAAATTTGAATTCTAAAGATTTTAATACCACAAGTAGTAGATCCGGCACAACCTCCAATAAACATTAGTGCAAGAAATATTGTTATAGGAAAGCTTCCCCAACCATCAAATTCTGCATTAACATAACCTGTTCCAGTCAATATTGAAATCGTATTAAAAAAAATAGATCTTAAACTAAAGTTTCCATCATTATTAAATAATAAATATATTGATAATACAATAATGCTTATAATTATTATTTTTATAAATGTTCTGATTTGAATATCGTTTAAAAATATTCTTTTATTACCATTAATAAATTTAATGTATGCAATAAATGGAACACTTCCTAAAATTATAAAAATCATTGATGATATTTCTATAGGAACACTGTTAAAATATCCGATAGATTGATTGTAATTAGAAAATCCACCTGTAGCTATAGTAGTCATAGAATGAGTTAAACTATCAAATTTTCCCATTCCAAATATCCAATATGAAAATGCACAAAGAGCAGTTAGACCTAAATAAATATAAATAAGTCTTAAAGCTATTTCTTTCGATTTAGGAAGAATTTTTTCAGATGAGTCGTTGCTAGAAATTTTAAATAATTGCATACCACCAACATTCATTATAGGCATTAGAGTAATTGCCATTACAATTATACCAATACCACCCAACCACTGAAGTATTGCTCTCCATAATAGAATGCCTTTTGGTGTATTCTCTAAGTCAGAAATAATTGTAGATCCAGTTGTTGTAATACCAGACATACTCTCAAAAAAAGCATCAGTAATTGAAAGCTCCATAGTCGAAAATATAAATGGTAAAGATCCAAAAATAGCAATACTTAACCAAGACAAAGCAGTTAATAAAAACGCTTGTTGTAAATTTAACTTCTTGTCGTGGTCTAGATTTGAAAGAAAAAATAATGATCCAAAAATTATAGTAACAATAGATGAACCAAAAAACGATGAATCTATTTCAGAATAAATAAATTGAGCAATTATAGGGATGAACATTGAGACCCCTAAAATTATTTGTAAAATTCCTAGTGTAAAAAAAACAGTTTTGTAATTAGACATTTTGAAAGAACATTATTTTATGGTAAATAAATTTCAACTCTATAAGAATTAATAAAATCGCCAATTTAGGATTTTTATAAAAGATATATTCGTGATTAAAAAAGAAATTTTAGATAAAACAAGTGCTTGGCCTCTCGTTGAAGCAAAAAAAATGCTTCGTGAGAGAAAATCATTTATTGATAAAAAAGGAAAAATTACTCTTCAAACAGGATATGGCCCAAGTGGTCTTCCTCATATTGGAACATTTGGTGAAGTTGCACGGACATCAATGATGGTTAATGCATTAAAGCAACTTACAGATTTACCAACAGAGATAATTACTTTTTCTGATGATATGGATGGTTTAAGAAAAGTTCCTGATAATGTCCCTAATCAGGAATTACTAAACAAAAATTTACACAAACCATTAACACAAGTTCCAGATCCATTTGAAAAATTTGCAAGTTTTGGAGAGCATAATAATGAAATGTTAAAAAATTTTTTAAACAGTTTTAATTTCAAATACAGTTTTAAAAGTTCAACATCTTTATACAAAGGTGGTTTTTTCAACCCAACTTTAAAAATTATTTTAGAAAATTATGATGGTATAATGAATATTATACTTCCAACTTTGGGCAAAGAACGTCAACAAACTTACTGTCCTTTTTTACCTATTTGTCCAGACACAGGACATGTACTAGAAATACCAGTTATAGAAATTGATAAAAAAAATTCTAAAATAATTTTTGATAATAAGGGTAAAAAATTAGAAACTAGTATTTTAGATGGAAATTGTAAATTACAATGGAAAGTTGATTGGGCAATGAGATGGTATGCTCTGGATATCGATTTTGAAATGTATGGAAAAGACCTTATCGAAAGTGCAATTTTATCAACTAAAATTATAAATTTAATCGGTAAAAAACATCCATCTGGATTTGCTTATGAATTATTTCTTGATGAAAAGGGTGAAAAAATTTCAAAATCAAAAGGAAACGGTATTACTATCGACCAGTGGTTAAAATATGCTTCACCCGAAAGCTTATCTTTATACATGTATCAAAATCCAAAAAGAGCAAAAAAACTTTATAAAGAAATAGTGCCTAAAGCTGTAGATGAGTACCTCGATAATATTGAAAAATCAAAAAAACAAACAGAACAACAATTAGTAATGAATCCTGTTTGGCATGTTCATAATGGAGACATCCCTAAAGAAGAGATGATTATGACTTTTTCTATGTTGTTGAATTTAGTTGAGACAAGTAATGCTGATAATAAAGATTTATTATGGAAGTTTGTTAAAAAATATAAATCTAACATTCATAAAAAAAACTTTCCAATTTTTGATGGACTAGTTGGTTATGCAATTAAGTATTTTAATGATGTTATTAAGGCTCAAAAAAAATATAAAAATCCATCTGAAAATGAAAAATTAGCTCTACAAGCTTTAATTAAAACTTTAGAACAATGTAATGATCAAATGTCTCCAGAGGATATACAAACATTAATTTATTCAACAGGCAAAGAGAATGGGTATGCAGAAAACTTAAGAGATTGGTTTAAGTTAATTTATGAAGTGGTGTTTGGAGATGAAAATGGACCTAGAATGGGTTTTTTTATAAGTTTTTTCGGTGTTAACGAAACAAAAGAGTTGTTAATTAGTAAATTAAAATAATGTATTCAAACTTAAGATCTTTAATATTTAAAATAGATCCTGAAAGAGCACATTTTTTAGCAATTCAATCTCTTAAACTCAATTTAGTTTCAAATATATTTGATGAAAACAAAAATGATCCCCTTTTAAAAACTAAATTATTTAACCAAAATCTTGATAATCCTATTGGTATTGCAGCAGGTTTTGATAAGAATGCAGAGGTATACAACCCTTTATTTAAATTGGGTTTTGGATTTGTTGAAGTAGGTACGGTTACACCATTAAAACAATATGGAAATGAAAAACCAAGAGTATTTAGATTGGTAGAAGATCAAGCATTAATTAATAGGTTAGGTTTTAACAACCATGGATCAGATACAATATTAAACAGAATAAAATCTAATAAAAAACTAGGTGTACTAGGTGTAAATGTGGGTCCAAACAAAGATTCTAATGATAGATTGAATGATTATTTAATTGGATTAGAAAAATTTTCTGAAGTTGCAGATTATATTACAATTAATATTTCTTCACCAAATACTGAAAATCTTAGAAATTTTCATGAAGAGAATAAATTAAAAGATTTATTAAAATCTGTTTCAGAGAAAAAAAAACAATTAAAAACTGAAATTCCTGTAGCTGTAAAGATTTCACCAGATATAAATGAAAATCAAATTGACTCAATTTCAGAAATACTTTTAGAAAATGAAATAAGCGCAATAATAATTTCAAATACTTCTGAAGCTTCTCGGGAAACACTTCAAAATATACAAAGACATCAAAAAGGCGGTTTATCTGGAAAACCAATTCAAAAAAAATCAAATCTTTTAATAAGTAAATTCTACAATTTAATTAAAGGTAAAATTAAAATAATTGGAGTAGGTGGCGTTGACTCTGGTAAAGCAGCTTATGATAAGTTTTTATTAGGAGCAGATTATGTTCAGTTATATACCGGCATGGTATTTCAAGGACCCAATATTGCTAGCATGATTAAAAAAGACCTAAAAGAATTACTAATAAGAGATGGTGTCAAAAATTTCACAGAAATTGTTGGAAATAAAACTGTTTCTTAAATGTATTAAACTTGACGCCTTCAATATCTCCCCTTATATAGGCACTGTTATTATGTCAAAAAAATGTGAACTTACCGGAAAAATTCCTATGAAAGGTCATAATGTTAGTCATGCTAACAATAAGACTAAAAGAAGATTTTTACCTAATCTTAAAAAAGTAAAATTTACAAGTGAGCTTACTGGAAGAAGTTTAAAACTTACTGTAAGTAATTCAGGTGTAAGGTCAGTTGACAAAAAAGGTAGTTTTGATGAATTTTTAAAAACTGTAAAAAATAAAAATTTATCTCCTAGATTAAAAAAGTTGAAAAAAGTAGTTTTAATTAAATCCCCTTTTAAAAAAAAACCTGTAGCTAAATCAGCTTAATGAACAAATTATTTATCACCCTGTCAATAATGATGGGGGTTGTTGTACTATCTTCTAATTATTTAGTTCAGTTCCCAATAAACTATTTTGGATTAAATGAGATTTTAACTTATGGAGCTTTTAGTTACCCAATAGCCTTTTTAATAACAGATTTAGCAAATAGATCATATGGAAAATTACTAGCAAGACAAATTGTATATTTGGGTTTTTTAATAGGTATTATATTTACATTGTTATTCTCAACTGATTTTGCAGATTTAATCTCTGTTAGAATTGCAATAGGATCAGGGGTGGCTTTTATTACTGCCCAATTGTTAGATATTCAAATTTTTGATCGATTAAGAAAAAAAGAGTGGTTTGTAGCTCCACTTACTTCATCTTTGATTGGATCAACAGTCGACACATTTTTATTTTTCTCAATATCATTTTATGCAACAGGAGTACCTTGGGTTACTTTATCTCTTGGAGATTTAGCGGTAAAAGTTTTAGTTGCTCTAATAATGTTAATACCATTTAGAATGTTATTGAAAATTATAAAACCAATTAAAGTTTAATATAAAAATTTATAAGACAAAATTTTATAAGCTAATTTTGCAACAAGAAAATTATAAGAATTAAATCCTTTAATTGGAGACAGTTCATTAATATCCGCACCAACAATTTTTGAGTTTTTCGCTGCAATTCTTATTATATCTAATGTTTCATCCCATAAAAGTCCTCCTGGTTCAGGTGTACCAGTTGCAGGCATAATACTTGAATCTAGTCCATCTACATCGAATGTTAGATAAACAGTTTTGTTTTTAATCAGTTTTTTAAATTTAGACAAATTCCATTTTTTTTTATCTTTTGCCCAAAAAATATTTATCCTTGAAGAATTTTTTTTTAAAAATGGGATTTCACTTTCCGAGATGTTTCTTATTCCAAATGAAATTAAAGAAACATTTTTATAATCTAGACACCTTCTAATTGCTGAGGCATGTGAAAATTTTTCTCCATTATAGCTTTGACGTAAATCTGCATGAGCATCAAAATGCAAGAGACAAATTTTTTTATATTTTTTAGTAAAAGGAACAATACATCCGGGAGTTATTGAATGCTCTCCACCCAAAGTCATTGGAAAAAGTTTTTTATCTAAAATCTCTTTATTAATCTTTGAGATTTTATTAAGTGCTTTTTTTATATTTTTGTCTATTTTAAATGGTTTTAAAGTTTTAATACCTATTTTCTTATAAGGTTCGCAGTTAAGTTCTTCATCATATAGCTCAACTTGATGAGATGCTTTTATAATTTCTTTAGGTCCATTTCTTGTTCCCCCCCCATAACTGACAGTTTTTTCTAAACCAAATGGAACAATTACAGCTTTTTCTTTAAAGCTAAATTTATTATCAATTCCTAAAAATCCGTTTTTATTTAAGAGATATTTCAATTTTATTCAAAAATTTTTGTATAGTTTTTTCTTGTTCTGTTTTTCCACTCACCTTTATGATAAGCATCACTAGCAATTAATGGTAAAACACTAGTTGCTTCTGCAAACACCATCTGTTCTTTTGTAATATCTACTTTCCCCCATGAACTTGCTTCTTTTAATGTAGAGCTGCTACAAGCACCGTCTCTACTGTCAGCAACAGTAATTTGAACAGCATATTTATGCATGTCCACATCTTTTCCTAACAGTTCAGCGCAAATAACAGTATCTTGAATAAAGTTTTTAGGTACACCACCACCAATCATAAACAATCCAGAACCTTTAGATTTGATTTTAATTTCTGTTAGTTCTCTAAATTCTCTAATTGAATCTATTGTCATATGTTTTTTTGGATTTTGATCTTGATGCATAACTAACCCAAATCCTGCGCTTGAGTCCGTAAAAGCAGGGCAGAAGATAGGAACATTGTTGTCAAAAGCAGTTTCAATTAAAGAGTCTTTTTTCTTTGAGTTATTTTTTAAATATTTTCCCATTTCATAAATGAACTCTCTTGAAGTATAGCTTCTCGCTTCTAAGTTATTTGCTATTTCACATATGATTTTATCACACATTTGAAGCTCTTCTTCATCTATGTAGGTATCGTAAATTCTATCTATATAGTTATTCCTAAGCTCAGTATCATCTTGAAATTGTGAACCTTGATAATGTTTAAAACCAAGAGCCTCAAAAAAATCCATATCAACTATAGAGGCACCTGTTGCAACGATTGCATCTACCATATTATATTTAACTAAATCTTTATAAATATTCATGCATCCAGCTGCAGAAGTAGAACCAGCTAAAGTAAGAAAAATTGTACAATCTTTATCTTTAAGCATCTCGTTATAAATATTAGCAGCATTTGCTGTTTCTCTAGAAACAAATGACATTTTTTCCATTGAGGATATAATTTTTCTACTATCAAAAGAAGTTATATCGATGTGCTCAACAGGATTTTTTAAGAAATCTCTTTTACTGTTATGACCTGGATTTTTTTGATCTGACATTAAGCTACCAAGTTAGCTTTGTTAATGTCTTTATCATACATTGTCATTATTGGATTATCTTCAACTTGGTAAATTTCATTTGAGTAATAACCATTAAACTGAGTTCTAAATGTCAATCCGTATGCTCCAAGTTGACCAAGTTCAATATAATCATTTTCTTTAATATTATTTGGAAGCAAAAAAGGACCTTTCATATAATCCATGCTATCGCATGTTGGTCCAAAGAAATCAAAAGCAGTTAATTTTTTTGAAATTATTTTATTAGAATTTTCTTTAATCATTCTAGATGGGAATACAATGTTTGGTGTACCTGCATCAAAAAGAGTGCCATAGGTACCATCATTAATATAAAGTTTTTGTTTTTTTCTTAAATTAACCCTTACAACTGTTGAGCCACTTTCTGCAACTATGGCTCTGCCAGGTTCACAAATAATTTCAGGAAGTTTTTCAAGCTTTAAATTTTCTAAACTCTTATTTATTTCATTAAAATAACTAACTAAAGATTGTGGAATTAAGTCGGGATAGATTGTAGGGAAACCTCCACCTACATTAATATAATCTGGAATAATTTTTGTCTTTTTAATTATATTTCCAATTTCACTAATTCCTTTTGAATAAGAAATTGGGTGCATACATTGTGAACCAACGTGAAAACTTAAACCAATCTTTTTAGCGTGTTGTTTTACAAGTCTTAACAAACCTATTGCTTCTGATGTTAAAGCACCAAATTTTTTTGATAAATCAATTTCTGCATGTTCATTTGAAACAGCAACTCTTACAAATAATTCTAAATCTTTAGCGTTATTTGTACTTTCAATTATTTTAATCAGTTCATCTTTAGTATCTAATGAAAAAGTTTTTACATCATAATTAAAATATGCTTCTTTTATACTTTCTCTGCTTTTAACAGTATGCATATAAGAGCATTTAGCTGTATTGCTAAAAGTTCTAATATTTTTAATTTCCTCAATTGATGCAACATCAAATTGCTCAACCCCACTTTCTATGATTGTTTTGACTACTTCAGGGTGTGGATTAGTTTTCACTGCATATAAAATTTTTCCTGGAAATTTGTTTAGGAAAAATTTAACAGCAGATTTAATCGAATTCTTTCTTATACAGTAAATTGGTTTTTCAGGTTTCAGCTGATTAACTAATTCCTCAACTGATTTAAATTTTTGCATTTTAAATGCCTCCAAAAAAAATTTAATAAAAAAAAGTCTTTTTAAAAAAAACTTTAATATTTTTTGGCATATAAAGTAAACAGCACTAAAGTAAAGCAAATAATTCATGCCAGAAATGCGTAAAATTCATGTATTGTAATATCTTGCAGAGACCCCATATAAGGTTCATGAAAGAAGAAGCAAAACTGCAGAATCTCAGTGATTTTGAGAATAAGTCATTATTGATCGTTGATGATGACAATCCTTTTCGTGAGCGTTTAGCAAGAGCGATGGAAAAAAAAGGATTTGAAGTTTTTCAAGCTGAGAGTGTGCAAAAGGGAGTTGAATCTGTAAAAACTAAAAAACCTGGTTTTGCTGTTGTAGACTTAAGACTTGGAGATGGTAATGGACTTGAGGTTGTAAAAGAAATTCAGTCTTCAAATAGTGATAGTAGGATTATTATGTTAACTGGTTATGGCAATATTCCAACTGCAGTAGCTGCAATCAAAGAAGGTGCAATAGATTATTTAGCCAAACCTGCTGATGCAGAAGATGTTGAGAAAGCATTATTAGCAGATCCTGCAAAAAAAGCAGCCCCTCCAGAAAATCCTATGTCTGCTGACAGGGTTAAGTGGGAACATATTCATAGAGTTTTCGAGCTATGTAATAGAAATGTTTCAGAAACAGCAAGAAGACTTAAAATGCACAGAAGAACTCTCCAAAGAATTCTTTCTAAGAGATCACCTAGATAAATTTTTTTAATTTTAAAATTTGAGATGATAAAACTGTTAAAATCAGGATTTTATATATTTCAATAAGTAGAAATGGTTGTGCGCCTGCTAAAAATACCTGTTTGAAACTTTTTTCAAATCCCATGTAATTCCAAAGTCCAAACAAACCTAAAACATAGGATATGCTTACTGCAAAAATTAAATAACTAAATATAATTATTGGGTCGTTTTTTATTTTAATTTTTCCTGCAAAATAAGCAGTAAAAATAAACCCTATTAAATATCCTCCAGTTGGACCCATTAAATATCCAACACCACTTCCTTTCGCAAAAAATGGAAGTCCTATAGATCCTTCGAATAAGTATATAATTACCGTGATAGCTGCTAATTTATATCCCAATGCCATTCCAAGAAACAAAACAACAAATGTTTGCATTGTTGCAGGAACTAGAGTGAATGGTGTTTGAATTTTTGCTGAAATTGCAAGTAATAGGGAACCAAATATTACAGCTATAACAGACTTTATTGATTTAGAGTTAAAAGAAATATTTTTACTAAGTTCCATAAGCCACAATACTCTTAAAATTATTAATAATCTAGTTATAAATTAATAATAAACTAAATTTATATTTTTTTGTATACAGATTTAATTAGCCTTGTAATAATTAAAAAAATTTAATGAGTAAAATTCAAAAAAAAGATCACTTTTATTTAATTGATGGTTCTGGATATATTTTTAGAGCTTATTATGCTTTGCCTCCATTAACAAGAAAAAGTGATGGACTGCCAACAGGTGCTGTAAGTGGTTTTTGCAGTATGTTATTTAAATTATTAGAGGATTCAAAATCTGAACAAAACTTACAAAAACCAACACATTTTGCAGTAATATTTGACTCAGCGAGAAAAACTTTCAGAAATGAAATTTATAGTGATTACAAAGCTAATAGATCAGAGGCACCAGACGATTTAGCTCCACAATTTGAGTATATAAGAAAATCAGTCTTAGCATTTAATTTACCATCCGTAGATCTTCCTAATTATGAAGCAGATGATTTGATTGCTACATATGTTGATCAAATCCTTAAAAAGGGTGCAAAAGTTACAATTGTTTCATCAGATAAAGATTTGATGCAGCTTTATAAAAAAGGAGTTCGAATTTTTGACCCTATGAAAAACAAATTTATAACTGATGATGATGTCGTAAAAAAATTTGGAGTAGATGCTTCAAAAGTCATTGATGTGCAATCTTTAGCAGGAGATAGTAGCGATAACGTTCCTGGTGTTCCAGGCATAGGTGTTAAGACGGCCGCAGAGCTAATTAATAAATATGGAACTTTAGAAAATCTATTAAAATCAGCTCACGAAATTAAGCAGAACAAAAGAAGGCAAACCTTAATTGATAATAAAGATAAAGCATTAATAAGTAAAAAACTTGTAACACTAGATCACAACTCCCCTGTTAATAGAGAGTTAAGTGAATTTAAATTACAAAAAATAGATAAAGACAAATTATATAAATTTTTAAGAGAAATGGAGTTTAACAGATTATTAAGCTCTGCAATTTCTGCTTATGGGGAACCTGAACTAGAAAGTAATAAGATTGAAACTCACAATTTAGAAAAACAACAACCCATAAATAATAAAAATTATTTTTTGATTAACAATTTAGATGAAATTGACAGATGGATAGAGGAAGCAGAGGAAGTTGGTGAAGTTGCTGTAGACACAGAAACTACCTCATTAGATCCTCATCAAGCAGATTTAGTGGGTATTTCTCTTTGTTCTAAGATTGGAAAAGCATGTTACATACCAGTTGGTCATAAGTCATCTAAGTGTGTTAACAAAGACGCAGTAATTAAAAAATTAAAAAAAATATTAGAAGATCCTAGTATAAAAAAAATAGGTCAAAATATAAAATTCGATTTTATAGTATTTTATAAGCATGGAATAACCCTTTCATCAATGGAAGACACAATGTTGATGTCTTACGTCTTAGATGCAGGAAAAAATAGACATAATATGGATACTTTATCAGAAATTCATTTAGGACATAAAACAATTTCTTTTAAAGAGATCGTAGGCACAGGTAAGAAAGAAATTAATTTTAGTGAAGTAGAATTAGATAAAGCAAAAGATTACGCTGCTGAAGATGCTGATGTTACTTTTAGATTATATAAGAAATTTATCAAAAATTTAAAATTAGAAAAGATGATAAATATTTATGAAATTTTTGAAAAACCATTAATTAAAATTCTCGCATTTATGGAAATAGAGGGAGTTGAAATTGATAGTAAGTTTTTGAAATCTCTTTCAACTAAATTTGAAAAAAAAATTCAAAAACTTGAAAAAGAAGTATTTAAAATTTCTAAAAAAGAGTTCAATATCGCATCCCCAAAGCAATTAGGAGAAATAATTTATCATGATTTAAAAATAGCTGGATTAAAGAAAACTAAAAAAGGAAGTTTTGCAACAAGTGCCAGTGTTTTAGAGGATTTAGCATTTAAAGGTCATGAGTTTCCTAAATTAATTCTAGACTGGAGACAGGTTTCAAAATTAAAAAATACTTATTCAGATGCTTTACCTGAACATTTAAATCCAAATACAAAAAGAGTTCATACTTCGTTTTTGCTGGCCGCTACAACTACTGGAAGACTGGCTTCTAGTGATCCTAATTTACAAAATATTCCAATTAAATCAGAAGATGGAAAAGATATAAGAAAAGCTTTCACAGCAAAAAAAGAGCACCTATTAATTTCTGCAGATTACAATCAGATTGAGATGAGAATTTTAGCAGATTTGGCGGATGTAAAAGAGCTTAAGAAAGCTTTTAAAAATAAAGAGGATATTCATTCTTTAACAGCTAGCCAAATATTCAATATTGATATTAAAAAAGTTAATCAGGACCACAGACGAAAGGCTAAGGCTATTAATTTTGGAATTATATATGGAATTTCACAATATGGATTAGCTAAGCAAATAAATGTTTCTAATTATGAAGCGGAGGAATTTTTGAATTCGTATTTTTCCAAGTTTCCAGAAATTAAAGTCTATATGGATAATACCATTAAATTTTGTAGGAAAAGTGGATATGTAAATAATATTTTTGGAAGAAGATCTCACTTTAATGGAATTAATGACAAAAACTTTAATGTAAGAAATTTTCAAGAACGTGCTGCAATTAATGCTCCTATTCAAGGTTCTGCGTCTGAAGTAATGAGATTAGCTATGATAAGATTAGACAAAAAATTATTAGAACAAAAAAATTCTAATTCAAAAATGCTCTTGCAAATTCATGATGAATTAATTTTTGAAATCCCAAAAAAAGAGGAAAAAGCAATGATTAAATTAATTGAGAAAGAAATGACCAGTGTAGCTCAGAGTGATTATCATTCTTTTTCTACCCCTTTAACAGTTGATATTAATGTTGGAGATAATTGGGGAATGCTACATTAAATTTATAACATTGCCCAAATTAGGACAATTTAGTATTTTTAAGTTAATTTATGCAAAAAGAAACAATAGCATTAATAGATGACGATAGAAATATTTTAACAAGTTTAAGTATCGCATTAGAAAAAGAGGGTTTTAAAGTTCAAACATACATTGATGGTGAAAGCGCATTAATTGGCTTAACTAGAATACCTCCTGATTTAGCAGTTATAGATATAAAAATGCCAAAGATGGATGGAGAAGAATTATTAAAAAAACTTAGAAAAAAAACTTCTTTACCAGTAATTTTCTTAACATCTAAAGATGATGAGATTGATGAGTTGTTAGGTTTAAAACTGGGCGCAGATGACTTTGTAAAAAAATCAGGAGGTTTTTCCATAAAAGTTTTGATTGAAAGAATTAGAGTACAGTTAAGAAAAAAAGATTCAAATAATATTCTAGAGGAAAATAAAAGTCTGATATCCCATGGAAAATTAAAACTAGATCCATCACAACTCGAGTGTGAATGGAATGGAAAACAGCTACCTGATAAACTGACAACAACTGAGTTTTTAATCGTTAAAGAATTAGCAAAGAGGCCTGGTATAATTAAAGAAAGAGCTCAGCTTATGGATATAGCTTACAGAGAGGATACAGATATTGAGGATAGAACTATTGATAGCCACGTTAAACGAATTAGAAAAAAATTTAAAAAAGTAGATCCTGATTTTTCAGCTATTGAAACTAGGTATGGTAGTGGATATAGATGGAATGTTAGCTAATGTTTAGTAAATACTTAAAAACTCTTTCTATATTAAAAAAATTTTTATTTATAAATTTTGTTATTTTTACAATTATTGGATTATTCACATTTATATATCTGAACAATATTCAGCCAAGTTTAATAAAAAAAAAATCTCAAAATCATACAAACATTATTAACAACACCATTGATAATATTTTAAGGCTAGATGTAAAATTTCAATCTGATGATATTAGAAGATTTTTATTTTCAACAAGATTTATTTTTCAAAATTTAGATAGAGTAATATTTTTTGATGACCAACTTAATCTTATTGGAGATACTGATACTTTAGATCTTGATCCAAGATCATTCTCTACAAGGCTTGATAAAATTGAATTTGAAAGTTTAGATGACGAAAAGATAGAAAAGACAATTAAGAAAAAAAATATAAAAATTGATGAAAAAAAACCTGTTTCATTCAAAGATATATTAAAAAATTATTCTAGTTCTGAAAATTTAGGAGCTCCTTACACTTTTACGCAAGAAGATTTTAATCAATTTAATGTAACAACTATTAAGAATGTAACAAGGAATGAAATTAATCTTGGTTATGTAGCTATTACAGAAAATGCTAATGAAATTAAGACAGCGATAGATGAGAGAAAAGCATTTGTAATAAGAACTGCTATATCAGTAGGATTTGTAATATTAATTTTTTCTTTTGTGTTAAGCAGATATTTTATTAAACCTATACAAAATCTTGTTGGATATACAATTCGCATTAAAGAAAAAAGTCAAGTCAAACCAGGTATTGAAAATCTTAAAAAAAGAAATGATGAGTTAGGACTTTTGTCAAATTCTTTAGAGGATATGACAAACGAGCTTCAAAATAGAGTTACACATGCAGAAAACTTTTCGACGGATTTGGTTCACGAGATTAGAAATCCATTAGCATCTTTAAAAAGTGCATCAGAAATTTTACAAGACACAAGTGATAATGAACAAAGAAATAGATTATTAAATATACTTAGTCATGATGTACAAAGAATAGAAAGATTAATCACTGATTATTCACAAATGTTAAAAGATGAAGTTGCTTTAAGTAAAGAAAAAATGAAAAAAATTAATATTGAACCTATTATTCAATCTGTTGTTGATGATTATAATAATATTCATCAAGTGAAAAAAGGAATAAAAATTGAATATAAAAATGATGGAAAAGATAAATATTTAATAAATGGTATAGAAAATAGAATTGAACAAATAATTGCAAATTTATTAGATAATTCAATATCGTTTAGTAAAGATGGTGGTAATGTTTTTGTTGATATCTCTATTAACGAAAAAAACCAAATATCAATCAAAATTATTGATGAAGGCCAAGGATTTAAAGAAAAAGATACATCAAGAATATTTAAAAGATTTTATAGCAATAGACCTGAAAAATTTGGAGAACATTCGGGCCTAGGTTTAAATATAGTAAAAAATTTGGTTGAACTTCATGATGGTGAAATTGTAGCATCTAATCGTATTGATAAAGAAGGAGCAATGATAGAGATAAGATTTCCCAATGTTCAATCATATCTTGATAAATAAATACTTAGCTGTATAAAGCTTGCCATGGAAGATTATAAAGTAAAAGACATCTCTCAAGCTGAATTTGGTAGGAAAGAAATTTCAATAGCCGAAAGTGAAATGCCTGGTTTAATGGCTTTAAGAGAAGAGTATTCTAAAGAAAAACCATTAAAAGGTGCAAGAATTATAGGATGTCTTCATATGACAATTCAAACGGCTGTACTAATCGAAACTTTAGTTGCATTAGGCGCTGAAGTTCGTTGGTCTTCTTGTAATATTTTTTCAACTCAAGATCATGCGGCTGCTGCAATTGCAAAGGCTGGCATCCCTGTTTATGCCTGGAAAGGTGAAACAGAAGAAGAATATTTATGGTGCATTAAACAAACTATAGTTGGAAAACCAGACTGGAAACCTAACATGCTATTAGATGATGGTGGAGATTTAACTGCTATCATGCACAACGAATATCAGGATTTAATGAAAGAAATTAAAGGTGTTTCAGAAGAGACTACCACTGGAATTAAAGCACTAAATAAAATGGAAAAAGATAAATCGCTTTTAGTTCCAGCAATAAACGTGAATGACTCTGTAACAAAATCAAAATTTGATAATTTATATGGATGTAGAGAAAGTTTAGTAGACGGGATAAGAAGAGCTACTGATGTAATGATGTCTGGAAAAATTGCAATTGTTGCTGGTTTTGGAGACGTTGGAAAGGGAAGTGCAGCATCTTTAAGACAAAGTGGTGCTAGAGTTTTAGTTACAGAAGCAGATCCTATTTGTGCTCTCCAAGCTGCAATGGAAGGTTATGAAGTGGTATTAATGGAGGAGGCTATAAGTAGAGCTGATATAGTTGTAACAGCAACAGGGAATAAAGACATTGTTACCGCAGATCATATGAGAGATATGAAAGATAGAGCCATCTTATGTAATATTGGTCACTTTGATAATGAAATACAAGTTGAAGCTCTTAAAAATTATAAGTGGACCGAAGTAAAACCTCAAGTGCATGAAATAGAGTTGCCTAGTGGTAAAAGAATTATCCTTTTAGCTGAAGGAAGATTAGTAAATCTTGGTTGTGCAACTGGACATCCAAGCTTTGTTATGAGTGCATCATTTACTAATCAAGTTATTGCTCAAATAGAACTTTGGCATAATCATAAAAATTATGAAAATAAAGTTTATGTACTTCCAAAACATTTAGATGAAAAAGTAGCAACTTTGCATCTTAAAAAAGTAGGGGCAAAACTAACAAAGTTATCTAAAGAACAAGCAGACTATATAAGTGTTGGAACAGAAGGACCTTTCAAACCAGATGCCTATCGCTATTAAAGATAGCAAAATCGATATCACTTCAGAGAAGTTAACTAAAGAATTAGCTAAAAAATTTACAAATTTTATCAAAGGTGGAGAATTTATTTTCTTATATGGAGAAATGGGTGTTGGCAAAACTACCTTTGTTAAATATTTTATAAATGAATATCAAAAAATAAACAATTTAACACAAACAGAAATTACAAGCCCTACTTTTAGTTTATTATATGAGTACCAAGTGAAAGATATAAGAATAAAACATTATGATTTGTTTAGAATTAATAGGAAAGATGATATCAAAAATTTAGATATTTTTGAAAAAGATAATAAACTAATAACTCTTATTGAATGGCCACAACTATTAACCAATACTCAGAGCATTAAATCTGTAGATTTAACCTTTAGTTATTCTAATGATTTAAATGAAAGAAGTGTAGATATAAAAGTTTAAATTAAAGATTTATTTTAATGAAAAGATTAGCAAAATTGAAACAAATAAAAGGTGATGCTTCTCATAGAAAGTTTTATAGATACAAAGAAAATAATTCTATTTTAGTACTTTCAAAGAAAGAAAAGTTAAAAAATCTTTTAACCTATGATGCAATTAATAAAATTTTAATTAAGAATAAAATTTTAGCACCAAATCTATTAAGTGAAAATTACTTACGCAATTATATAGAAATTCAAGATTTTGGAGATCAAACTTTATTTGAAATATTAAAAAATAAAAAGAATAATAAATTCAATACTTTTAAAGAAATATTAAAAATTCTAAATAAAATTCAATTAATAAAAGATAAAAAAATTAAAAATTTTAAAAATAAATTTTATAAAGTTCAAGAGTATAAAAACAAAATTTTATTTGATGAGGCTAAACTTTTTTGTCACTGGTATGTACCAAAGATACTACCTAAAGTAAAAAGAATTAAGTTTAATAAAAATTTTAAATTAGAGGTAAAAAATTTATTATCAAAATTAAATTATAAAAATAATACATTTGTTCATAGAGATTTTCATGTTTCAAATTTAATGTGTTATAACAAAAAAATTGCAGTTATTGATAGCCAAGATGCATTAATAGGAAACAGGGCTTACGATTTAGCATCTTTAATCGATGACGTAAGATTAAAAACATCTAACGAATTAAAAGAAAAAGTATTTAAGTTGTACATTAAAACAAATAAAAAAATTGAGTTAAAAAAGTTTAAAAAAGATTTTGAAATATTATCTATTTTAAGAAATTTAAAAATAATTGGTATATTTATGCGTTTAGCTTTTAGAGATAATAAGAAAAAATATCTTAAATTAATTCCCTATGCTTGGGAAATGATTAATCATAGAATTAAAAAACAAAATGATTATAAAAATTTGATGTTGCTATTAAAAAATAATTTTCCTAAATTTATGAGGTAGGATTGTGAAAATAAATACAGCATTAATCTTATGCGCAGGTTTCGGTAAAAGATTAAATCCAATTACTTTAAATACCCCAAAGCCCTTATTAAAAATTAATGATATAAGTATGTTAGAGCGGTGTATTTATTTAATTGAAAAATTAGGTATTCAGAAAATATTTATAAACACTTTTTATTTAAGGGATCAATTTACAGATTTCTTAAATAATAAAAATTTTAATATAGATATTAAAATAATTGAGGATGGTGAGCATATTTTAGACACAGGGGGAGGTATACAAAATATGACTCAAAATTCAAATGAAACTGATTTCATAATTTTTAATCCTGATACAGTTTGGAATAATAATTATAATGATGAGATATTAAAAATGGAAGACATGTATTTTTCAAAAAAAATAGAAAATATTCTTCTTTTAGCAAATAAAAAATTAAGTTTTGATAAAAAACTTAAAGGAGATTTTAATTTAAAAAATAATTTAATAAATAAAGAAGATGAAAAAGAATTTATTTATACTGGTTGTCAAATCATTAACAAAAAATTATTTATTAGAAATAAAATAAAAAATTACTCAATTTTTGAAATTTGGAATAATCTATTACATCAAAAGAGGCTATATGGTTATGAGAGCCAAAAAGACTTTTATCATTTGACTGATCTAGATATTTTTAAAAAACTAAAAGATCTGTAGCTCTTTCTTTGTCGAGATATTTAGCCTTAGAAATTTTACTACCTTTATATTCAAGTAAAAGAGGGTTGCCTGTAGGAATTTCAAGTTTAGAGATTTCATTTTCATCTAAATCAAACAAATGTTTGCAAAGAGCTCTTATAGAGTTTCCATGAGCTGAAATTAGAATATTTTCATTCATTATATTTTTTAACTCATTACTATAAAATTTTATAACTCTTTCATATGTATCTTTTAGTGATTCAGTATCAGGTATTTTTTCTAAAGGAATTTCTTTATAAGTTTCAATATTTATTGGGTGATATGGATTTTTTTTATCTAAAGGGTCGGGTCTAAGATCCCAGGAACGTCTGAATTGATGAATTTTTTGCTCTCCAATTTTTTTTTTCATTTCATCTTTATTTAAACCAGTTAGAGCCCCATAATGTCTTTCATTTAATTCCCATGCATTTTTTACTTCTTTAAAATCTTGCAATTCTTCTTGAATGATTTTTAAAGTATTTTTAGCTCTTAATTGAAATGACGAGTAATACAGATCAACCTCAATTTTTTCTTGTTTTATTAATTTACCAGCTTTTTTTGCCTCTGATCTTCCATTTTCTGTTAAATCTACATCAACCCATCCAGTAAATTTCTTTTCAAGATTCCATACACTTTGACCGTGTCTTACTAAAATTAAATAACTCATTTGTTTATCTTTTAAATCAATTTGATAAATAAAACTATATTATTAATGATTAATTATTTTTCTAAATATAAATTTATTTTTTATTTATGTAACTTCATTTTAATTGTATTGTATTTGTTTCCAGGTAGTTTCCTTGGCTGTTATTTTTATAACGATTGTAAAATCCAGCCTCATATAACTGCAAATTTTATTGTTTCAACCAATCATTTGTATGCATATATAGTTCTTTCAGTTATTGGTTTTTTAACTTTCAGAAAAAATAATCAATTCAATATTTTAAGTATATATTTAATATTTTTATCTATTGTGCTTGAAGTTTTACAATACTTTATACCCAATAGAAGTTTTGAGTTTACAGATTTATTCGGAAATCTAGCAGGCGTAATTATTGCCACAATTATATTTTATTTTTTTAAGAGAAATGAAAATTTTAAAAATTAATTATTTATTAATATTAATAATTTTTATTTCAGGATGCTCTTCTGTTCCAAAAAATACATCAGATAGTTGCTCAATATTTGATGAAAGATATCTTTGGTACAAGCATGCAAAAAAAACTGAAAAAAAATGGGGTACACCAGTTTATTTACAGCTTGCAATTATAAAAATGGAGTCTAGTTTTGATTGGTTAGCAAAGCCACCACGACAAAAAATCTTTAAAGTAATACCTTATAAGAGGCCATCCAGTTCTTTTGGCTATTCTCAAGCAGTAAAAGGAACATGGAAACAATACAAGACTGAAACTGGAAATAAATTTGCTACAAGGACAAGATTTAAAGATAGTGTTGATTTTATTGGTTGGTACACAAATAAAACTGAAAAAATTTTAAAAATTTCAAAGAAAGATGCTTTTAAGCAATATATTGCTTATCATGAAGGTTGGGGAAATTTTAAAAATTATGAGAATAATAATAAAGTAATAAACTTAGCTAAGAGGGTAGAGAAGCAATCAAATATTTATAAGCAACAATTATCAGAATGTAAAAATTCATTATCAACTTCAAAATATATTATTTTTTAGTCTAATTGTTTTTTTAGTTCAATATCAACTGCATCAATACGCTTAGTATTTTTAGCAAGAGCTAAATATATTGTGGGGGTTACATATAAAGTAAAGAAAGTTGAAATTATCATTCCACCTAAAATAGTAGAGCCAATAGCCAATCTTGAGCCTTCTCCTGCTCCAGGGCCAATATTTCCAATAACCAATGGCAACATTGCTATCATGGTACTTAAGGAAGTCATTATGATTGGTCGGATTCTAAGTTTACATGCTTTAATTAAAGCATCTTCAATTTTAATACCAGTTGTTCTTAATTGGTTTGCATAGTCTACAATTAAAATACTATTTTTAGTAGATATACCTATGAGAATAATTAATGCAATTTGTGAAAATATATTTACTGAGCTATTCAAAAGTAAAATAAATACCAATCCGCCAAAGACTGCAAGTGGAACAGTTAGTATTATTATAAATGGGTGAACGAAAGAATTAAAAGTTGCTGCCATAACCAAATAAGCTGTTAACAAAGCAAGAGCAAAAATTAAATATATCTCATTTGTTGTTTCTTTTAATTCCTCAGACTTTCCTTTCCAGGTTATCTGATTTTGAGGTGCAACTCTAATCATTACGTCTTCCAAATATTTTACTGCCTCGGTTAATGTATAATCTTCAGAAAGAGCAGCTGAAATTGTAACAGCTCTTTGTCGATTATATCTAGGCAGAGCTTCAGCAGTACCTTTTTCTTTAAACTCAACAAGACTTGCAACAGAAACCAATTTTCCTGTTGTTTCAGATCTTACAAAGATCTTTGATAAACCATCCTTATCTCTTCTGTCTGCTAAATATTGTTGTAAAATAATTGGATATTCTCTTCCTTCTTTGCTAAAAGATGTAACTCTTTTTCCACCGTAAAGTGTCTCAAGAGTTCTTCCAATATTTTCAGTAGAAACTCCCAAATCGTTTGCTCTATTTTTATTTGTGATTAATTTAACTTCTGGTTTATTTTTAGTGTAATCACTCTCTATTCTAAACATATTTCTATTTTTTCTTAGCTCTCGCAAAACATTAGTTTGGATTTCTTCAAGTTCCTCATAACTAGATCCATAAATAACCATTTGTACAGGTTTGTTATAGCTTGAAACTCTTATTCCTTGAGGAGATATTGGAAAAGCAAAGGTTTCAGGAACTGAAACTACTTGTCCAATTGCCTCTCTGAGAACAATTTGGCTACTTTTTTCTCTATTTTTCCATTCATCTAATAATGCAATTATAATAAATGTATTATAGGTTGTTGCTGACTTACCAAAGCCTGGAACCCTCATTATTAATCTTTCATAAGGGCTATTCTCAGCTTGTAATAGCCTTAATATTCTACTCTCAATAATTTGAGCTTTTTCTTGAGTGTACTCAAATGAGCTTCCTTCATCAGTTGATCCTATAATTAAATATGAACCTCTATCTTCCATTGGTAATAGTTCTTTTTTTGAAAAATTAAAAAGATAACCAGACGCACAAATTATTAATATTATAAATATTGAAATAGTTTTTTTCTTATCAATCCAATATTTAAGTGAATCAATATAAAATTCAGTAAAAGATTTAAAACCGTTATTAAATTTTCTTACAAAAAAATTAATTTTTTCTTTTTTATTCAAAAACTTACTTCCAAGCATTGGTGATAAAGTTAATGCAACAAAAGATGAGACCACAATAGAGAAAGATAATGCTATGGCAGTTTCCTTGAATAATGTTCCAGAGATTCCTTTTATAAAAATTAGTGGTAAAAATACTGCAATTAAAATCAAAGTAGTTGCAATTATAGCAAAAGTAATTTGCTTTGAGCCTTTATATGCAGCAACTAGTGGAGTTTCACCATTTTCTATTCTTGTATATATTGCATCTGTCATAATTACAGAGTCGTCAGTAATTATTCCTATTGCTAAAATAAAGCTTAATAATACGAAAATATTTATAGAGAGATCAAATATATATAATCCAAGAAATGAACCGATTAAACTAACTGGCAGAGCTACTGCTGGTACAATGACTGCTTTAAGATTACCTAGAAAAAGATAAATAATCAAAACAACCAAGACAAAAGCAATAGCTAAACTTTTGTATACTTCTTCGATTGCAGCTCCAATGTAAGTAGCCCGATTAAATGCTATTTCTAATTTTAATCCATCAGGCAAAGATTTATTTAGTTCTTTTATTTTAACCTTAATTTCATTTGATAGTTCTACCGTTGAAGCTCCACTTTTTGCATAAATTCCAATTCCAACAGTTTTTAAATTTACTGCATTTTTTCTTTGTGCTTTAAATAAAGTTTTTTCTGAAACAGGCCCAAATTCAACATTTGCAACATCCGAAAGTATTATGACCTTGTCTTTATTTTTCCTAAGAGGAAGCTGCTTTATTGTATCTATATTTGTATAAGATTTATCAATATTTAGGGTTAAATCTTTATTATTTGCCTCTAATGTTCCGGCAGGAAGGTTTATATTTTCATTTCTTAAAGCTCTTTCAACTTCTTGAATTGTCAGATCATTAGCAGCTAACTTTATTGGATCTATCCAAACTCTAACACTAAGCTCTCTTAGTCCTCCAACCAAGATTCTTCCTACATTTGGTACACTTGAAAATGCATCTATAAGATATCTTTCAGCATAATCTCCAAGATCTAGATCACTCCAGGTAGGAGACGAAAGTGCTACCCACATAGTTGTAGTAAAACCTGCTGCTTGTTTTAAAATTTGTGGTGGATTTGATTCACTCGGCAGATTATCAACTACACGTGCAACTCTTTCTCTAATATCATTAGCTGCATCGTCTAAATCTATATCGGTATTAAATTGAATATTAATTCTACTTCTTCCATTTAGAGAACTTGAATCTATATTTTTAATTCCCTCAGCTCCTCCAATAACATCCTCAAGTTTTTGAGTTATTTCTTCATCGACAATTTCAGCTGATGCAGATTTATAGTCAGTTTGAACTTGAACTACGGGTGGTTGGATACCATCAGGAAGTTCTCTTACAGGTAACTCTGAAAAAACAAATATACCAAAAATAATTAAGATCAAAGACATGACCCAAGCTACAACAGGTCTTTTAATACTTACTTCAGTTATATACATTTAATTGTTGTTCTTCTTATCAGATTTTTTAAAAATATTTTTCAACCAATCAAATTTACCTTTTTTTTCTTCAGTTTTTTTTGATTTCTTTTTTTTACCCCAACTAGAGTTTCCTTGTTTGTTTTTAGCCCCTTTTTCGATTGGTCTTATGGTTAAATTTGGTCTAACTTTTTTTGTCCCCTCAGCAACAATTTTATCACCATTATTTAATCCATCTATAATTTCAACAAAGCCTACATATCTATCACCAATTGTTACTTTTGTTTTCATTACTTTATTTTTTTCATTAACTTTATAAATAAAAACATTTTCACCTTCGACTATAGTACTTGTATCAGGTGCGCTTAAACTCTCTCTTACATCATACTTGATAGAAATTTCTAGAAATGAACCTGGCAGTATTTCGCCAGACATATTATTCATTTTTATTCTAGTAGCTAAAGATCTTGTATCTTCACTTATCCTACTTGCAAAAGAGTCGACTTTACCTTTATAAATTTTATTTTTATAACCAGAAAATTTTATATCAACTGGTAAACCAACTTTAATAAATGGGACAAAAATTTCTGGAATATCTACATCACAATATATTGAACTAGTATCCTCAAGATTGATTAATATAGAGGACTTTGAAACCTCTATATCTTCAGAAAACTCTCTTTTTCCAATAACTCCATCAAATTGTGCAATTATTTTTCTATTTTTAAGATCGGCAATTACATCTCCTTTTTTAACTTTTTGATTAAAATTTATTGGTTTTAATATCTCGTATTTTTCAATTTTAAATGATTGTGTTTGAATGGGAGTTGCAGTTCCATAAGTACTTATAATATTTTCAAAAACTCTTTCTTGTGTAGTAGTTACTATTATTCCAGGAGGTGGTCTTTTACTAAATTTTTTTTTGAAGTGATTTCCAATCATTGTTCTTCCAATGATTATGGTTGAAATTATTAGAAAAAATATAATTACTAAACTTGTTATTTTTGTTGATGTTTTCATTTGTTAATTCTTTCCATACTCAGCCCATGAGCCATCGTATATAGTGGGCATATATTTAGCATTTATTAGAGAATAAGCTAGTGCCAATACACTAGCCGTTACCCCTGAACCACATGAAAATACTATATTTTTTTTATAGTCAATTTTAAATGAATCAAATTTTTCTTGAATTTTATCTTTATTCACAAAAGTATGATCATCATTTATCAATTCAGAAAAGGGTAGGCAAAATGAATTTTTTATAGAACCACTTCTAAGGCCTTTTCTAGGTTCAGCAACTTTACCTTCAAATCTTTCTTTGCTTCTTGCATCAACAACATTAAATTCTTGTGTAGTAATATTTTCATCTATCTGTTTTTTATTTTTAACAAGTTTTGTATTTTCTTTACAAATATACTTTGAAGTTTGAGTGTTTACTTTACTATCATTTGTAGGTTTGTTTTCTTTTTTCCATTTTTTTAATCCACCATCTAGAACATGAACTAGTTTAGGATCATGCCCATAATAAATTAAATTGTACCAACATCTACAAGAGCTAATAACATCAGAGTTATCGTAAACCACTATTCGATCATCATTTTCTATACCCATGTTACTCATTATTCTTTCCCAAGATTTAGGATCAGTCAGCATATGAGGTAAATCAGTATTTAATTTAGAATTTTTATCTAAATCAAAAAAAATAGCATTTGGAATATGTTTCACGGCATATTCTTCAAAACCATTTCTTTGAGCTTGAGGCATATGCCATGAGCAATCAATGATTTTTACTTTATCAATATTATTTTCTAACCAACTTGTATCAACCAAAGACATATTATCTTTTTTCCAAATATCTTTGATGATATTCTTCAGCTGGGCAATAATTTTTGACTAAAGAAGTTTTTGTTACAACTTTTCCTGATAATTTTATGTTTACTTTTTCTATCATTTTTTCAGCAGTAATTTTTTGTTGATCATTTAAATAAAATATCTCACTTCTATATTGTGTTCCGAAATCTGCTCCTTGAGAATTTAATGTTGTTGGGTCATGAATTTCAAAAAAGTATTCAAGAATTTTCTCATATGATATAACCATAGGATCAAAATTTAACCTAACTACCTCTGCATGATTTGTTGTGCCTGTACATACCTCTTTATAATTAGTTTCAGCACTGTGACCTCCACAATAACCTACTTCTGTTTTTATAACTCCATCAAGTTTACTGAACTTTATTTCAGGTCCCCAAAAACATCCTAATCCTAAAATTGCTATTTCCATTGATAATTAACTTAATTAATCTAAAGTTAATCATATGCTATCAAAAAATCAATTAGGCTTTTTTTACATGTTCATATCTGTATGTGCATTTTCACTTATGGATGTAATTGTTAAATGGTCTGATGATTATCCTGTGGGGCAAGTGTTATTCTTTAGAGGTTTTTGTGGAATTATTCCAATTTTGTTTCTTATACCAAAAGATAGATATTTTGACTTTTATAAAACAACCAGACCTTTCCTTCATTTTAAAAGATGCTTGGCTGGATTAATTGCAT
>CACPOX010000012.1 GCA_902635665.1 uncultured Pelagibacteraceae bacterium
TTTTTTTATCGAGTACATAAATCCCAATAATTTTAGGAGAAATTCTTATATAAGTTTCAAATTCTAATTCCTCAGTCATTCAAGATAATTTGATTTTTAACTCGTGCATCAATTGTTTTAATATTGTTGATATTATTGTTATTTAAAAATCTAAATATAATATCTAAAGAATTACTAACATTTTCTCTTGGTAATTTTATAATAATTTTATTTCTTAATTCTATATCCCACCTTTTTGAAGGAAAAAAATATAAGTTTTTTATTTGTTCATAGGAAAATTTAGATTGATCAATTTTTTTTTTAAACAGTAGAAATTCTTCAATATTTGGTTTACCAAATATAAAAGGTAATTCTCTATTAAGAAAATTTTTTTTAGATAATTTTCCATTTGTACCAATATAAAAAATTTGTTCATCTTTGCTAATCTTAGCTATTAATTTAGTTTCTTGAATTTCTATGTATAGGGTCGATGGATACTTTTTAAATATATTAAAACTTTCAATTAAAGGATTTGAGTTAATTTTATTTGTTATATCTTTTTTATTTAATGAAAAAATATTATCTAATTTTAAATCTTCAATTTCTTTTTGAAACTTTTCTTTATTTAAATTATTTAACCCAGAAATCTCTACATACTTAATTTTTTCAAATTTGTAATTCTTGATTGTTAAATTATTTATTGATCCAACTGTAAATAATAAAAAAAAATAAATAAATATTTTTTTACTTTTTCGTTGATGCATCTTTTATCAACCACTCAATTAAGTTTTTAAAACTGATACCTTTGTATGCTGCAATCTCTGGTACAAGTGAAAGTTTTGTCATTCCAGGCTGTGTATTTATTTCCAATAAATAAAATTTATTTCTAAAGAATTTGAAATCTGATCTTGTGACTCCTTTACAGCCAATAATTTTATGCGCTCTAAATGCCATATTTATTACCTTTGTTAATTTGTCTTTACTTAGATTTACAGGAATTAGGTGTTCAGTTTTTGCACTGGTATTATATTTTGCCTCATAATCATAAAATTTTCTTTTTGGTTTTAATTCAATCGCCCCAAGTTTTTTATTTCCCATAATTGCTACTTGTATTTCTCTACCTCCTATAAATTCTTCAATCATCACTTTTTTATAATTCTTTAGTTTCTTCAAGATAGTAATAATATTTTTTTGGTTGCAGATATAAACATTTACACTTGACCCCTCATTTAAAGGTTTAACTACAACTGGAAATTTTAATTTTTTATTTATTATTTTTAACAAATTTTTATTTTTAAAATTATAAGAATAAGTAAAAAACTTTGGTGTATTTATTTTATTCTTTATAAATATTTTTTTAGAAATCTCTTTATCCATTGCGATTGAAGAAGCAATGACACCAGAATGTGTATAGGGGATTTGAAAACCTTCGAGAATTGTTTGTATATATCCATCCTCACCGAATTGACCATGAAGTGCATTAAAAATTACATTTGGCTTAAAAATTTTTATATTTTTTTCTAAATTATTATTTGGTTCTGAAACTTTTACTTTATATCCGTTTTTTTTTAATTCTTTAGCGACCTGATAGCCTGTATCGAGACTAATTAATCTCTCCTTGGAAATTCCACCTGATAATATAAGTACCTTTTTTTTCAATTTATTCTAAAATTTTTATCTCTGTTTCTAGTTTAATCCCAGTTTTTTTATAAACACTATCGGATACAAAATTTATTAATTTTTTCATATCCTCAAACTTAGCATTACCTTTGTTTACAAAAAAATTACAGTGTTTTTCAGAAATCGACGCATCACCAAATGATTTTTCTAGAGGCACAGATTCTTTAATTAACTGCCAAACTTTTTTATCCGATTGATTTATTGGATTTTTAAAAGTACTACCGCTTGTTTTGATTCTTGTTGGCTGGGCTTGCTCTTTCTTATCTTTAAGAATTTTTATTTCAGTATTAATTAAATCTTTATCTTTTTTAAAACCTTTAAATGATGCACTTAAAAAAATTAAATCATCTGACAATCCACTATCTCTATATTTAAAATTTATTTTCTTCGCAGGTATACTTCTAACTTGTCCAGATTTATCTATGGCCTGAATAGAAACTAAAATATCTTTAAACTCTCTTTGAAAACAACCTGCATTCATTTTTATTCCACCACCAACAGTCCCTGGTATACAGGATAAAAATTCAAAGCCACCTAAACTATTTTCCATAGCGAAGTCTGACAATGTTTTGTCTGTTACAGCACTTCCGGCTATTATAATTTCATTATTCATTAAAGAAACGTTATTAAAATCATTTGAAAGCTTGATCACAACACCATTAAATAGTTTGTCAGTAATTAATGTGTTTGAGCCAGCTCCTAATACAAATATCTTTTCCTGATTTTGAATTTTTTTTAAAAACTTAATTAAATCTTTTAAGCTTTCTGCCTTATAAAATGCTTTCGTTTTACCACCTATATTAAACCAATTTTTTTTTTTTAAATCATAATCTAACTTTAAATTATTTCTAAATTCTGGAATTAGCTCTTTTAAATCAATTTTCATGATAATAATTTAGGTAACTCCCGCATCCAACTTGAGATAGTCCCAGCACCCATTCCTATAACAATTTTTTTTCCATATATGTTTGCTTTAATAAATTTTGCTAATTGAAATTTGTCATCTGCTAAAAATAGCTGAACTCTTGAATTTTTAATTATTTCTTTTGCAAAATTTGTATAGCTAAATCCAAGTTTTATTTTTTCTCCAGCTGTATAAATTGGAAACAAAATGACTTTATCTGCATTTTTAAAAGCATGAGTAAATTCTTTTTTTAAATCTTTTAATCTTGAAATTCTATGTGGTTGAAAAACACATATCTTTTCATAATCTTTATATACAGTTTTTACACCATCCAACACTTCTTTAATTTCTGTAGGATGGTGGGCATAATCATCGTAAAAATCTACATTATTAAAATTGAAAATTTTATTAAATCTTCTTTGAACCCCTTTAAAATTTTTAAGTCCTTTTTTAATATTATTTATTGGCAGACCTACTGTTAATGCTAACGCTGCTGCAGCTACAGAATTTTTAATATTATGATTTCCTATTAAAGGAATTTTTAATTTTTTTATTATTTGATTTTTTTTATTAGGTAATTTTATATTTAAGTCAAACTCAGAGAATTTTTTTAACTGTTTTATATTTTTTATACAAAAATTTGATTTTGAGTCCAAACCATATGTATAGAAGTTTTTATTTTTGATATTTTTAATTAAATTTTTATTATTTTTGTCATCTAAACAAATAAATGATTTTCCAAAGGAAGGAACCTTATTAACAAAATTTTCAAAATATTTATTTAATTTATCCATAGTGCCGTAATAATCCATATGCTCTCTATCTATATTGGTGATGATTGAATATGTGGGCGGTATGAAAATAAAACTTCCATCAGACTCGTCTGCTTCTAATATAGACCAATCACTTTTCCCCAGTTTTGCAGAATTATTAATTGAATTTATTACTCCACCATTGATAATAGTGGGATCAATTTTTGTTTCTTGAAATATAGATGCTATTAAAGATGTTGTTGTAGTTTTGCCGTGTGATCCTACAACTACAATATTTTTTGTTAAAGAGACAATGTTGGCTAACATTTCTCCTCTTTTGTAAATGGGAAATTGTTTTTTTTTGGCTGCAACAAGCTCAGGATTATTTTTTTTAATAGCTGAAGATATAACTAAGATAGTTCCCTTATCTATATTTTGTTTTTTATGTCTGATAAAAACTTTTATTTTTTCTTTTCTTAATCTTTCAATATTTTTATTATTTGCAATATCACTTCCTTGAACTTTAAAACCTTTAGCTTTCATTATTAATGCCAAACCACTCATACCTATTCCACCTATTCCAACGAAATGTATCAGTTCTGATTTTGCTAATTTAATTTTCATTAAGAATTTTTAATATTTTTTGATTAACATTATTCCAGGTATTTTGATAATTTAATTTTAGTAAATTATTTTTTTTTGTCACATAATCCTGACTTTTATTTATCAATTCCAGTAAAAATTTCTCAAATTTTTGATCATCAAAATTTTTTTGATCAATTATCCAACAACAATCCTGTTGCTTGTAATATTTTGCGTTTTCATACTGATGATTATCTTTTGATGACGGGAGTGGTATTGCTACAAACGGAATATTTAAGTAGGATAATTCAGCTAAGCTAGATGCACCCGCTCTTGTTACACATAAATCTCCCTGTTTTAAAACTTCATTAAGATTATGATCAAAACTGAAAACTCTACTTTCAATATTATTTTGAGAATAAAAATTTTTTAAAAAATGAACATTTTTCTCACTTGTTTGATGAATAATTTTTATAGAAACCTGTTTTGCTATATTTAAAAAGGATTTATTTAAAAGCTCATCAAAGATTTTTGCACCCTGACTACCTCCTATGATTAAAATTGTGAATAATTTTTCCTTTTTTTGATACGTGCTAGACTCATAATATTCTTTTCTTATCAAAGGCTTTATAGTGGCTAATTTTTCACTACTGCCAGATGGAAAATTAATTAAATTCTTCGAATAACATATTAATTTTTTTGAAAAATTTAAAAAAAATTTATTTGCCCTTCCAAGAACCATGTTTGGTTCAATTAAAAAAATTTTAATGCCTAATGCTTTTGCTGCTAAACAGAGCGGCAAAGACATATAACCACCTGTAGAAATTAAAATTGAAATATTTTTTTTTTTTATAAAAAAAAAAGATTTAATGGTTAGAAATAAAATTTTTATAAATGAAAAAGGTAGTAAAAAATAATTATTTAATTTAGGAGTGTTAATTACTACTGCATTATACTTCTTATCTAGATATGAAAGACCCCTGGCATCAGTAGAAATCAAAGTTTCATGCGTACTTTTTAAATGATTATATATTGTAATTGCAGGTATCACATGACCTCCTGAACCGCCTGTAGATATCAAAACTTTTTTTGTCATTTTTTAGCTTATTTTTCTTTTTGTTAAATTTAAAATTATTCCAGCAAGTATAGATGTACTTATTATTGATGAACCACCATAGCTTAAAAAAGGTAATGTCATTCCAGTGGTTGGGAATAATCTTATATTTACTCCAATATGAATAGTGGCCTGCATTAATATAAGGCTAATAGATCCAATTAAAATAAGTTTAACTTTATCATTTGCCTCAAAACTTATTTTTTTAAAAACCATATATATTAAGATCAAAAACAATAATAATATTAACATTATGGCAACAACACCAAACTCTTCGGAAATCACTGAAATAATATAGTCAGTATGGGCTTCTGGAACTCTATTTTTAAGAATTCCCTCGCCTATACCTTTTCCAAAAAAACCTCCGCTTGTTATCGATTCTATCGCTTTATCAGATTGAAAATTATGAGTCCCTACCTCTCTGTTAAAAAAAGAAAAAATACGTGCATGAATATAATCAAACTTAGGAACATAAATAACAAGGTAAGCTAATAAAGATGCACCAATAACAAATATTGCTAAGAGGGTATATATATTAATACCTGAAGTGAAGATTAAAACAGCCCAAGAAAAAACTACTAATAATGTTTGACCAATATCTGGTTGAATTATTAAAAGCAAAGAAATAACAGCTATCAAACTAGTTGTTATCAAATACTTAAATAAAATATTTGATCTACTGCTGCATAAAATAGTTGCTAAAATAATTATCAAAAATGGCTTTAAAACTTCTATTGGTTGAAATCTCGGTAAGAAAAATAAGTCTATCCATCTTTTAGAGCCTTTAACTTCAACACCAATTAACGGCACTAAAAACAAAGAAATAAGCGAAATAAAAAAAAGAAAAATAGAGTATTTATATAATTGATCTGAATTTAAAGAGGAAAATATAAAAATAAGAAATATTCCAATTGATACATAAATTAAATGTTTAAAAAAAAAGGAATAACTGTTTGTCTCTAACTTGTCAGATGCAATTAAAGAAGTTGAAACTAAAGAAAAAAATAATCCAATAACAAATAATAAACTTATTAATATAAAAATTGATTTATCTATGTTTTTCCACCATTGATAATAAAATTTGTAGATAATACTATCGCTTTGCATTTATATACTTTTTAATTAATTGATTAAAAAAATCTCCTCTATCTTCAAAATTTTTAAAACTATCAAATGAAGCTCCAGCTGGACTAAAAAAAATAATATTTTTTTTAGATTTCTGTAAATTAATTTCTGAAAATATAGCCTTAAGAGCCTCTTGCATATTCCTAAAGCTTTTTACTTTTAATTTATTTTTTAAAATTCTCAAAAATTTATTACGATATGCTCCAAAAATAAAAGCTTTGATATTTCTGGTCTTTAGTTTTGATAACTTAAATTTATCTCCTTTTTTTGGAATTCCTCCTAATACCCAATATACATTATTTAATTTTTGTAACACATTTTCAGAAGAAGCAAAGCTTGTAGATTTTGAGTCATTAATTATTGTAAGGTTTTTTTTATCAAATATAATTTGCTGTCTGTAATCTAGGCCTTTAAAATTATTAATAGTATTAATTAATTTATTCTTATTAAGTTTCAACTTTGAAGCAATTTTTAATATAAATGATAAATTTTCTTTATTACCAGCTGATACAAAATATTTATTAGTAACTTTATTAAACTTTTTATTTAAATTTGAAGTCTGAACTTTAAAAATTTTTGCTTTATAATTATTTTTGTTAATTTTTTTAGCAATTAAATCATCGTTTTGTTTGATAAAAGCGAATGATCCTTTGATTTGAGATTTTAATAAATTAAATTTTGCATTAACATAATTATTTAAACTTTTATGTCTTTCTATGTGATCTGAAGTAATGTTTAAAATTACTGCATATTTTGATTTAAAAATTCTGCTATACTCTAGCTGATATGAAGAGGCCTCTATTACAAATATTGTTTTTTTCGTAATATTTTTTTCTAATAATGCTGGATTTCCAATATTGCCAATTAGTCTTGAGTCTATGTTTTGATCGATTAAAACATCATGTAAAATTTTCGCAGTTGTTGATTTACCATTAGTTCCAGTAATCGTGATATTTTCATTGTTATAAAATGAGTACAAAACGTCAAGATCGGTATGAATTTTTTGAAAATTCTTCTTTAAAAATTTTGATAATTTACAATTTGAAATATCAATACCAGGACTAATAATAATTCTATCAAAATTTATTTTTTGAATTTGATTTAAACTAGTTTTTTTTTGATTGAATTTTAAATTAATTTTATAATTGTCATCAAACAAATATACTTTCGATTTTTTTTTTAGAAACTTATAGGATGAAATTCCGCTCTTTCCTAAACCGTAAATTAATATTTTTTTTCCTAAAAAAATATTCTTAAATATTTTCATTATCTTAATTTTAAAGTAGCTAAACCGATCATTGCTAAGATTATTGAGATAATCCAAAACCTAATTACAACTGTTGACTCTGGCCATCCCTTTTTCTCAAAATGATGATGAATAGGTGCCATTCTAAAAATTCTTTTTCCTGTAAGTTTAAAGGAGATTACTTGAACCATTACTGAAACTGCCTCTAGTACAAAAAGTCCACCAGTAATTGCCAAAACAATTTCATGCTTGGTTATAATACCTACTGCACCTAAGGATCCCCCAAGAGACAATGAGCCTGTGTCACCCATAAAAATTTTAGCTGGGGGAGCATTAAACCATAAAAAACCTAAACAAGAGCCAATAATTGCTCCACAAAAAATTGCTACCTCACCTGTTCCTTCGATATAGGGAATTTGTAAATAATTTGAAAATACAATGTTTCCAGTGACATAACTTATAAAGGCAAAACAAGCTGCAACTAATATTACAGGCACTGTTGCTAAACCATCTAATCCATCAGTAAGATTGACAGCATTAGATGAACCTATGATTACAAATATTGCAAATGGTATAAAAAACCATCCAAGATTTACGATCAAATTTTTAAAAAATGGAAAATATAAATTATTTAAATCTTGATAATCGTTTAAATAAACAAAAAAACTTACTCCAATAATTGCCAATATTATTTGTGAAGTTATTTTAAACTTTGACGAGATTCCTGATGAGTTGGTATATTTAATCTTCTTAAAGTCATCATATGCTCCCAATAAACCAAAAGTAATTGCGATATACATACAAAATAAAATATTAATATTTGATAAATCTGCCCAAAATATTACTGACAATAGTAAGCCAAATAAAATTATTACACCTCCCATTGTTGGTGTACCAATTTTTTTAATTATATGATCCTCTGGCCCATCATCCCGTATAGGATTTAAAATTTTTTGTTTTGAAAAAAATTTAATAAAAGGACCTCCAATAATGAGTACAATAACTAATGAAGTAAAAAAAGATAAACCAGTTCTAAAAGTTAGATATTTGAAAACATTTAAAAAACTAAAAGTATCAACAAAATTTAATAAAAACTGATATAACATCTAACGTAATCCTTTCAGATCTTTTACTATGTCGTTGAATCCTGTCGCAAGTGAGGCTTTAATCATCAAATAATCATTATTATTTAAATCTTTTCTAATCAATTCATTAATTTGTGATTTGTTTGATAAAATCCTACCTTTTTTAGCTTTTAAGATATTTTTAAATATTATTGAAGCCAATTTTCCTTTAACAAATACCTTGTCTATCTTAGTTTGATTAATTATAGGAGCAATAGATTGATGAAGTTTTTTAGAATGACTACCAAGCTCTAACATGTCACCAATTAATATATACTTATTTGATTTTTTTGTTTCAATTTTATCAAAATTCTTTATTGCTGATTTTAATGATAGGGGATTCGAATTATAACTTTGATCAATTAAATTAATTTTTTTATTATTTAGTTTTATTACAGAGTGATCTCCTCTTCCCCCAGGAGTTTTAAAATTTAGAAAAATCTTTTCATTCAGTTTAAATATATTTTTATAAATACTAATAACTGCTATAGCAGAAAGTATATTGTATATATTGTTTTGAAAATCATTAGATAATGAGAAATATTTTTTTTTATTACCTAATCTAATATTAATTCTAAATTTTTTTCCAAATGTCTTTATACTAATTAATTTTATATCTGCTCTCTGACTTTTAATACCAAAAGAGATTACTTTAAGTTTCTTTTCTTTAGCAATTTTTTTATGTACTTGAAAAAAACTATCATCTGCATTCAATACAATATAACCATGAGGTTTTATGTTGTAAATAATTTCAGCTTTTGCCAGAGCAATTTGTTTAATATTTTTAAAATTTTTAGCATGTGCATAATTTATATTTGTTATTACACCAACATCTGGTTCTATAATTTTTGACAAATAATCAATTTCACCTTTTCTATCCATTCCAACTTCTAAAATTCCAAATTCGTCATCTTGTTTAATATTAAAAAGACTCAAAGGAACCCCAAATTTATTGTTGTAAGATTTTGGAGAAATACTTACTTTTGAAATTTTACTTAATATATTGCCCAACAATTCTTTAAGTGTAGTTTTGCCACAACTGCCTGTAATTGCTATTATATTTGTATCAATACTTTTTCTGTAAGTTTTTGAGATATCTGTTAAAAATTTTAAAGTATTTTTTACTTTAATCTGTCGACTTTTATTTATTTTATTTTGAATTTTGTTTACTACAGCTAACGACGCTTTTCTTTTGAATGATTGTTTAACAAACTTATTACCATCATTTTTTCTTCCCTTAATTGCAAAAAAAATATCATTTTTATTGATTTCTTTTGAATTAATTCTTGCTTTTTTTAAAGATGTAGAAATAGGAAATTTTTTAATTTTAGCTATCTCTCTAACTACATTTAATTTTAAATTATCTGATAATTTAATATTTTTATTTTTAATTGCGTTTAAAATTACTTTTCTATCTGAAAAGAAAATTTTCTTATTTCCAATATCTTGAGTTTGCTCGTGACCTTTTCCAGCAACCAATAAAATATCACCTGAATTCAAATTATGTATAGCTTGTGATATTGCTATTGCTCTATTGGATGTTTCTGTAATACTCTTTTTTTTAATTCCTTTTTTAATATCTCTTCTTATTTTTTGTGGATTTTCAGATCTAGGGTTGTCGTTTGTAAGAATAATACTATCTGCGTAATCACTTGCTATTTTTCCCATTTTTGATCTTTTATTTTGATCTCTATTTCCTCCGCAACCGAATAGCACTGTGATATTTTTGCTGGGAAATTGTTCTCTGAGATTTATAAGACAGGTTTTTAAAGCATCAGGTGTATGAGCATAATCAAGAATTACTTTAGATTGATTTTTAATTTTACCAACTTTTTCAAGTCTTCCTTCAACTGGTTTCAATTTTGAAATTGTATTTAAAACTTTATGCAAACTAACGCCACTATATTTTGCTGCAATTATTGCCATCAAAACATTTTTTAATTGTATTTTTCCAATTAAATTTAAATTTAGATCCTGTATTGAATTATTTAATTTAATTCTTAGAAATTGAACTTCTCCTTTAAAACTATGCGAGATGACTTTCAAATCATTTTTTTTACCATTTAATACATGTAATTTTAATTTTTTATTAATTGTAATTTTTTTTATATTTTTAAACTCTGGTATCAGTTGATCTGTAATTACATTTCCCCTTTTTTGGATTAAATTTTCAAATAAATAAAGTTTTGCATTTAAATAGTTTTTAAAATTTTTATGATAATCAAGATGATCCTGAGATAAGTTAGTAAATATACCTGAATTGAACTTTAAACCATCTAATCTATTTTGCTTTAAACCATGGCTTGAGGCTTCCATAATTACATTTTCTATTTTTTGACTTTTTAACCTACTCAGTATTTGAGCTAACCTGATTGGATCTATTGTGGTATTAGATAAATTCAAATTAATGCTTTTAGATTTAACTCCTAAAGTACCGATGGAAGCAGCTTTTTTATTATTTAATTTTAATATTTGATAATAAAAATCAGCAACTGATGATTTTCCATTTGTACCAGTAACTGCAATTATATTTTTTGGTTTTTTATTATAAATTTTAAAAGCTGTTTCGGCTAACAGTTTTCTTATATTGCTTGTATGAATATATAGAATTCCATTTTGAAATTGATTTACTTTTTTTTCAGTTACAATAATTTTAGATCCTTTTTTAATTGCTTTTGGAATAAATTTATTACCATCAACGCTATTTCCTTTGATTGCAAAAAAAATATTATTTTTTTTTATACTCCTCGTATCAAATGAAATCCCTGAAAAAGAAAAATTTTTATAATTCTTGTTTATGTTGTAAAAATAGTTTCTTAGAAGCATTGTTAATTAACTTCTATATATTTTGTGGCTAAAATAGGCCCAATTTTTTCTATTACCTTTCCAGCTACCTCAACTGAGGTCCATCCAGCAGTATTATAAAGTGTGCCCTTCCAGCCTCCTTTTCTATGTCTATACTTATAATAATAATCTTTAGATTTTTTTGGAGTATCTAACATTACAACAAAAACAAATTGTGGATTTGATGTAGGAAAAATAGAGGCGAAAGTATTTATTTTTGCCTCAGAATATACTCCACCTTCAGGCTGATCAGCAGTTCCTGTTTTTCCTCCGACTTCATAATTTTGAACATCTGCAAATTTAGCTGTACCCTCCTCAGTATTTACAATTTTTCTTAAAGCTGTAACAACTTGTTCTGAAATCCCTTTTTTTAATATTCTTTCATTTTTTTTGTTTTTGTAATTTTCTTCATAAATCAATGTTGGCTTAATTTTATAACCCCCATTTGATAATACAGCATAACCTTTTGCTAATTGAAGAATTGTAGTTGCTATACCATGTCCAAAAGAAGCTGTAGCTAATCTGCATTTACCAAAATCATAATTTTTTTGAGGAGCAACTTCCTCAATATCAAAATCTATATCACTTAAAACACCAACTTTTTCTAAAAATAATTTAAATTTTTCTGAGCCAACTTTTTGAGCAATTCTAACAGATCCTATATTTCCAGATCTAACTAAAATTTGTTCTGCAGTTAAATCTGATGGTATTTCATTGTCATATTCACCTATCCTATGTTCGTCGCATTTAATTGATTTAGGTAAATCTAAAAATTCAGTTTCTGGCTTAATTACATTTTCATTTAAGGCACTAGCAAAAGTAAATGCTTTAAAAACAGAACCAAGCTCATATGTTCCTTTTGTTACTCTATTAATGTAATTTAAATCAGTAATATTTATTCTTTCATTTGGGTCAAAGTCCGGCAAGGAAATTAAAGAGAGAATGTTGCCATTATTAACATCCATTAATATAGCTCCACTTCCTTTGCTTTTAAAAATTTCCCCATATTTAATTAATTCTTTTCTTATTAAAAATTGAATATCTTTATCTAAAGTTAGTTTTATTGATTTTTTTGATTTTCTGAGTTCATCGTTTAGTGATTTTTCTAATCCAGAAATACCATTATTATCATTATCTATCTGTCCTAAAACATGACTAAATAGATTTTTTTGAGGATATATTCTTAAAACTTTTTCTTCTGGAACTAAAGATTTGTCCCCTAATTGCATAATTTTTTCATAATTTTCCTCTGATATTTTCTTCTCTAAGTAAAAAAATTTCTTGCTATCTATTTTTTGTTCGATTTGCTTAAAATTTTTATCTGGAAAAATTATATTTAAACTAAGTAGTAATTTTTTTTTATTAATTATATCGGAAGTTTTCAATCCAATATCAATAGATTTTACGGTCTTAGCTAAATAATTTCCATTAATATCTATAATGTCTGCTCTATAAAGTTCATCCTTAGATAAAGACAAATTATTTCTTTGTGTTAAATTATCCTTTCGTGAACCTAGATGAATTAAATGAATTGTGAAAATCAAATATATAACAAAGAAAACAAAGAAAATAAAAGCTACACGGTTAAATTGTATATTTAGCCTATTCTTATTTTTCTCATATGTAAAATCACTTTTATAATCTTCTATAATTAATTTTGATTTATTGTCAGACATTATTCTTTAATAATTTTAAAATTTTGGATTTTTTTCATATCATCTGAAATATTATAAATTTTAATATCATTTATTTTTTTTTGAATTAACTCATCATCAAAATACAGAGATTGATATTCAAGTAATTTTTCTGCAGAACTAAGATAATCATACTCTAAAGATACATTTTCAAATTCAGATTTTAAAACTCTAATATTCTCGTTAACTGTAAATATTTCATCTTCAATCTGTTTGGTCGTATTTTTAATTATAGCAGTTGATAATATTAAAAAAAAAATAATTGCTGCTAAAGCAAACTTTTTCATAATTTTTTTCCATAGTTTTCAATTTCAATATAATTTCTGAATTGGTCCTCTATATCTGTGTCAAAATTATAAAAATCAGTTTTTTTTATTGCATATCTAAATTTGGCAGATCTGGATGATGGATTTTCTCTTACCTCTTCATCTGAAGGTATTATCGGTTTTTTTTGAATTAAGTTAAATAAGGTATCTGCTTGTTTTATAAGAGGACTATATCGTGAAATACTTTTGTTTTTAGAAAGACTTTTTAAAAAATATTTTACAATTTTATCTTCTAATGAATGAAATGTTACTACTCCTAAAACACCACCTTTTTTTAAAACTTTAGTAGCATTGATAAGTCCTAAAATTAGCTCACTTATTTCTTTATTTACAAATATTCTAAGGGCCTGAAAAACCTTGGTGGCATTGTGAACTTTAAAATTTTTTCTTTTTTTTGATTTGTCTATAATTTCAACTAAACCCTTGGTATCAATCTTATTTTTTAATCTCTCTTTTATAATATTTCTTGCAATATATTTGCCCTCTTTTTCATCACCAAAAAATTTAAAAATCCTCTCTAATTCATTTTCATCAAGTTTATTGATTGCATCTTCTGCTGAATAACTATTTAATCCAAGCTGCATATTTAGTTTACCATCTGCTTCGAATGATAAACCCTTTTGTGGATCTTTTATTTGTGTGTAAGAGTAACCAAGATCAAAAATTATACCTCTTATATTTTCATTTTTAAGTTTTAAGTTATTTAATTGACTAAATTTAATATTTTTAAAAATAAATCTATTTTCAAAATTTTCTTTGAATTGATTTGCAATTTTTTCACTCTCTTTATCTCTATCAATAGCAATTACACTTGTGTTCTTAAAATCTAAAATTTTTTTGGAATAGCCTCCTTGACCGAAGGTACAATCAATAAATGTGCCACCATGTTGAGGGGAAATAACACTAATAATTTCTTTTAGTAGTACCGGATAGTGTTTTTGTACATCTGGTACTATGGTGGCGTCCATTTATTTCTTTGAAGACCATTAATTCTTTTGTCTTCTCAAGAATGCTGGAATTTCAAGATCATCCTCTTCATCTTCATTTGGAGACAATAAATCTTCTGAACTTAAATTCTCATTTTCTGAACTAAATAAATCCGGTGCATCATTATCAACACCAAATTCTTTTAGGTCATTATTGGCTTCTTTAATATTGTTTTCTTGAATTTCTTCGTTAGTTTTTTCCATTGCCTCTTGTGCAAAAGATATTTCCATATCATTGACTGAACTATCCTCTACTATACTTTCACTCTCAGAGTTGGTATTTTCAACAATTTCATCATTCATCATTTGATTGTGAGAATTTTCAGTCTGTCGTTCTTGGACAATCTCATTTTCAAGTTTTAAAGCATTAGCACCATGTGTAATTGGATTTGATGCTGTTGTGTTTGAAAAATTGAAAGATTGTGATGATCCGATATTTGAAAAATCAGAATAACCAGGGTTACGATTGTGAATTCTATGAACCATATTTACTACTGATTTTGATTCAGGTTGTTGACCATCTAATGATGTTGCAACAATTGAAACTCTAATTTTTCCATCAAGCTCCGTATCAGTAATGGCTCCAATTATTACCTCTGCCTCTGCATCTACTTCAGATCTAATTTTATTCACCACTTCATCTACTTCAAAGAGTTTAAGATCTTTTCCTCCAGTAATATTAACTAACAATCCTTTAGCACCTTTTAAAGTGTAGTCGTCAATTAAAGGGTTGCTTATTGCCATCTCTGCAGCTTGCATTGCACGACCTTCACCTTCAGCTTCTCCAGTTCCCATCATAGCTTTGCCCATCGCTGCCATAACAGTTTCAACATCAGCAAAATCTAAGTTGATGATTCCAGGCCTTACCATCAAATCTGTAACACTTTGAACACCATGCCTTAAAACATTGTTTGAAAGATTAAAAGACTCTTCAAATGTCGTTTGTTCATTAGCTATTTTGAATAGGTTTTGGTTTGGAATAACAATTATTGTATCAACGTGTTTTCTTAATTCTTCTAAACCTTGTTGTGCTCTTCTCATTCTAGAGGGGCCTTCATATAAAAATGGAAGAGTCACAACACCTACAGTTAAAATATTTAATTCTTTAGCAGCTCTAGCAATGACATGAGCAGCACCAGTGCCTGTTCCACCGCCCATACCAGCTGCAATAAAAACCATGTTTGCACCTTGAAGTGTATTTACAATTTCATTTAAAGATTCATCAGCAGCTGCTTGACCAATGTCAAGTTTTGCACCAGCTCCTAATCCTTTGGTTAAATTTAAACCAATTTGAATTCTTGTTTTTGCTTTACTGAGCTTCAAATCTTGAGCATCGGTATTCACTGCAATAAACTCTACTCCTTGCATATTGTTTTCAATCATTTCATTAATTGCATTTCCGCCTGCTCCACCTACACCTAATACTAGTAATCGTGGTTGTAACTCTTTTATTTCTGGTGCTTTAAAGTTAATTGTCATCTTAATCCCCTATTGTTTGTTTTGTTGAAGCTCCCATTTAAGATTACCTCGATTAATATTTGCTTTTTTTCTCGCAGTTACCTTAAATTTTTCAAATGCTGTTGGTTCCCATATTTGAAATGTCTGACCTTGACCAACAAACAACATGCTTTTTTTAATCTTTGCATGTTTTAATAATTTAGGAGAAAGTGAAACTCTTCCCTCGCTATCAAATTGTAAATTTATACTCTCAGCTAAAATCGATGTAGAAAAATAATCTCTTTTTTCTTCAAATGGATTTAAAGAGTCAATTGCTGAAGAAATTTTTTCAATCCTGTCTTGAGAACACGCCTCTATTGAAGAATTATTAAAGGATGGATAACAGATAACACCATTGTATCCTAAATTTGATAAATATGACCTGAAGCTAGCAGGCACTGAAACTCTCCCTTTTTTGTCTAATTTGTTTTCGTAAGTTGATAAAAACATATTTTATAAATTTCATATATTCCTTATTGGGAATATATGGGAATATATGGGTTATTTTAATTAGAGTCAAATGGTGATTCTAGCCCCTTTTTATTTGAACTTTTGATTGATATTTCACTTAATTTAAAATTTGATCAATTTTTGAATTCAGAATTTGTAGACTGAATCGAATAATTTTTTGAAAATTATAACTAAATTAAAAATTAAAATTTTTTATGAAAAGAACAAAAACTTTATTTTACGCCAGATAAACTATAAGCCGGGTTCTGTCATTTAAACTTATCATTTGTCTAGGCATAAGATCACTCTTATGCTCAAGCAACTAACCCTGATGACGAGCCAAGGACGGCTTTTTGTTTTACAATTGTATAACAATGTCATCTCTACTTAGTCTTGCTCTCAGTGGGGTTTTCCAGCGTTCATTGTTACCAATAGAACCGGTGTGCTCTTACCACACCTTTTCACCCTTGCCATGTTATGGCGGTTTATTTTCTGTGGCACTGTCCCTAGGGTTTCCCCTGCCAGGCATTACCTGGCACTGTGTCCTTGTAGAGCCCGGACTTTCCTCTTTAATTAATTAAAGCGATAAGTCATTTATCTGGCAAACACAATTTACAATCTTAACTCAAAATATCAAGAAAATTTGTTTATTTTTTTAATTAAATTTTCGCTTATTAATAGACATTCTTGGTCAGCCATGCCATTAACTAAATTTTGTCTAAATCTTCTTTGAAAAGCAGTAATAAGTTTTTTTAAATTTTTTGAATTTAAAACATTATTATTTTTTGAGTAACCAATTTTAAATAAATTTTCAATAAATCTATATTTTTTTAAATTACTTATTTTTTTTTTTCTATTTTTTTTTAATTTATTTAAATCTAAATCATGCCAAAAACCAATATTATTTTGTGATAAATATTTCCAAGGAAATTTTTCACCAGGATCTTTTTTTCTATCTGGAGCTATATCAGAATGACCTAAAATGTTTAAAGGTTTGATTTTATATTTTTTTATTAAATTTTTTGCTAATTTAATTATTGATTTTATCTGGCTGGCTGAAAATTTTTTATAATTATTCCCATGCCCAGGGTTGCTTATTTCAATTCCAATTGAGTATTTATTTATTGATTTGTAATTTTTCCAAAATGATACTCCTGCATGCCAAGCAATATATAAATCTGGCACCATTAAAACTATTTCACCGTTTTTTTTAATCAAATAATGGCTACTAACCTCAGATTGAATATTTGTGAGTCTGCTAATAGCATTAATTTCTTTATTCATTCCTGTGTAATGAAATACTAAAAATTTAATTTGTCGAAAATTTCTTTTTTTTAAATCAAAATTAGGCGAATAATTAATTATTTTTTTAATTTTCATTTTTAATAATTTAAACTTTATTAATAGCCATATTTAAGTCTTTTTTCGCACTAAATCTTGATTTACTTTAAGTATATATTCACTATATAATTCGACAAATAATGAATAAATTATTTAATACACTTTTAATAATTCTTCTATTAACGAGCACTGCAAATGCAGGTTCAGACGGAAAAATTGAATTGACTAAAAAAAGCGAAAAAACTGAAATTAGCAAAGATTGTTTTGAGGGATTAAATAGAGCGACCTTTGCGTTCAATCAAGGATTAGATAAAGTAGTTTTTAAACCTATTGCTCAAGGTTATAGAAAATTACCCCCTCCTGTAAGAGAGGGGACCAGTAATGTTTTAGATAATTTATCTACTTTAATAACAATACCAAACAATGTTCTTCAAGGAGACTTTAAAGGAGCTGGAACTAATTCTGCAAGACTAGTTATAAATACCACTTTAGGAATATTGGGTATTTTTGATATTGCTCATCTCTTGGGATTCCCTGATTATGAAAAGGAAGACTATGGACAAACTCTTGGTACATGGGGATTGGGACATGGATGTTATTTAGTTTTACCAGTATTAGGACCTACAACTGTGAGGGATACTGCTGGAATGTTTATGAATGTTATGGGAGGGGATCCATATTATAGAATATCAGTTAATGGAAATAACGAATATTTAGATGGTCAACTTTATGCTGCAACTAAAATCTTGTCTGGCATAGATTTTAGAGCAAAAAATTTAGAATCTTTAGACAACTTAGAAACAAATTCTATGGACTTCTATGCTTCAGTTAAAAGTTTATATCTCCAGGATAGAGAGAGAAAAATTGCTAACTCTAATTCTAGCCCAGAAGCTATGGATGATAGTGATTGGGAAGAAATAGACACTAAATAATAAAAAAAATATGAAAAATTTATTTTGTTATTTTGTAATTTTTATTTTTTCAATTTTATTTTCTAACAAAGCATTCTCAGTTTCTCCTGATACCTTTATTCAAAATACCGTTAATGATGCATCACAAATACTATCACTTGACATTACCAAAGAAGAAAAAATAAATAAGTTAAAAATTATTGCTAAGCAGACTGTTGATATTAGAGGGGTTGGGTTTTATTCTCTAGGATCAATAAGAAAAACTTTGAATAAAGACCAGTTGGGAAATTATTCTAAACTTTTTGAAAAATATTTTCTAAAAAGCTTTTCAAGTAGATTAGCAGAATATACCAATCCACAGATTGAGGTAAAAGGTAAAGAGATACTTAACGAAAATTATACCATAGTTAACAGTATTTTAGTTGGAACAGCAGAAAGACCAGAGGTAAATATCGATTGGAGAGTTTATACAAAAAATCCAAATAATCCATTAATAAGAGATTTAATTATTGAGGGCTTAAGCTTGGCCAGAACACAAAAAGAAGAATTTGCATCAATATTAAATTCCAATGACAGCGATATTGAAGCTTTGTTTAACACTTTAAAAAAATTTTCTAATAATTAATTTAAATATATTAAATTTAATAATAAAAAAATTTCTTTTTTTATTTCATAAATAAAACAAATTTGAAGCAAACTTTGAACATACCCCAATGATTTACTTTTGTAATGCATTGGATTTCAATCCTTTTCTATCGTATTCCGCTTTTTTTATTATCTCCCTTGTTGCGTAATTCGAAACAAACGAAAAGGATTGATACCATTACCAATTACAAACTTTTAAACCTCAAAAAATCACTCAACAATAGGAGTTCCAATATATGGAAATAGACCGTATCTGTAAGTACTGTCACGTTAGTGCATACGTTGCGTATGATAACTGCGACCCCGTTTATAAACAAACATTTAAATTTGAAATAAAACCAGGCGAACACAACAGCTTAATTTGGGACAAAATTATTAAAATATTCCGAAAAAATGGTTTCAAAGTAGAGCTCAAATCATGAAAAGAGTTATGCTAATTATTCTTTTACATCTTTCTCTATTTTTAATTGTATTCGCGTACCAAGCTCAAGCTAATGAGGAAGAATGGAAAATAGATAGATATGAAGGCCTAATATTTGCTAGAGTATATGGTGAAATTATTCATGGTGACTCTTTAAATTTTTTTATTCACTCTAGTGATAATTGTGGAAAAGTATGGCATAATTTTACTTTCTACACACATCAGCAACCAGGTGATATAAAACAAATATTACACAAACATATCCCAATTAAAATCAATGGAGAAAAAGTAACTGCTTATGTAGATTATATTCAACCATTTTTACTTGGCTATAGAGTTTTGTTTTCTTTAGGTTCTTTTCCAATTAAAGAATATATATATAAATTAAACAATTTTTACATCAAAGAAAAAAAATTTGAGATCCAAATAATTGATGGAATTGATTTTAAGGCTAGTAAATATTTTGATATATCAATAAATAGTTGGAAGCTTGATAAACTCGTGCCCTCTGTACTCGAAGCTCATAAAAAGTGTAAAGAAATTAACAATTTAAATAGTTAAAGTTTTTTTAATCGTTGAGCAAAACACTTAAAAATTATTAACTTTAAAATAGTGAGATTTGGTGGGCCCGCCAGGACTCGAACCTGGGACCAATACATTATGAGTGTACTGCTCTAACCAACTGAGCTACAGGCCCAAATTTAGATTTAGTTATATCATTTTTCCAAAGTAATCAATTAAAGATAATTGAATAATGGTGGGCCGTGTTGGTTACGCTCCAACTACCCCTGCAATGTCAATGCAGTACTCTACTATTGAGCTAACGGCCCAGATCTAGCTTTCTAAGAAACTTTTTAATTGTTTAGATCTACTAGGGTGCTTTAATTTTCTAAGTGCTTTAGCTTCAATCTGTCTAATTCTTTCTCTTGTTACAGAAAACTGCAAACCTACCTCCTCTAGAGTATGATCGGTATTCATTCCAACTCCAAATCTCATTCTTAAAACTCTTTCTTCTCTTGGAGTTAGTGTAGATAAAATTTTTGTAGTTGCCTCCCCAAGATTTGATTTAATAGCTTGTTCAAGTGGGGCTAGAGCTTTTGTATCTTCAATAAAATCACCTAAACTACTATCTTCTTCATCACCAACTGGTTTTTCTAATGAAACTGGCTCTTTTGAAATTTTTAAAACTTTTCTTACTTTGTCTAATGGCATTCTTAATTTTTGAGCAAGTTCTTCTGGAGTCGCTTCTCTACCAAATTCGCTTAATATTAATCTTTGAGTTCTGACAATTTTGTTAATTGTTTCTATCATATGGACTGGAATACGAATAGTTCTTGCTTGATCAGCGATTGATCTTGTTATGGCCTGTCTAATCCACCATGTTGCATATGTTGAAAATTTATAACCTCTCCTGTATTCAAACTTATCAACTGCCTTCATCAATCCAATATTTCCTTCTTGAATCAAATCTAAAAATTGTAGGCCTCTATTGGTATATTTTTTTGCAATTGATATAACTAATCTTAGATTTGCCTCGACCATCTCTTTTTTTGCTATTCTTGACTCTTTTTCTCCTTTTTGGACCCTGCTAACTAATTTTTTAAAATCAGTTACTGATATGCCAAGTTTGCGGCTAATCTCAATCAGTCTCTCTCTTATGTTTTTAAATTCACTTTTATTTTTTGCAAAAAATTGTTTCCATACACTGTTAGTGTCTAAAAATTTTTTAAGATTTGGATTAATTTCGTTTCCTACATAAAATTTGATAAATTCATTTCTTGGAATTTTTTGGTCCATTGCTAATCTTAAAAGATTTCCCTCTAGAGAAATTATTTTTTTGTTTTCTATATAGTGCTTTTGAACTAATTCCTCTAAAACAGATGGAGACAATTGAAGAGATTTTATATTATCTAAAATATCATTAACTATTTTTTCATATCCTTTTTCTTTAGCTAACGAAAAACTTTGAGAGTTTAGTGCGCATTCCAATTTATCTTTTTGGTATTTAATTAACTTCGTATATTCTTTAGTAAGTGTGCTTACAGTTTTTAAAACTTTAGGTTTAATTTCAGTCTCCATTGCAGCTAACGTTGGATTAAATTCCTCGTCTTCATCAGTAGGACTTTCGTCTTTATCGGTTTCCCCAGAATTTTTTTGCTTTGCACTTGGTCCCGTAGTTTCATCTTCCATATAGTTTGTATCAATATCAATAATTTCTCTAACTAAAATTTCATCTTTTTGTAACTGATCATTCCACTCGAAAAATTGTTGAGCAGTTATTGGGCTTTGTGAAAGTGCAATTAGCATTACATCTTTTCCTGCTTCAATTCTTTTTGCTATTGCTATTTCACCCTCTCTAGAAAGCAACTCAACTCCACCCATTTCTCGTAAGTACATTCTTATAGGGTCGTCACTTTTTTCAATTGTTTTTCCTTCTTCTTTGTTTGCATTTTCTTTTTTTCTTAAAATTTTAAAATCAGATTTTTTTTCTACGAGAGTAACATTTTCATCTAAAATATGGATGAATGCCTGTGCTAAGTTTTCATCAGATAAATTTCTTTTACCTAAAGATTTGCTTAATTCTTCATATGTTATAAAACCTCTATGAGTTCCACGACCCATTAGTCTAGCAAATGATTTTGTAATTATTCTTTCCACAATAAATTGATTTTAGGAATTCTTATATAATGTCAAATATATAAAAATCCATTACTAATTTGGTCAGTTTAATTGAGATTCTGCTTTTTTTTTAGCTCTTTTAGCTCATTAAATGTAGTCTCGCTCATATCTATTGAAAACTTCGATTCTAATTCTTGAATTCTAAACTCAAGATCATAATTCAACAAATCTCTAGAAATGTCCTCTAATAATTCTATTATTTTTTGATCATTGTCGGTTTTATTTTTTAGAATATGTTTAATTGGAGCAAATTTGTTTATTTTTTCGGTCAATTGAAGATCTAAATTAAGATCTTGAATTGTAATTGGTATACCAGATTTTAATTTAACAATTATATTTTGAAATATTTTTTTATTAAACTCCGTAAATAGCTTCATATTTTCAATCAAATGAATATTTGCTTGCAACAAATCCAAATTATTTATCACCAAATATAATAGAGAAAACTCTTTAAGTTCAACTCCAGTCAAAGACTGACTTTCTTTAAAATATTTTTTTGTACTTTCTAAAGATTTTGTTTTTTTTGAAAAAAATTTTTTATTATTTTGGTTGGAATGAGGGGTTAACTCTGCAATTTTTTCTAAAAAGTATTCTAAAACATATTTTTTTATAAAATCATCTTTAATTGTATTTGCAATACCTCTAAGTTTTTTTTCAAAAATAGCCATGGATGAAGGATTGTTATTAGTTTGTTTTTTATAATGACTAAATATAAATTGATGAATTGATAATTTGCCCTGCTTTGTAAAATCTAAAAAATTGGCTTTACCATTTTTATTAACATAACTATCTGGATCTTCTTTATCTGGCAAAAATAGAAATGAAATTTGCTTTTCTGGTTTTAATTCCTTAATAGAATTTTCTGCCGCTCTAACAGCAGCTTTATATCCACTTTCATCACCATCAAAACAAATTATGATATCATCAAAAAATTGATTTAAAGTTAAAATTTGTTTATCAGTTAAAGATGTACCAAGATTTGCTACTACATTTTCAATACCATTTTTACTGAGACCTACAACATCCATGTATCCTTCAACCAAATAAATATGATCAATTTTATTAGAGAGTTTTCTTGCTAAATCTAAGTTATATAAATTTGATCCTTTTTTAAAAAAATTTGTTTCAGGTGAATTTATATATTTTGCTAGATAATCTAAATTTTCAATAATTCTTCCACCCAAAGCAATTGATTGGCCTGAAATATTTTTGATTGGAAATATTAATCGACCTCTAAATCTTTCAACATAATTTTTTTTTTTTTCGTCAAAATAAAATAGACCAGTTTCCATTAAAGTTTGTTCACTATAATCTTTTTTCAGTTTTTCAAAAAAATTTGGATTTTTTTCTATGTATCCTATTTTAAATTTTTTTACTTCCTCTTTACCTAATGATCTATTTTTTAGATAATCTCTAGCGATTGAGTAATTTTCATTTTTTAAAAGTTCATTGTGATAAAAATCAATATACTTACTAAAAATAGATTTATACTCATCCCATCTTTTTTGTCTTTCTTCATCTTGTTTTGAAAACATATATGGCTGCATACCTGCTAATTGAGCTAAATATTTAACGGCTTCGCCAAATCTCAAGTTTTGAGTTTTCATCACAAAATCAAAAATATTACCGTGTTCAGAGGTTGCAAAACAATGATAAAATTCTTTTTCATCATTAACAGTGAATGAAGGTGTTTTTTCATTTTTGAAAGGTGATAAACCTACAAATTCTTTGCCTCTTTTTTTTAAGGAAACACTTTTAGATACTACTGTTGAAACCTTCAGTCTGTTTTTAATTTCATCAATATACTCTTTTGGGTACTTCATTACTTATTCAACAATTCTTTAATCAATGGTCCTGCTTTAGAAAAGTCGATTTCGTCTGAATGAATTTTTTTTAGTTCACCCATAACTTTTCCCATATCTTTTAATGAATTTGCTCCAATTTTTGAAATAACATCTACGCAGATTTTTTTGGTTTCCTCTTCACTAAGCTGCTTCGGTAAAAAACTTGTTAAAATATCATATTCATTTTGTTCAACCTCTAAAAGATCTGTTCTATTGTTTTTTTTATAAATATCGATCGATTCGGCTCGCTGTTTAACCATTTTTTTTAGAAGTTTCTTAATATCCTCATCATCGGTTTCTTTTTTATTAGGGCCCGATCTATTAACAATGTCCAAATCCTTAATGGAAGATAATATTAACCTATAGGTTGATATTTTATTTTTATCTTTAGATTTTAGAGCATTTTTATATTCGTTTTCAATAGTCTGTTTTAATGACATAGTTTTTTTAATCTACTTTAAAGAAAAAATTCTTCAAAAGAAAAATTGTTTTTTTACAATTTTATATTACATCTCTGTTGCGATAATAAAGCAATTATTGTATTAACCTTTAACTCATGAGTTGTAATTGAACAAAAAACCAAAAAAAACTAACTCAAAAATAAAATCTCAAATCAATACAGGCGTTTTAGTTCTTGAAAATAAAAAGGTATTTAAAGGAATTGGAATTGGATACCAAGGAGAAGCCACAGGCGAAGTTTGCTTTAATACATCCTTAACAGGCTATCAAGAAATTATTTCAGATCCATCATACGCAGGTCAAATTATTAACTTTACCTTTCCTCATATTGGAAATGTTGGAACTAATAAAGAGGATCATGAGTCTGACAAAATATGGGCTAGAGGAGTGATTTTTAACTCTGAAATAACTTCACCCTCAAACTATAGATCATTCCAACATTTAGATGCTTGGCTTAAAAAAAATAAAATTGTTGGAATTACTGGCTTAGATACTAGAAGCCTAACAAGCTTTATAAGGGACAAAGGTGCCCCAAAAGGTACGATAAGTTACTCAAAAAAAGGAAGATTTAATATTAATAAATTGACTAATACCACCATCAAATGGAGTGGATTAAAAAATCTTGATCTTGCAAAAGTAGTTTCAACTCAGAAAAATTATATTTGGAAAGGTCTTAAAACCTGGAAAAAAGAATTTGGATATAAAAAAAATAATAAGAACTCATTTCATGTTGTTGCAATTGATTATGGAATAAAAAAAAATATCTTAAGATATTTCTCTGACTTTAATTGTAAAGTTACTGTCGTTTCTTGTAAAACTAATGCGCAAAAAATTTTAGCTTTAAAACCAAATGGAATATTTTTATCAAATGGTCCAGGTGATCCAGCTGCAACAGGGAAATATGCTATAGAAATTATTAAAGATCTAATTAAAAAAAATTTACCAATATTTGGTATTTGTTTGGGTCATCAAATTTTAGCATTAGCGTTAGGTGGTAAAACAAAGAAAATGAAACTTGGTCATAGAGGAGCAAATCACCCTGTTAAAAATTTAATTCATAAAAATGTTGAGATAACCAGTCAAAACCATGGATTTGAAGTAGTTAAAGAAACATTACCAAAAAATATTGAGGTCACACATAAATCTTTATTTGATAATAGTATTGAAGGTATCAAACTAAAAAATAAACCAGTCTTTTCAGTTCAATATCATCCAGAGTCTAATCCAGGACCTCAAGATAGTGTTTATTTGTTTCAAGAATTTATTAACAACATGAAAAAAAATGCCAAAAAGAAAAGATATTAAAAAAATACTTGTTGTGGGAGCTGGTCCAATAATTATAGGACAAGCATGTGAATTTGACTATTCAGGTACACAAGCATGTAAAGCTCTAAAAGATGAAGGTTATAAAGTAGTCCTAATAAATTCAAATCCAGCAACAATTATGACAGACCCAGATGTTGCAGATAAAACTTATATTGAGCCCATTACACTTGATGTATTAGAAAAAATTCTCAAGAAAGAAAAACCAGATGCAATTCTACCGACAATGGGTGGTCAAACCGCGCTTAACCTTGCAATGGAAGCAGAGAAAAAAGGAATTTTAAAAAAATATAAAATTGAATTGATAGGAGCAAATTCTAAAGCAATTTCTAATGCCGAGGACAGAAAGAAATTTAGAAAAAATATGATTGATATTGGTTTAGATTTACCAAAATCTGAAATTGTTAATAACAATAACCAGGCATCAAAAGTGTTAAAAAAAATTGGATTGCCAGCAATTATAAGACCTGCTTTTACACTTGGTGGACTTGGTGGGGGAATAGCTAAAAATAAAAAAGATTATTTTAAAATTGTTAAAAATGGATTGCATGAGTCTCCTGTAAGCCAAGTTCTTGTTGAGGAATGTTTGGAGGGCTGGAAAGAATTTGAAATGGAAGTTGTAAGAGATAAAAAAGATAATTGTATAATTATTTGCTCAATTGAAAATCTAGATCCAATGGGAATTCATACGGGTGACTCAATAACAATTGCGCCTGCCCTTACTCTAACAGATAAAGAATACCAGGTAATGAGAAATGCTTCTATTGCGTGTTTAAGAAAAATTGGAGTTGAAACTGGAGGATCAAATGTTCAATTTGCTATCAACCCTAAAAACGGTCGAATGGTTGTAATTGAAATGAACCCACGAGTATCAAGATCGTCAGCACTTGCATCAAAAGCAACTGGATTTCCAATTGCGAAAGTGGCTGCAAAATTAGCAGTTGGTTATACTCTGGATGAATTAAAAAATGAAATAACTAAAGTTACTCCCGCATCATTTGAGCCAAGTATAGATTATGTGGTGACTAAAATTCCAAGATTTACTTTTGAAAAATTTTCAACTTCTCCTGCAACTTTAGGAACATCTATGAAATCAGTAGGTGAAGCAATGGCAATAGGAAGAAACTTTAAAGAATCTCTACAAAAGGCTTTAGTATCTCTGGAGACAGGTTTTTCAGGTTTAGACAGAATTTTTGATTTAAATAAAAAACAAATTGAAAAGAAACTTAAAGAAACTATTCCGAATAAGCTATTGCTAGTCGCTGAAGCAATTAGAAAAAAAATAAACTTAAAGAGAATATACAATTTATCTAAAATTGACCCTTGGTTTTTAGAACAAATTAAAGAAATAGTTGATTGTGAAACACTGATCAAAAACAAGGGACTTCCTAAAGATTTTGTAGAATTTAATAAAATAAAATCAATAGGATTTTCAGATAAAAAACTTTCGGAATTAACTAAAACTTCTGAAGACGTTGTTAGAAGAAAAAGATCAGCGCTTAAAATACTTCCAGTTTATAAAAAAGTAGATACTTGTGCGGCTGAATTCAAATCTTTTACTCCATATATGTACTCAACTTATCAAAGAAATTTTTCAATTAACTCTGAATGTGAAGCTGATCCATCAAATAAGAAAAAAATAATTATTCTTGGAGGTGGACCAAATAGAATTGGTCAAGGAATTGAGTTTGATTATTGCTGTTGTCAGGCAAGTTTTTCATTAAAAGACGCAGGTTTTGAGACTATCATGGTTAATTGCAACCCTGAAACAGTATCAACAGACTATGATACGAGTGATCGATTATACTTTGAACCTTTAAAAGAAGAATACGTTTTTAATATAATTAAAAAAGAGCAAGAAAAAGGAAACCTTATAGGTGTAATAGCCCAGTTTGGTGGCCAAACTCCGATTAAGCTTGCTAAATTTTTACACGACAATAAGCTTCCAATTTTAGGAACCCAATATACCTCTATTGATTTAGCAGAGGATAGAGATCGATTTAGAAATTTATTAAATAAATTAAACTTAAAACAAGCAGAAAGTGGAATTGCAAAAACATTTAATCAGGCAATAAAAATTGCAGATAAAATAGGATTACCATTAATGGTAAGACCTTCGTATGTTTTAGGTGGAAGAGCAATGGAAATCGTTCATGAAAAAAATCAACTTAAAAAATTTGTTGAAGAAGCTTTTAAAGCTGCAGAGGAAAATCCAATTTTGATTGATAAATTTATCGATCATGCAATGGAAGTGGATGTGGATGCCATATCAGATGGAAAACAAGTTCATGTCGCAGGTATTATGCAACATATCGAAGAAGCTGGAATTCATTCGGGAGACTCGGCATGTAGCCTACCTCCTGTATCAATTAAACCATACCTTCTTAAAGAAATTGAAAATCAAACTAAAAAATTAGCAATAGCTTTAAATGTTAAAGGTTTCATGAATATACAGTTTGCAATTAAAAAAGATGAAATTTATGTGATTGAAGTAAATCCTAGAGCAAGTCGAACAGTACCTTTTGTGTCAAAAGCAAAAGGATTGCCCCTAGCTAAAATTGCATCAAGAATAATGGCTGGTGAAAAGTTATCTAAGTTTAATTTAAAAGATAAATCTAAAGGTATGTACGCAGTTAAAGAAGCTGTATTTCCATTTAATAAATTTCCAAACAGTGACTTATTGTTAGGGCCTGAGATGAAGTCGACAGGAGAAGTTATGGGATTTGATAAAAATTTTGGAATGGCTTTTGCTAAAAGTCAAATAGCAGCAGCTAACTCATTACCAAAACAAGGATTAGCTTTTATATCTCTCAAAGATAGTCACAAAGATGAAGGAATAGATTTAGCTAAAGAACTTCTTAAACTTAAGTTTACATTATGTGCAACTAGAGGAACTGCAGAATATATTCGAAAGCATCGGATGAAATGTAAAATTATAAATAAAGTAAGCACAGGTTCACCACATATAGTAGATGTTTTGGACTCTAAAAAAATTGCGTTGGTGATAAACACTGGGGGCGGAAACAGTGAACATCGATTAAGTGACGCAATAGCTTTAAGAAGAGCAACACTAAAGAACAAAGTTCCTTACTGTACTAATATGTCTACTGCTCAAGCTTGTTTAGAGGCAATTAGATCACTAAAAACAAAAAAATTAGAAGTGACTTCTCTTCAGGACGTTTAAGAATTTACTTTCCAATCAGTTTCAAAGGTAACATAATTTACTTGAATACATCGTCTTTCTTTAACGATCTTTTTCTTCTCCATACCATGCCAAGTGTTTGGTCCACTTGTAAAAAGATAGCCATAATTATGTTTGTAAGGAAGTGTCTTAACTTTCTCTAATTTTTCATTGTAAAAATCAGTTCCTAAATCCTCAGATTCATTTGTATTATTAACAAATATTAAGCCTGACATAAGTTTTTCTTTTATGTCGCAATGAGGTTTTAACCAAAAACCCTCTCGATCACATATAACCTCAACTCTAACATAAGAATTTGATAAATCTTTATTTATCATTTTAGAAATTGTTTCGTATGTTTCTTTAGATTGAAGTTCGTTTATAAATTTTACTAAATTTGGAAATTTTGATGCATTTTCTTTATTAATAAAACATCTAAACTTTATTGCTTGTCCTCCAGAAGCTATACCTTGTCTAAATTCTGCAGCTCCACCATCTATTGCTCTTGTTCCATCATAATTAAGATTATGTTTACTCACATCAGGAATGTCTGCTTTGACTATTTCATCAATAGCATCTTCTGACAAGGCATCGCTATACTCCCAGTGATCGAAAGGGAAATTGTGTTGCTTTGAATTATTTTTAATTGAATTTAAGAATGACATTATAATTGAATTTTTTCTTTAATAATTTTTGCTACTCTATTCGTTTCATCTAATTTTTGATAGTTCCAATTTTCAATTTCTTCACCTAAGTTTCTAGTAATATTTAATTCTCTGAATAAATTTCTAAAATTCTGAAATCTAACGTCTTTTCTTTTGGGTAAAATATTAGCAACATAAATTGGTTTTCCAGTTAAAGCAGCTTCAGATATCATTGAGCTAGAGTCACATGTAACAACTATATTTTCCGAAATTGCTAAAGCTGAAAGATAAGCTTTTTTATCAACATTCATAATCACAGTGTGATTTTCTCCAAAAAACTCTTTTGCATAATGTATAGTATTTAATGGTGTTCTCATTGAAGGTATCACCACAAGTTGAAAATCATGTTTTTTCAATAGTTTGTAAAAAATTGAAAATATATGCTTCATATTTTTTGTTGAGTAGTCATAATATTTTGTAGGACCACCCATTATCAAACACCAAACTTTTCTATTATCCTGTTTGATATATGAATTTAAATAACTTCTATTTTCTTCAATTTCATTTTCCGTTAAATAATGAATTGCACCTTTTGTTTTAATTATATTTGTACCGCTTATCCCATCATGTTCGGGAGCAACAATAAAATCAAAATGATTAAAATCTACGTTTGGATCTTGAATATGAATATTTGAAACTTTTTTTTTTGAGATACTTTTTAAGTGGATTGATGGAATCACACTTTTTCTTCCACATGAAATAATTACATCAAAATCATACTCGTTTATTTTTTTATAGACATTTTGTGATATTGGAGTCAATTTTGGAGGAACAATTTTCCAAAAATTATTTAGTTCAACCTTATGGTGTGTAAAATCCAAATCTAAAGCTTTAGCTAAACCTTCTACCTGGCTTATCATGCCATGCATACCTTGAGTTAATAAAATACCTTTTAATTTAGTCATTAATCACTATATAGCTTTCATATGAGTCAAAATCCAACTAAACACACAAAAGTGTTAATAATTGGATCAGGTCCAGCTGGATACACTGCAGCAGTTTATGCTGCTCGTGCAATGTTAAATCCTATTTTAGTTTATGGATCTGAGCCGGGAGGACAATTAACAACGACAACTGATGTTGAAAATTATCCAGGATTTTCTGAAGTTATTCAGGGGCCATGGTTAATGGATCAAATGAAAGAACAAGCAAAAGCAGTTGGAACTGAAATGATTGAAGACCATATTGGATCTGTAAATTTAAAAAGTTCACCATTTGAAGCAATTGGTGATAGTGGTCAGAAATATACTGCTGATAGCATTATTATTTCTACTGGAGCTCAAGCAAGATGGTTAAATATAAAATCAGAACAGGAATTTAGAGGATTTGGAGTTTCTGCTTGTGCAACTTGTGACGGTTTCTTTTTTAAAAATAAAGAAGTTGCTGTAGTTGGAGGAGGTAATGCAGCGGTTGAAGAAGCAATGTTCCTTACAAAGTTTGCATCTAAAGTAAAATTAATCCACAGAAGAGATAGTTTAAGAGCTGAAAAAATGCTTCAAAAAAAATTAATGGAAAATAAAAAAATAGAAATAATTTGGGACTCTGTAATTGAAGATGTGTTAGGTGATAAAGATCCTAAAAATGTCAAAGGAATAAAGATTAAAAATGTTAAAACAAATAAAATACAAGAATTAAAACTTGATGGCGTATTCATTGCTATTGGTCATGATCCAGCTACTCAACTTTTTAAAGATCAATTAAAAATGGATAATGAGGGATATTTAATTACCAAACCTGACTCAACAGAAACTAATGTTCCCGGTGTTTATGCAGCTGGAGATGTAAAAGACAAAACATTTAGACAAGCTGTAACCGCTGCAGGTATGGGATGTATGGCTGCACTTGAAGCAGAAAAATTTTTATCTCACTAAAAAATGAAATTAAATTGGATTATTTTTGTAACTGGATGGATGTCATTCAGAGCAGTTGGGTCAAGTTTGTTTTTGTTTTGGATTTTTACCGAAAATGAACGTTCGGCACCATCCGAATGGATAATTCCTTTTGTGGGTGACTTTTTTATTGGGATAACTGCTTTATTTTTAGTTTACCACATTATAAAAAAACCAAGCACTATACTATGGGGTCTTTTGCTGTGTTGGAATGTGATTGGTTTATTAGATTTAATTGGGGCAATAAATGTAAGTTTTGCTGCTCCTTATGGACCTATACCAGAAATAGGATTTAATGAATTGGTTGTAAGATTTATTTTAAGTTTGAATACTTTATTTCAGATTTCTTGTATTTACTTATTGTTTCAAAAAGACATAAAAGAATATTTTAAATTTTAAAAATTAATTATTACTAATTTCAACTATTTCATTAGACTCGAATACTTGTTGTCTAAAGTCACCATTAGAAATTTTAATCATTGCTTTTGCAACTTTTTTAGAATGAATTGGTTTCATTTTTTTTAATGGTCCTAAAAATAAAGGTGATAATAATTTAAATACAAAAATACCTAATTTCTCTCCTAATCTTTTTTCTTTTCTATCTCCAATTAAAAAAGAAGGTCTCATTATTCCAAGTTTATTAAAACTCAATCTTTTTAACTCTTCCTCTACTAATCCTTTAAATTTTAAATAATCTCCTGAACTATTAGGATCTGCATAGCCTGAAGAGACAAAAACGAATGAATTTACTGAGTTAGATTTTGTTATTTGTGCGATTTGTTTTGGTAAATCAAGTTCAACTCTTCTATATTCATTTTTATCAGGTGAATTTTGCTTTGTAGTACCAATGCAAAAATAACAGTGGTCACCTTTCATCTCTTCTTTATGCTTTTCCATATTATTAAAATCAGTTTTAACAATCTCAACTTTAAGGTCATTAATGATGATTTCTGAACGTACAAAAAGTTTAATTTTATTATAGTTCTCATTTTTTATTAATTGATCAAGAAGATGACCACCAACTAAACCTGTTGAACCAAAGACTAAGGCTGTTTTCATTAACTTAAGGATTTACAAAAACTAGATATTTTATCCATTGCTTTCTTAAGATTATCCATTGATGTTGCATAAGAAATTCTGAAAAAACCTTCTAAACCAAATGCAGAACCCTGGACTACAGCAATTCCACTATTCTCTAATAATGATTGAACAAAATCAGTATCAGATTTAATTTCATTTCCATTTGGATCTTTTTTACCCATTAAACCTTTGCAACTTGGAAAAACATAGAACGCTCCATCTGGATTCAGACATTCAATTCCATCTATCGCATTTAAAGTATTAACAACAAAATCTCTTCTCTCCTGAAAAGAATTAGCTCTTTCCTTAATAAAGTCTTGTGTTCCACTAAGTGCCTCAACTGCAGCGGCTTGGCTAATAGAAGAAGGATTGGTTGTTGATTGTGATTGAATTTTAGCAATAGCTTTAACAATATCTTTTGGACCAGCTGCATACCCTATTCTCCAGCCTGTCATTGAATAAGCTTTGCTTACACCATTCATTGTAAGCACTCTATCTTTTAAACTTTCAATTTGAGCAATTGTAAAAAATTTAAAACCCTCATAAGTCACATGCTCATAAATATCATCGCTTAAAATATACACATGATTATGTTTTTCCAAAATATCTGCAATTGCTTTTATATCTTGCTCTGAATAACATGCTCCGGTTGGATTTGAAGGCGAATTAAGAATAATCCATTTTGTTTTTGGTGTTATATATTTCTCAAGATCATTTGGATTTATTTTAAAACCTTGTTTTTCATTGCATTCCATTATTACTGGTTTTCCTCCTGCTAATAAAACCATATCAGGATATGAGACCCAATAGGGAGCAGGTACTATTACTTCATCACCATCGTTTAATGTAGCCATCATTGCATTATAAATTACATGTTTTCCTCCAGCGCCGACTGTAATTTGATCAGTTGTATAAACTAAATTGTTTTCTTTTTTAAATTTTTCCACAATTGCTTTTTTTAATGCTGGAGTGCCATCAACAGCAGTGTATTTAGTATCACCATCATTAATAGCTTTTATAGCTGCTTGCTTAATATTATCTGGAGTATCAAAATCTGGTTCTCCTGCACCAAGTCCAATAACATCTTTTCCAGCAGCTTTTAATTCTCTTGCTTTTTGAGTAACAGCAATAGTAGGTGATGGTTTAATCTTCTTTAAACTGTCCGATATTATGCTCATTGAAATATAAATAAATTCTACTACGTTGTTTAATATATGGAAAATACTTATCAAGATTTAATTACAGATATTCAGAGTAAAAATTCTAAAATTGGTGGAAAACTAGAGGGTGGAAAAAAATTCAAAATTAAATCTGATTTTAAACCTGCAGGAGATCAGCCAGAGGCCATAAAAAAATTAGTTAATGGTGCTAACAAAGATCAATTTAATCAAGTTTTACTTGGTGTAACAGGATCTGGAAAAACTTTTACTATGGCTAAAGTTATTGAAGCTACCAATAGACCTGCCTTGATTTTAGCTCCAAATAAAACTCTTGCTGCTCAACTTTATGGGGAAATGAAAACCTTTTTTCCTGAAAATGCTGTTGAATATTTCGTTTCATACTATGACTATTACACTCCTGAGGCTTATGTACCAAGATCGGACACGTATATTGAGAAAGAGGCCTCTATTAATGAACAAATTGATAGGATGAGACACTCAGCAACTAGATCTCTTTTAGAAAGAGATGATGTATTAATTGTTGCGAGTGTTTCTTGTATTTATGGTCTTGGGTCTGTTGAAGCATATAGCAAAATGACTTTAACACTTCAAAAAAATTATGATTATAATAGAGAAGAAATAATTAAGTCTTTAGTTGCTCTTCAATACAAACGTAATGATCAAAATTTTTATAGAGGAACATTTAGAGCAAGAGGAGAATACTTAGAAATTTTTCCATCACACTTAGAGGATAGAGCTTGGAGGTTGTGTTTATTTGGAGATAAGCTTGAACAGATAGAAGAGTTTGATCCGTTAACTGGTGATAAAGTAAGAGAATTAAGTTTAGTAAAAGTTTATGCCAACAGTCACTATATCACCCCAAAACCTACAATTGAGCAAGCAGTAATTAATATTAAAAAAGAATTAGAAGTAACTTTAAAAAAACACCGTGCTGAAAATAAATTATTAGAGGCGCAAAGATTAGAAGAAAGAACTAAATTTGATCTTGAAATGATTGAAGCAACTGGCTCTTGCGCTGGTATTGAAAACTATTCAAGATTCTTGTCAGGAAGAAAGCCAGGAG
>CACPOX010000013.1 GCA_902635665.1 uncultured Pelagibacteraceae bacterium
TAATATAAGGAGGATTAGAAACAATTAAATCATATTTGCCTATATTGAATTTGTCAACATTTGATTTAATTAATTTTAGCCTTGATAATATTTTTAGTTTAATAGCATTAAATTTGCTTATTTTTAAACAATTTTTACTTATGTCTATTCCTGTTCCATAAAAATTTTTTTTCTCTTTTAATATTGACAAAAGAATACATCCAGATCCTATTCCAATATCTAAAATACTTAATTGGTTTTTATTTTTAGTTAAATTTAAAACATTTTCAATTATCAACTCTGTATCAGGACGAGGGATTAAAGTATTCTCGTTTACATAAAATTCTGTATTCCAAAAAAATTTTTTGTTCGTTAAATAAGCTATAGGTTTTCTTTTAGATCTAGCCTCAATTAATTTTTCAAAATTATTAAAAATACATTGGTCAATATTTTCATTTGAATTCATTAAAACATATTTTCTATCTTTATTAATTGCTTTAGCCATCAGAATTTCTGAATCTAGGTCAGCAGTTAAAATAGAGCTATCTCTTAAAATTTTTTTACCTTTATTTATTGCTGAAGAAATATTCATTTGTTTAAATTACTTAAACTTTCTTCTTGAGCTTGTAATGTTAATGACTCTATCATCTCATCAAAAGCCTCTCCCTCCAAGAATTCATCTAATTTATGAAGTGTTAAATTTATTCTATGATCAGTGACTCTTCCTTGTGGAAAATTGTAAGTTCTTATTCTTTCTGACCTATCTCCTGTACCAATTTTTGTCTTACGATCTTGCGATCTTTCTTGATCTATTCTAGATCTTTCTAGTTCATAAAGTCTAGCTCTCAAAATTTTCATTCCTTTAGCTTTATTTTTATGTTGTGATTTTTCATCTTGTTGAGACACACTTAAACCGGTTGGGATGTGAGTAATTCTTACGGCACTATCCGTCGTATTAACAGATTGTCCACCTGGTCCACCTGCTCTAAATACATCTATTCTTAAGTCAGAGTCATTTATTTTTAAATCTACCTCTTCCGCTTCAGGCAAAACAGCTACTGTTGCTGCTGATGTATGAACTCTTCCTTGAGTTTCGGTATCTGGAACCCTCTGTACTCTATGAACTCCACTCTCATACTTTAGTGTTGAGTAAATATTAGTGCCTTTAATTGAAGCTATAACTTCTTTTAAACCTCCTGCATCACTTCTAGATATTGAGATTAATTCTAAAGACCATTTTTTTTTGTGACTAACTTTTTCATACATTTTAAATAAATCTGATGCAAATAAACTTGCTTCCAATCCACCTGTCCCTGCTCTTATTTCAATAATAGCATTTTTTTTATCTGCTTCATCCTTTGGTAACAAAAATAATTTTAGTTTTTTTTCATTAGCTTCATATCGATTTTGTAAATCTATCAATTCTATATCTGCCATTTTTTTTAACTCTCCATCGGCAGAGCTATCATTTAATATTTTCTCTAATTCTTCTTTTTCAGTTTGAAAAGAAATATAATCTTTGGCGCTTTCAACGATCTCATTTAAATCTGAGTATTCTTTTGATTTTTCAGCAAATAACTTGTTATCTAATCCACCAGTGGATAAATCTTTTTCTATAGATGAATGTTTTATTATTAATTCCTCAACTGTTTTTAGGGGTATCATAATTAGTTCTCTAGTTCAGATACTTTTTTCTCGACTTCACTGACAACCTTATTAATTATGTCATCAGTCAAAACTTTTTCATTTTGAACACCAGATAAATAAAGCATATTATTTCCTTTTCCCCCTCCAGTAATTCCTATATCTGTCATTGCAGCTTCTCCTGGTCCATTAACAACACAGCCAATAATTGATAGTGTTATTGGTGTTTTTATATGAGCTAGTTTCTCTTCCAATATTTTGACAGTATCAATTACCTGAAATGCTTGTCTTGCACAAGAAGGGCAAGAAATGATCTTTACTCCTCTATTTCTCAGATTTAGTGATTTTAATATCTCATTACCAATTTTCACTTCTTGAGTTGGGTTGTCAGATAAAGAAATTCTAATAGTATCTCCAATTCCATCCATTAATAAACTACCAAGCCCTATAGATGATTTTATACTCCCAGATACAAAACTTCCTGCCTCTGTAATTCCAAGGTGTAAAGGATAATCTATAACTTTAGATAGTTGTCTATATGCTGCTATCGAAAGAAATACATCTGATGATTTGACACTTATCTTAAAATTAAAAAAATCTTTATCCTCTAAAATTTTAATATTTCTTAAAGCACTTTTAACTAATGCCTCTGGACAAGGCTCTTTAAATTCATCTAAAATATCTTTTTCCAGAGAACCTGCATTTACTCCAATTCTTATTGAACAATTATTATTCTTTGCGGCTTTCAATACCTCATGTATCTTTCTTTCATCTCCAATATTTCCTGGATTAATTCTTAAACAGCTAGCTCCATTTTCTGCTGCCTCAATAGCTCTTTTATAATGAAAATGTATATCTGCAACTACTGGTATTGATACATGTTTTATTATTTCTTTTAATGCTTTTGAAGAGTTCTCATCTGGACAGGACACTCTTACAATATCAGCACCTTCCTCAGCTATATCGTTAATTTGATTTATGGTTGCTTTAACATCTGTAGTTAAAGTATTCGTCATTGATTGAACAGAGATTGGATTATCGCCCCCAATCTTTACTTTTCCAACGTTTATTACTTTTGTTTTTCTTCTTTTAATATCTCTAAATGGTCTCACACTCATTATAATTAATCTAATTTAAATTCTTTATGTAAAGCAGCTATTGCTCTTTTAACATGCTTAACAGAAACTAGAACTGAAATTTTTATCTCTGAGGTGGAAATAACCAAAATATTAATTTTTTTTGAGGCTAGTGCCTGGAACATTCTATATGTTATGCCTGGAGTCGTTATCATGCCAACGCCTATAATTGAAACTTTAGAAACACCTTTATCAAAAGATAATTTTTTAAAAGTTATTTTTTTATTTTGTTTAATTAATTTTTCTGTTTTTTTTAAATCATCAGCTTTTATAGTAAATGTAAGATCTGTCTCTTTTCCATCTAAAGATATATTTTGAACCACCATATCTACGTTGATAAGATTTTTCGATAGTGGTTTAAAAATAGAAGCAGCAACACCAGGTCTATCTTTTACTCCTATAATTGTAATTTTAGCATCATTTTTTGTAGATGAAATTCCAGTAATAATTTGGTCACTAAATGCTTTTTTAGAATTTGTTATTAAAGTACCAGATTTTGATACAAAGGAAGATTTTACTTTGACATCAATCTTATTCAACTTTGCATCCTGAACCGATGTAGGCTGCATTACTTTTGAGCCGAGAGATGCCATTTCCAGCATCTCGTCATAAAAAATTTTTTTAATTTTTTTTGCTTTTTTATACTGCCTTGGATCAGTAGTATAAACTCCATCTACGTCAGTATATATTATACACTCATCAGCTTTAATAAATTTTGAGAGCATAATTGCAGTTGCATCTGATCCACTTCTTCCGATTGTTGTAATTCTTAAATCTTTACTTACACCCTGAAAACCTGTGATTATAGGTATGCCGCCTGACTTAATATATGTATTTAGTTCTTTAATACCCACTAAACTAATTCTTGCACTTGAATGAGGACCATCTGTTAAAATAGGTAATTGCCAAGACATCCAAGATCTTGATTTAAATCCATTATGTTTTAATCTTCCTGCAATAAGCGCACATGAAACTTGTTCTCCAGTTGAAACAAGTGCATCATATTCGGCTCTGTCAAAATTGTTACTAATCTGTTTAGATTTATTTACTAGCTCATTTGTCACACCACTCATTGCTGATGAAACAACTACTACTCTATTTTTTTTCTTTTTGTAAAAAGCAACTATTCTGCACACCTTTTTAATTCTATCTATGCTTCCTACAGATGTTCCACCAAATTTTAATACGACTGTTTTCATGCTAGCTTTAATTATTAATATTTAATAAATAATGGATAAAATACATCTAAATTATTATGTCAACTATTTATCTAAATGACTAGTGTAAATAAAAAAGAAATAGATAAATTTTCTAAAATGGCAGATGAATGGTGGGATCCAGAAGGTAAATTCAAACCACTTCATAAATTTAATCCAATTAGGATTAAATATATAAAGGAAAATATTATCAATAATTTTAAATTAAAAAATAAATCTAAACCTTTATCTGGAATAAATATTTTAGATATTGGATGTGGTGGAGGATTATTGTCTGAACCGATGTCGAGAATGGGTGCCAATGTAACAGGTATTGATGCATCTGATAAAAATATAAAAATTGCAAAACTTCATTCAAAAAAAAATAAACTAAAAATTAATTATTTATGTTCATCACCTGAAAAACTTAAAATTGAAAAAAAATTTGATGTAGTTTTAAATATGGAAATTGTTGAACATGTAGAAGATATAGATTTTTTTCTAAAGTCCTGCTCAAAACTTTTGAAAAAAAATGGACTTATGTTTATTGCAACAATAAATAAAACTTTAAAATCTTATGTTTTTGCGATTATTGGAGCAGAGTATGTTTTGAGATGGCTTCCAATAGGAACACATGAATGGGAAAAATTTGTAAAACCTGAGGATCTTAAAAAAATTTTAATGAAATACGATTTATCTCTTAATAAATTAGAGGGTATGAATTTTAATATTATTAAGGATGAATGGAATATTTCAAAAGATTTATCTGTAAACTATATAGGAAAGTTTATCAAAAACTAATTTTCATTTTCGTCTATCCAGGGGATCATTTGAGCATCTATACCCTCTTCTTTTAATTCTTTTAAATCCTCCTTTGATGCGCTTCCATAAATACCCTTTGTTTTTTTTTTACCATTATAATGAATTGATCTGGCCTCATAAGCAAAATTATCACCAACATATTTGAAATTATCTTTAATAAATTTTTGATAATCTATTATAGTTTTTTTTACTTTATTATATTTTTTTAAGTTTATTTTTTCATCAGTTTTCGACTTATGACCAATTAGCTGAGGTGCCATAATTGTTTTTTCAACCTTTACTGAATTGCACTTATGGCAATTCAAAAGTTTTTTCTTTTTTAATCTTTCATATTCGTTCGAGGATGCAAACCAACTATCAAATTTTAAATTACAATTTTTACAGATTAGTTTATATTTTATCATAATTTTTAATTAATAATAAAATTTGTTTTTTCAATAAGTTAACTTCTATAATCTGCATTAATTTCAATATATTTTTTCGTTAAATCCATTGTATAAGCTGTGAAATTTTTCTTTCCGGTAAAAATTTCAATATTTATTTTTATATTTTCAGCTTTCATGTATTTTGCTGTTTGCTTTTCATCGTAACTTTGATTTAATTTTCCACCTTCTACAATTGTTATATTTCCAAACTTTATTAATAATTTATTTAAATTAACCTTAGGTCCTGCTTTACCGATTGCCATAATTACTCGTCCCCAATTTGGATCTTCTCCTGCAATCGCAGTTTTTACCAATGGAGAGTTAGCAACTGAAAAGGCAATTTTTTTAGCTTCTATCTCGTTTTTGCATTTACTAACATTTATTGTAATAAATTTAGATGATCCTTCTCCATCTGAAACAACTCTTTTGGCTAAATTCAAAAGAATATTATTTAAAGCTTTATCAAAACTTTTAATTTTATTCTCATTTATACTTTTTACTTGTGAGTTTTTAACTTCATTAGTCGCAAAAATAGTTGCCATATCGTTAGTGCTTGTGTCTCCATCACAAGTTATTGCATTAAATGTATTTGATATATTTTTTTTTAATAACTTTCCTAAAATATCATTAGATAAAGTTGCATCAGTGAATATATATGCGAGTGTTGTAGCCATGTTTGGGTGTATCATGCCAGATCCTTTGGCAATACCATAAATTTTTACTTTTTCATTTCCTATATTACATTCTTCCATAGCTAATTTTGGCTTTGTGTCTGTGGTCATAATTGCAAGAGCTGCTTTCATCCAGATAAATTTATTTTGCGTATAACGAATTTTATTTATTAAGTTTGGAATATTTTTAGAAATCTTTTCATAAGGGAAACTTTCTCCAATAGTGCCTGTGCAGCCAAAAATTATATTTTTTGCGGAAATTTTTTTAGGATTCTCTTCATCTTCTTCTTGTTTTTTGTTTAATTGTTTAACTGTTAAATCTGCTATTTTTTTTAAACTTTCATAACCTTGCTTTCCTGTGAAAGCATTGGCGTTTCTTGTGTTTACAATAAGAGAAAATATTTTTTTTGGCCTTTGGTTAATATTCCATTTTATATTTTCAGATACTATTTTTGATTGAGTGTAAACAGAAGCATAATTTGCACCTTCTCTGAAATAAAATAGAGCTAAATCATCTCTTATATCCTTATATAAATTTGCAGAAACAACTGAAATTGAAAGTCCATCGATATGATCAAGGTCTTGAAAATCAATCATTTTAGTATTTTTTGATTTAGAAGATAAAAAATTTGTTAAATTAATTCCCATATTGTTTAAATTATTTATTTAATACATATATTAAACAATATAAGTAAAGAATAAATCAAATAGTCATGTTTAACCCATTAAATTTAATAACAAAATTTATCAAATCTAGTAATCAAAAAGAGCTAGATAGAATTGCCAAAATTGTTGAAAAAATAAACTTACACGAGGAAGATTTTAAAAATTTAAATGACGCTGACTTTCCGAAAAAAACTTATGAATTTAAAAATCAGATAAAAGATGGAAAATCTTTAGATGAGTTACTTCCTGAGGCTTTTGCTTTAGTCAGAGAGGCTGCCAAAAGAACAAGAAATGAAAGACACTTTAACGTTCAATTAATCGGAGGTGTAGCTTTACATCAAGGCAAAATTGCTGAAATGAGAACTGGAGAAGGAAAAACTTTAACCATTACACTTGCTGCTTATTTAAATGCATTAAGTGGTAAAGGTGTTCATATAGTAACTGTAAATGATTATCTTGCAAAAAGAGACTCAATTGAAATGGGACAAATTTATAATTTTCTTGGTCTTTCTTCGGGATTTATTAACAACCATCAAGATGATGCTGAACGTAAAAAAAATTATAATTGTGATATCACTTATGCAACCAATAGTGAATTAGGTTTTGATTACTTGAGAGATAATATGAAATTTTCTGAAGAGCAAATGGTTCAGAGAGATCATAATTTTTCAATAGTAGATGAAATAGATTCATGTTTGATTGACGAGGCAAGAACACCTTTAATAATTTCTGGAGCAGCTGAAGATAAAACTGCCCAATATCTGGCAATTGATAAACTAATTAGAATCTTAAATAATAAAGATTTTGAAATAGATGAAAAAGAAAAGAGTGTTTTATTAACAAATGATGGAATTAATAATGTCGAAAAACTTTTTTCTAACGCTGGTATTCTAAAAAATAATAATTTTTATGATCCAGAAAATTTACATTTAGTTCACCATGTTAATCAGGCTTTACGAGCAAATCACTTATTTGAAAAGGGTAGAGACTATATTGTTAAAGATGGAATTCTTAAAATTATTGATGAACTTACTGGAAGAATTTTAGAAGGCAGACGTTTTGGAGATGGTTTACATCAAGCATTAGAGGCCAAAGAAAAAATTCAAGTTCAAGCTGAAAATCAAACGTTAGCTTCAATAACTTATCAAAATTATTTTAAACTTTATAAAAAAATATCTGGTTGTACTGGAACAGCTGCAACAGAATCTGAAGAATTTTTTGAAATTTATAATCTACCTGTTGTTGTTATTCCAACAAATAAAGAAATGATCCGAAAGGATTTTAATGATTTAATTTTTAGAACAGAAAAAGAAAAGAATGATGCAATTATAGAAAAAATAATTGAAAGAAATAAATTAGGTCAGCCTATTTTAGTATTTACCTCAAGTATTAATAAATCTGAAGTTTATTCAAATTTGTTAAATCAAAAAAATATTAAACATGTAGTGTTAAATGCAAAAAATCATGAAAATGAAGCAGAGATAATTGCAAATGCAGGAAAAGAGAATTCATTAATTATTACAACAAGTATTTCGGGAAGAGGAGTTGATATTCAACTTGGTGGCAAGAAGGGCTCTATTCCAGAAGACCAGCTTAAAATAAATAAAGATAAAATTAAATCCTTAGGTGGTTTATTTGTAATTGGCACAGAGAGAATGGAGTCTAGAAGAGTAGATAACCAGGCTAGAGGAAGATCTGGAAGACAAGGAGATGAAGGTAGTTCTGTATTTTATGTCAGTCTAGAGGATGATTTAATGAGAATTTTTGGATCAGAGTCGATGAATAGCATGCTCGAAAAACTTGGGCTTAAAGACGGTGAGAGTATCGATCATCCATGGATTAATAAAGCATTAGAGAGAGCGCAGCAGAAAGTGGAGGCTAGAAATTTTGATATAAGAAAAACACTTATCAAATTTGATAATGTTCTTAATGATCAAAGGCATGTTGTATTTTCGCAAAGAAAAAATGCGATGAACAGTGAAAATATCTTTGATTATTCGAATGAATTTATAAAAGAAATATCTGATGAATTAATAAAGTTAAAAATTTCAAATTTATCAAATCCAAAAAGCAATGAATTTAACAATAAGACTAAGCAAATAATTGGAAAAAGTTTTGAGGAAACTGAGTTTAAAGATTTAATTGAGACAAAAGACAAAGATTTTAGAGAAAAGATTTTTAATAAATTTCAAGAAACAAGAAACGATCGGATAAAACTTTTAGGTAAGGATCATGCAAAAGAAATTGAAAAAAGAATTTTTCTTCAATCAATCGATTTAAATTGGAAATCACACATCCAATATTTGGAGCAATTAAGACAAGTTATAGGGTTAAGATCTTATGGTCAGAGAGATCCATTAGTTGAATATAAAAAAGAAGCATTTGAATTATTTTCAAATCTTTTAGAAAAATTAAAATTAGATTACGTGACAATACTAATGAACTTAAAAGTAGTAGTGGAGTCAAATAACGAAGAAAAAAATTCAAAAAAAATAAATCTATCTGATAATCCAAAATGTTTATTGTTAATAAAAAAAAATCAAAAAATTTCTAGAAATGACAGGTGTGAGGCTACAGGAAAAAAATTTAAAAACTGTTGTGGAGCCTTATAGAATTTAAATTAGTAAAAAGATTGAAGAAACTAAAATTAATCCACCAATAAGTGCTATTATAAATTTTTTTGATTTTAGAAGTTTGTCTAAATTATTTTTCTTAATTGTTAATGTGCTTAAATCTTCAGTGCTAGTCATAAAACCATCACTTCTTCCAATTTTAAGAAATTTATTTTTTCTCTCATTCATTATTTCTTCGGAAGAAAATTCATCAAAATAATTTAAATTTTTTGTTAAAGTTTGTCTGACATTGTTTAATATAATATCTCTATCTCTGTGTGCACCACCTAAGGGTTCTTCAATTATTTCATCAATAACTTTTAATTTTAATAAATCTTTAGCTGAAAGTTTCATAGCTTTTGCAGCATCAAGCATTTTTTTTGGATCTCTCCATAGAATAGTTGCACATCCCTCAGGGGATATTACTGAATAAATTGCATTTTCTAGCATTAGGACTTTATTTGATGAAGCTAATGCTATTGCTCCACCAGAACCACCCTCACCTATAACTATTGCAATTGTTGGAACTTTAAGCTCCATACAGCATTCGATTGATTTTGCAATCGCCTCAGCCTGTCCTCGCTCTTCAGCTCCTACACCTGGATATGCTCCTGGAGTATCAATAAAAGAGATTATAGGAATATTAAATTTGTTTGCTAAGTTCATTAATCTTATAGTTTTTCTATAACCCTCAGGCCTCATCATTCCAAAATTTCTCTCAATCCTACTGTCTAAATCTTCTCCTTTTTCTTGACCTATAACTAAAACAGATTTTCCATTAAATTTTGCAAATCCAGTTAAAACTGATTTATCTTCTCCGTAATACCTATCTCCAGATAGTGAGATGAAGTCTTCGAACAAATTATCTATAAAAAATTTTGCTTTTGGTCTGTCTTCATGGCGAGCAACCATAGTAGTCTGCCAAGGATCTAAATTGGAATAAATATTTTTTAATTTTTCATCTATTTCAATTTGAGTACTTGAAATTTTTTGAGTATCAACTTCTGATAATCCCTCTTGATTGTAAGGATCTTTCAATTTTTCTAGTTCGTTTTCTAGATCTTTAATTTCTGTTTCAAAATTTAGATAATTTTTCATGTTTTATTTATAGCGGATGGTTAAAATACAAAAAAGGCAATAAAATGATATTAAATAAGGTGTAATTCTTATTAATTGACTTAATTCTTTTAAGAGATACAAATTAAACATCGGGAGAGACTATTTATAGCGCCGAAGGAGCAACCACCCCGGAAACTCTCAGGCAAAAGGACCGATTAAAGCATAACACTCTGGAAAGAGATTGATTTCCGCCGAAGGAGTAAAGCTCTCAGGCAAATATACAGATGGGGTACGAATTAAAGTGCTATGCAAGAAAAATACATTAAAATTAATAATCTACAAGTATCTGAAAAGCTATCAAACTTTGTAAATGATGAATTATTAAAGAATACAAATGTATCTTCAGAAAATTTTTGGTCGGGTATGGAAAAAACCCTTGATGAGCTTGTACCAAAAAATAAAGAATTAATTAAATTTAGAGAAGAATTGCAGAACAAAATTGATGATTGGCATATCAAAAATAAAGGGAAAGAATTTAATTCAGATGAGTATAAAAAATTTTTATTAGAAATTGGTTATTTAAAAAATGAGGGGGCTGATTTTAAAATAGAAACTGAAAATGTTGATGAAGAAATTGCGAGTATAGCAGGACCTCAGTTGGTTGTTCCTGTCATGAATGCAAGGTATGCGTTAAATGCTGCAAATGCTAGATGGATGAGTTTATATGATAGTCTTTATGGTACAGATGTAATTGAACAATCTGAAGATAGCGTATCTGAAAGGTATGACCCTTTAAGAGGTGAAATGGTTATAAAATATGGAAGAGATTTTTTAGATAAGTACTTTCCATTAGCAGGATTAAGTTGGAATAAAATTACAAGTTTTGCTGTAAAATATGGAAAATTAAAAGTTTTGAAAGGTGCTGATATTTTTGATTTGGAAGATGAAAATAAATTTATTGGACACAGAGGTGAAAGTGACAATCCATCTGCAATTATTTTAAAAAATAATAATTTACATATTGAAATTCTAAAAGACTCAAGAGCTTTTGCTGCCCAACAAGATCATGCGGGTATAAGTGATATTATAATAGAATCTGCAGTATCAACAATTTGTGATAATGAAGATAGTGTAGCAGCAGTTGACTCAGAAGATAAAATTATTTGTTATCGAAATTGGCTAGGTCTAATGAAAGGAGACCTTAAGTCAAAATTTGAAAAAGAAGGGAAATTATTTGAGAGAAAATTAAATCCACACAGAAGTTATATCTCAAAAGATGGTAAAGGTTTAAAGTTACATGGTAGGAGCCTTTTGCTTGTAAGAAACGTTGGTCATCTTATGACAAACCCTTCAATTTTATTGAGTGATGGTAGTGAAATACCTGAGGGTATTATGGATGCATTTATAACTACAGCAGCCGCGCTACATGATATTAAAAATAAAAATAATTCAAGAACTGGATCAGTTTATATTGTAAAACCTAAAATGCATGGTCCAGATGAGACGGCATTTACAGATTTAATTTTTTCTAAAGTTGAGGAAGTTCTAAATTTACCTAAGTACACTTGTAAAATTGGTATTATGGATGAAGAGAGAAGAACCTCAGCAAATTTAAAAGAATGTATTAGAAGTCTTAAAAATAGAGTTTTTTTTATTAATACTGGATTCTTAGATAGAACAGGTGATGAAATGCATACATCAATGGAAGCTGGTCCCATGATTAAAAAAGGTGATATGAAGTCATCTAAATGGATTACTGCATACGAAAACAACAATGTTGATATTGGTTTAAGTTGTGGTTTTTCCGGTAAAGCTCAAATTGGAAAAGGAATGTGGGCAATGCCTGATAAAATGAAAGATATGATGGAGCAAAAAACAGGACACCTAAAAGCAGGTGCAAACTGCGCATGGGTTCCTTCTCCAACAGCAGCTGCGTTACATGCTTTACACTATCATGAAATAAATATTTTTAACGAACAAAAAAAATTAATTGATAGAAAACCAGCTGAGCTTGATGATCTCTTAACAATCCCAATAGCAGACAGACCTAATTGGTCTGTAGAAGATATAAATAAAGAAATTTCTAATTCTGCACAAACTTTATTAGGTTATGTTGTAAGATGGGTCGATCAAGGTGTGGGTTGTTCTAAAGTGCCAGATATTAACAACATAGGTTTGATGGAGGACAGGGCCACTCTTAGAATTTCATCTCAGCATCTAGCAAACTGGATACATCATGGTATTACAACAAAAATACAAGTAACTGAAATAATGAAAGAAATGGCAAAAATAGTAGACGACCAGAATAAAGATGATCCACTATATGTTAAAATGAGTGGTGATTATGAAAACTCTATAGCATTTCAAACTGCGTGTGATTTAGTGTTTAAAGGTAAAGAACAGCCTTCAGGTTATACTGAACCATTACTTCATTTAAATAGATTGAAAAAAAAATCTAATCTGAGCTCTAAACCAAATTAGATCGATTTTTAAAAGCAGAAAATAAAGTACCATCATCTAGACTTTCAATCTCTCCTCCGACTGGTAAACCTTGAGCTAATTTAGTAATTTTAACATCTAAATTTTTTAGACTATCTTGAATGTAGTATGCAGTTGTTTGACCTTCCACAGTTGCACTAGTTGCAAGTATTACCTCTTCTATCTTATCTTTTTTAACTCTTTGCACTAAAGAATTAATTAATAAATCCTCTTTTTTTTGTCCAGCTGATGAAATAGTGCCTCCTAATATGTGAAAATAACCTTTATATATATTTGAACTTTCTATACTCCACTGGTCAGATATATTTTCTACAACACAAATTTTTTCATATTTTTTATCTACAATTTTACAATTTTCATAATCACACTCTATTGAAATAGATTTTAGAGCCCCACAAATTTTGCACCTAGAAATATTTTTATAAACATCCGCTAATGATTTTGCTAAAGGCTTTACTAATTCATCTCTGTTATTAATTAACTTTAATACAATCCGCTTTGCTGATTTAGGACCCAAGCCAGGCAATTTTGATATCAGTTTAATTAAATCATCTATCTCATTACCATTTTCCATATTTTATAAGGGCCATTTGAAACCTGGAATTCCAAACCCACCTGTTGCTTTTGAAATTTCCTCAGTTGTTTTTGATTTAAGTTGAGATTTAGCACTATTATGTGCTGCAACAATTAAATCTTCAATTATGGTTTTGTCTTCTTTCATAATTTCATCAGATAACTTTATCGTTTGCATCTCTCCCTCTCCATCCAAAGTTATCTTTACAGAGTTTGAACCCGAAACTCCTTCAACTCTAATTTCCTTAATCTTTTGTTGGCTTTCTTTCATTTTGGCCTCAAGCTCTTTAGCTTTATCTAAAATTTTACTAAAATCAGTCATTATCAACTCCATCTTTTTTTGAATTTACATCTATTAATTCTGCATCAGGAAATCTATCCAACACACTTTTAAATATTTCTGAATTTTTCATTTCATCTATTAATTGTTTTTTTTCATTTTTTTCTTTGTCTTTTACTGACATTTGCCCTTTTAATTTACTAAATGTAATAATCCATCTCTCACCAGTCCATTCGAAAAGTTTTGATGATAAATCTTTTACAAAATCTTTGTCTAAACTTTCATTAAAAGATATTTCAATTCTATTTTTTTCGAATTTTACGAGATTAACATTTTTTTCTAATTCGTATTTTAGTTTGATCTCCTTTTTTTTTGAACAGATTTCAATTAGATCCTCAAATGCATTTATATTAATTTTCTTTTCTGCTTTAATTTCTGTTTGTACTTCTGGTTTAGTTTTTTCTTCTTGTGCAACATTCTTAATTTGGTTGATTGTTTTAGAAGTTAATTCAGTTTCTTTATTGTTAACTAAATTTTCACTCTTCAAATCAATCTCAACTTTTTCAACTTTATTTTTAGATTTTACAGAACTTAAATGCATTAGTCTTATTAAGAACATTTCAGTTGAAAGGTGTTGGTTAGAAACAATATCAATTTCTTCGAGAGAAGAGATGGCAAATTGCCAAAATAATATCAATACTTCTGAATCTATTTGATTTGATAAATTTTTAATTTTAGTAAATTCTTCGTCATTTAATGAAAAGTTTGTACTTTCTAAAGTTAAAGAATTTATATTTTTAAAGTAATAAAGTAACTCTAAGAAGTCATTAATAAAAACTTTTGGTTCAACACCTTGGTCATAAATATTTCTATAAATATTTATTACTTTTGTTTCTTCACCTTTTAAAATTAGCTCAAATAAATCAATTAATTGAGATTTATCGAAATATCCAAAAATTTTCTGAGCTGAATTTAAATCTAATTCCTTTCCATCATCCAAACTTAATAATGCTCTATCTAATAATGATAAAGCATCTCTAACAGAACCTTCCGAAATTTTTACTATAAGCTTTAAAGCATCTTCTGTTATTTTTCCATTTTCCTTATCTTTAATTTTTTTTATATATTCTAGTAATTCTGAAGATTTAATTCTAGACAAATCAAATCTTTGACATCTAGAAACAACAGTAATAGGAATTTTTTTAATTTCTGTTGTTGCAAAAATAAATTTTAAATATTCTGGTGGCTCTTCTAAAGTTTTTAATAATGCATTAAATGCTTGTTTGCTTAGCATATGAACTTCATCAATAATAAAGATTTTATATTTAGCCAAGGTTGGTCCATATCTAGAAAATTCAATCAAATCTCTTACGTCATCTACGCCTGTTTTGCTTGCGGCATCCATCTCAAGAACATCGATATGATTTGAGTTTGTAATCGCATCACAATTATCACATTTAATTTTACATTTATTTTCTATTCCATTTGAGCAATTAAGTGCTTTTGCAACAATTCGTGCTGTTGTAGTTTTTCCAATTCCTCTTATCCCTGTGAATAAATATGCATTCGGTATTTTATCAGCTTTAATCGAATTGGTAATAGTTTCTGCAACAACCTCTTGACCAATAAGATCATCAAAAGTTTGTGGTCTATATTTTAAAGCTAATACTTTTGAATTATTATTCATATATCTAAAAGGAGACTAGAACCTGAATAACTGTCTCTACGACTGCTTCCGTTAAGATCTGGTCGGGTTCAAGCAGCATCCACCTCTAGCCTCCAGTACCATTATAGCAGTTAAAATTTCTAATCTACAAGAAAAGATTCTTATTTTTTTTTTCTCAAGCTATCTGCTTCAAAAACACCTAGAACGTGAAAATCCTCACAATGCAGACCTAGCTCTTCAAGAGATTTCTGAACTTTTGGATCTTCTATATGTCCATCCAGATCACATAAAAAAAAATAAGAATCGAAACTATTTTTTTCAGGATAACTTTGTAGTTTGGTTAAGTTTACACCATTAATAGCAAAACCTCCTAGTGATTGATAGAGAGCAGCTGGCTTACTTTTCAATTTAAATAAAAAAGAGGTTATGTAAGTTTTATCTTTAAATTCTGGTTGAAAAATATTTTTTCCCATAACCAAAAATCTTGTCAAATTTCCACTTTCGTTTTCTATATTTCTTTTAATTACTTCTAAGCCATAAATTTCAGCGCTCAAGGAAGAGGCTATTGCCGATTTTGTAATGTCTTTTGTTTTTGAAATCATTTCAGCAGATCCAGCGGTATCTGCTCTAATATGTTCTACTAAATTATTTTCTTTTATAAATTTTGAACATTGAGATAGCCCTTGGGCATGAGAAAATACCTCTTTAATGTCTTTTAATTTTGCACCACGTTGTCCTAATAAGTTGTGCTCAATTTTTTGGAAATGCTCTTTATAAATATTTAGTCTATGTTTAAATATTAAATATTCAATTCCAATATTACCAGTAATTCTATTTGACTCTGGAATTATAATTCTACTATCTGGTTCTTCAGATGCTTTGTTAAAACAATCATCAAAAGTTTTACAGGGTAAGATTTCTGCTTTGGAGTCAATTGAAAGTGCTGCTAAATGAGAATATGCACCAAAGGTTCCTTGAAAATAAATTTTACTCATCAATTCTTATATTCCATTATTTTTTTTAAGGCTAGATAATCTTCCTTAGTATCTACTCCTATTGGAGATGATTTGGCAAGTGAAACATTTATATTAATATTATTATCCAATGCTCTTAATTGCTCTAACTGATTTTCTATTTCATTTTTAGATTGGCTTAATTGAACAAATTTTTCGAGTGAATCTTTTGAATAACAGTAAACACCAATATGATGATAAATATTTTTTATTTGCTCAGACTTTCTTAAAAAAGATATACCTCTTGGAAAATTGTTATCTTCTAGAGTATTTTCAGTTATGACCTTAACAATATTTTCATTATTCAAGTTTTTATTATCTTTTATTATTGCAGCAAGAGTTCCTATATTAGAGGCATTTTTTAACATTTTATCATTCAATCTCACTATATCTTCGATGTTGATTGCTGGTTCATCACCTTGTAAATTCATAATGAAATCAACATCTCTAATATTTGATTTCTTAAGTGCCTCATGAATTCTATCTGTACCTGTCTTGTGTTTATTGCTAGTTAAAATAGCATTGAAACCATTTCTTTTAACATCATCAATAATTTCTCGGTCCTCTGTAGCTACAATCACATCCCCTATATTGGCCTCTTCTGCTTTTTTAGACACATGTGAAATAATTGATAAACCATTTATTTTCAACAAAGGTTTACCTGGTAGCCTAGTTGCAGACATCCTAGTAGGTATAATTATTAAAGTTTTCATTATATTTTCAAATTATTATACTCATTAAACAACTGTAGAGGCAAATTTATACATTAAATTTTAGCTTTTTTTTAATTTATCATGTTATACGTTCACTAAAAAATTTAGAAAAAATGGATTCTTTTGAAATAAACAAAATAGTTGCTGCAGTTTTAATGGTTGCCCTGCTTGTTATCGGTATTGGAAAATTGTCTGATGTTATCTTTCATGTAGAGAAACCTGAGACACCTGGTTATTCAGTTGAGGTAGAAACTGCAACCACTGTATCCTCAACCAGCTCAAGTACGACGTCAGACAAAATTGATATATCAGCATTAATGGCAATGGGAGATATTTCACATGGTGAAAAAGTTTTTAAAAAATGTGCAGCTTGTCATTCAATTGTTAAGGGAGGAAAGAATGCTATAGGTCCAGCATTATATAATGTTGTAGGAAGAAAAGTTGGAGAGATTGAAGACTATAAATATTCTAAAGCATTGGCTGCATATGATAAGAATTGGACTTTTGAAGAACTGAATGGGTTTTTAATTAAACCTGCTAAATGGATAAAGGGAACAAAGATGGCATATGCAGGTCTTAGAAAAGAAAAAGATAGAGCCTCTGTAATAAAATATCTAAATGAGAATTCAGACAGCCCTTTGCCGCTACCTTAATTTTCCAAAACAATATAATAAAATACTTTTTTGCACGTGAACTCTATTGAGTGCTTGTTGCCATACGTGAGATTTTTTGCTCAAGAAAACATCATCACTTACCTCATCTCCTCTCGGCAAACAATGTAAAAAAATGCAACTTTTTTTTGCATAGCTCATTAATTTTTTATCAATTTTAAAATTTTTAAATGCTTGTATTTTTTTCTTTTTATTAACTTTGTCATTTAAAGAAATAACTTTATCAGAAAAAATTACATCCGCACCAGACGCTGCTTTTTTAGCATCATTATAAATATAAATTTTTTTATTATTTCTTTTGACCCAATCTCTAACTTCTTTTACTGGTTCAAATTTTTTTGGACAACCAATACTTAGTTTGAAAGAAAATTTTACTGATGCAGCTATTAAACTATCTAAAACATTGTTGGAGTCACCTATCCAACAAATATTTAATTTAGAAATAGGCTTCTTCATTATTTCCTCAACTGTAAAAACGTCTGATAAAACCTGTGTTGGATGAGATGAGGGACTTAAACCATTGATGACGGGTATTGATAAATATTTTTCAAAATTTTCAATCTTTTTATCACTATCAGTTCTAAACATAAATCCATCACCATAAGTCGAAAGAATTTTAGCCGTATCAGCAATGCTCTCTCCACCTTGACCCAAATGAAGTTCATTAGATCTCAAAGTCAAAGTACCACCGCCTAATTGTTTGATGGCTAAATAAAAGCTTAATCTTGTTCGCGAACTAGATTTTTCAAACATTTGAATTAATAATTTTCCTTTTAAGGGTGCGCCTTTATCAACCTCTAATGTACTTAGTTTTTTTCTTAAACTTTTTCTTTTCTTAGCATCAATAATAATCTTTCTTAGATCTTTTGCAGGTATATCTTTTAAATTGATGAAATGTTTCATATTATTTTATCTGTGAACAGACCTTTTCAATAATTTTTATCGCTAAATCTATTTCATTTTTTTTTACATTTAATGGAGGTAAAATACGAACAACATTTTCCGCTGCTCGAATAGTCAACAACCGATTTTCCATCAATTTTTTTATAAATTCAGTTTGGTCTTTATATAGCTGTATCCCGATCAAAAAACCTTTTCCTCTTATTTGCTTAATAATATTTGGATAATTTTCTTTGATTTTATTTAGTTTAAATAAAAAATATTTTGATAAACTTTTTACATTATTTAAAAATTTCTTTTTTGATATAATATCCATTACAGTATTTCCAACACACATAGCCAAAGGGTTTCCTCCAAATGTTGATCCATGAGTACCTGGTGTCATGCCTGAGGCGACTTTTTTATTCATTAAAACTGCTCCAACAGGAAATCCTCCACCTATTCCCTTTGCAATTGGTACAATATCAGGTTTTACCTTAGAATTTTCAAAAGCAAAGAAATCACCAGATCTTCCTATTCCACACTGAACTTCGTCAAGAATTAATAATATTTTTTTTTTGTTACATAATGATCTTAGTTCTTTCAAACACCAATCTGGAATCACTTTTATACCACCTTCGCCCATAATTGTTTCAACCATAATTGCAGCAGTGTTTTTATTAATTTTCTTTTTAAGAGAATTATGATTTCCAAAGCTGAAATGATCGAAACCTCTTACTTTTGGACCAAATCCCTCTGTCATTTTCTTTGATCCACTAGCAAAAATTGTTGCTAAAGTTCTTCCATGGAACGAGTTTTTTATACATAAAATTCTATTTTTATTTGGTTTACCTATTGAGTAAAAATATCTTCTAGCAACTTTAATAGCTGCTTCCGTAGCTTCAGCACCAGAATTTTGAAACATTACATAATCAGCAAAAGTTTTTTGACATATCTTTCTAGCTAACTTTTCTCCCTCTGGAATTTGAAATGCATTAGATACATGCCAAAGTTTTTTTGATTGATCTTGTATAGTTTTTATTAATTTAGGATGTGCATGGCCCAAAGAATTAACCGCTATTCCTTGCACAAAATCTAAATATTTTTTTTTATCAGTGGAATATAGATAGCTGCCTTTACCGTATTTAAAGGAAATTTTTTTTCTATTATAATTTTTTGCCAAATAACTCATAAATTTAATTTGTTTTATTAAGTTTAATTATTAATACAAGTTGAGATTGAAAATATATACATGCTTGCTAATTTAATTTAGTGTTGATAAGTCTCATTTTTTGGTTGTTTAATTTAATTTTATATCAGTATATTGTTGTTTTATATAAATTAGATACAAGATATTGATTATGAGCTGGACAGAGGAAAAAGTTGAAAAATTAAAAGAACTTTGGGGCAAAGGTAACACGGCCAGTCAAATTGCCGAGATTATTGGGGGTCTAAGTAGAAATGCAGTTATTGGCAAAGCTCATAGACTTAATTTATCTGCCAAAATTAAAACTAGAACAGCTACTTCTAATCAAAACTTTGAAAATTCTTTAAATGAAAAAAACAATAAAATTAGAAAAAGTCGTAGAAGCAAATTTAGATCATTAATCATAGAAAAGGATTTTGAACCAGAAAACCCTAAACAACTAGAGGAATTAGATGAAAGTGTTTGTAAATGGCCGATTGGACATCCTGACTCAAAGTCTTTTTATTTCTGTGGAAGATCTTCTATGAAAGACTTTTCTTATTGCAAATTACATCTGTTATATGCTTATCAGCCGAAAGGTAAGAAGGAGGATGTAACTGAGAAAGATGAAGTCCCGGAATTTATAGGGAAAAAAATTAAATCAGCTTAATTTTGGATATTTTAATTTTCAATATTTTTTTCAGATATATATTTTTCTGTTGAGAATTGACCACCTTCTCTCCACATATATGAATATTTTTTCACTTCATTTTCAAAAAATCTAACACTGGGAATACCTATGTCTGAGTTAGTTTTATATTTTTTTGAGGCAATGTTGTTATACTTTAAAAGCCTCAATTGATCAGTTGTAATTAAAGGTTTGGGCATTAATTCAAAAACTCGCGCTTGAATTTTTGCCAAAGTAAGGGGTAACGGAACTAATAACCTTTTTTTATCAATTAAAATCAATAACTTTTCTAAAATTTCTTTGAATGTTATTGTCTCTGGTCCAACACATTCAATAATATTTGAATATATATTTTTTGAAATAATAAAATGGATAACATCGGTCAAATCTGAACAGTGGATTGGGGAAAATTTGGTTTCACCATTATAAAAGATCGGAAATATTGGTAGTCTACTCAACAATGTCATAAAATTTGTTGTAAAATTATCATCAACTGAATACACTATTGATGGTCTTAGTATAGTTGCTAACGGAAAACTTTTTAATATATTGTTTTCTCCATCCAGCTTGCTTTTAGCATAACTAGAGTCAGTCGCTTCATTAATCCCTAAAGCTGATAAATGAATAAAATGTTTAAGATTATATTCTTTCGAAAGTTTAGCTAAAAGAGCGGGGAAGATTGTATGAATATTTTTAAATGAATTACCTCTTTTTTGTTCATACAAAATACCAATTAGATTTATACAAATATCGGTTTTCTTAAAAAGTTCTCTAATTTTTTTTTCATCAAATATATTTGCCTCAGCTATATCCAAATAACCTGCATTGCCCTGGGTTTTGATTATATAACTTTTTTGGTGAATATTTCTTGTGACTACAGTTACTCTAAAATTATTTTTTGTAAGTTTTCTTATTAAGTTTCGACCAATTTGACCGCTACCACCAAAAATTAGACAATTTCTTGCTTTCATATATATATGTTTAAAAATGAGTAATAAAATTCAACTTTACAAAAACGATCTACCAGATGATTTGAAATTAGGCAATATAATAGCTATTGACGGTGAATTTATGGGTCTTAATGTAAGGAGAGATCCGCTCTGTTTAATACAGTTGTCGCCAGGAAATTCTGAAGCGCATATAGTGCAATTTGATAGAAATAATTATAATGCTCCAAATTTAGTTAAATTGCTAAGCGATGAAAAAATAACTAAAATATTTCACTATGGTAGAGCAGACCTGGCTCACATTAAGTATTATCTAAAAACTGATACAAATAATATTCTTGATACTAAAATCGCATCAAAACTTGCAAGATCTTATTCTGATAATCATTCTTTAAAAAGTTTAATAAAAGAATTTTTAAATATAGATATTAGCAAACAATTTCAAAATTCAGACTTTGGAGGTGATTTATCACCTTCACAACTAAAATATTGTGCAAATGATGTAATTTATTTACATAAAATTCATGAGGAGTTAAACAAAATACTAGAGCGAGAAAATAGAATTGTATTATATCAAGATTGTCTAAAATTTTTAAAAACTAGGGTTGATCTTGATTTGGCATTATTTAAGGATGATATTTGGTCACACTGATGAATAAAAAAAAATTTATCTCTACTGCACAAGATGTAATAAACTTAGAAATTAAAGCATTACAAGATTTAAAAAAAAATATTAATAATTCCTTTAATAAAGCTGTTGTACAAATTGCAAAATGTCAGTCTAAAGTAATTTTGTGTGGTGTTGGTAAAAGTGGTTTAATTGCAGCAAAGATTGCAGCTACACTTGCGTCCGTCGGAACGCCGTCTTTTAACATCTCAGCAAGTGAAGCATCACACGGGGATCTGGGAATGATTTCCAAAAAGGATATTTTAATTCTTATTAGTAATTCAGGTGAAACAAAAGAACTTAAAAATATAATTCAATATGTTAATAGGAATAAAATATTACTTGTTGGTATTGTGTCCAAAAAAGATTCTATTTTATACAAAGCCTCGGATATAAAACTTCTTTTACCAAGCGTTAGAGAAGCTGCGGGAATTGTTCCAACTTCAAGTACAATTTCTCAATTAGCTTTAGGAGATGCATTAGCAATAGCAACAATGAAATATAAAAAATTTGGAAAACTAGATTTTAAAAGATTACATCCAGCGGGGAGTCTTGGTGCACAATTAAAAACTGTTGAAGATATAATGATAACTGGAAATAAAATTCCATTTGTTAATGAAAATTTAAAAACTTTTAAGGCTTTAAAAATTTTAAGTGAAAAAAAATTAGGGATTTTAGTTGTTAGAGACAAAACAAAAAAAACTAAAGGAATAATTACAGATGGACAGATTAGAAGAGTAAGTCAAAAAAAATCAAATTTTCAAGACTTGAAAGTAAAGGAAATAATGACCAAAAAACCTATATTTGTTGATACAAATATGCTAGCTGCCAAAGCATTATCATTAATGAATAACAAAAAAATAACTTCTCTATTAGTCTGTGATAAGAAAAAACCATCAGTAACGATTGGTGTAATACATGTTCATACTATTTTACAATCGAATATTTCGTAAGAAATGACTAAAAAAAAAATAAAATTATTTTTTTTTTTCTTAATTTTTTTTTTAATATTAATTTTTTTCTTAAATTCTTATAAAGATAAAAAAGAAGTTGAAACCAAAACAGCCCCAGAAATAGAGACAAATCAGAACTCCAATTTATTAAGTGAATTAAATTTTTCTTCCGAGGATAATAAAGGAAATATTTACACTCTTAAAGCTTTAAAAGGGGAAATAGATTTTGAAAATAATAATATTATTTTTCTTGAAAAAATCGAGGCAATCATAAAATTAAAAAATTCAGAAGAAATATATATATCATCTGATTATGGTAAATATAATACTGAAAACTCTGATACGATATTTTCAAAAAATGTTCTTATTACATATTTAGACAACATGGTGAAAAGTGATTATTTGGAGTTCTCAGTTGTCAATAGCCTGATAACTATATCAAAGGGCGTGTCTTTATCTAATCAAAATTATAGTTTAAATGCTGACGTGATAGAAATGAATATAAATACAAAAAAAGTAGAAATATTTATGTATGAGGGTTTGAAAAAAGTTAAGATCAAAAGTATAAAATAGTATGGGAATAATTAAGAAATTTCGTGTAAAAAGTTTTAAAAAATTAGATACAGCTATTGAATTTGAGAACGTTTCATTATCATACGGAAATCGATTAATATTAGATAATATAAATTTTAAAATAAACAAACACTCTGTACATGGTTTACTTGGACCCAATGGAGCTGGAAAAAGTACAATTTTTAATTTAATTACTGGATTAATAAAACCAAATAGTGGAAAAATAAAAATTTTTGGTGAAGATGTAACCGAATATCCGGTTTATATAAGAACAAAGAAATTTCATACTGGGTATTGTCCACAATTAGGAGGATTTTTTTCTGATTTAACTCTTCAAGATAATTTGAAAGCAATAAGTGAAATTGTTATTGATAATAAAAATTTGAGAGCAGAAAAAATAAATTATTTAATTTCAAAATTTGAATTTGATAACGTAAAAGAAATTAAAGCTCGTTTTTTATCGGGAGGTCAGCGTAAAAGACTTGTAATTGCTATGGCGCTTCTGAGTGAACCTAAAATACTATTGTTAGATGAAGTTTTTGCAGCTCTGGATGTACTAACTATTAAAATGTTGCAAGAGACAATTGTAAATTTGCAGCAAGAAAGTGAAATTACAACGTGCATATGTGACCATCAAGCTCGTGATCTTCTTGCAACCTGTGATATTGCCATGATTCTAAACAACGGTAAAATTATTGCTGAAGATACACCTTCTAATTTAGTAAGAAATATAGATGCTCAAGATGCTTACTTTGGAAGTGACTTTAAATTCAATTAAAAATTAATGTCAAAATTTATCACTATCAAAGATAAAATTAAATCATTTAATAAAAAAATAAAAATTAGCGGAGATAAAAGTATAAGCATAAGGTGGGTTTTGTTTTCCTCACTGTCTACAGGCATATCAAGTGCAAAGAATTTATTAATGTCTGAGGATGTATTGGCTGCAATTAATGCAATAAAAAAATTAGGTATAAAAGTTGCTCAAAAAAAAAATATTTGTAAAATTTATGGACAAGGAGTCGATGGATATAAATATAAAAAAAATTTAGTAATAGATGCAAAAAATTCAGGAACACTAGGGAGATTATTGCCGGGATTGCTTATAAATACTCCTAACCCAATAAAACTTATAGGTGATAAAAGCTTATCTAAAAGAGACTTTAAAAGAATTTCTGATCCGCTGAGTAAATTTGGTGCCAGATTTAAATTAAAAAAGAATAAAAATCTACCATTAACTATTTACGGATCTCAAAATCTTAAACCTATTCGGTATTATGAAAATAAAGGGTCGGCACAATGTAAAAGTGCAGTTATTCTAGCTGGAATGAGAACAGAGGGGGAAACAAAAATTAAAGCAAAGAAATCTCGTAACCATACAGAGTTACTAACTAAATATTTAAAATTACCTGTAAAAATTAAAACTAATAAAAATTATGATCTAATTAAAATTCAAAAGGTAAAAACAATAAATAATTTAAATTACGAAATCCCCTCTGATATAAGTTCGGGTTCTTTTTTTATTGTATTAACTATTTTATCTAAAAACTCACAACTAATAATTAAAAACGTAAATATCAACCCAACTAGAACAGGAATAATTACTATTTTAAAAAAAATGGGTGCCAATATTAAATTTGAGAATAGAAAAAAATATAATGGTGAAAAAGTAGCTGATATTTTAATAAAAAACTCTCCAACACTTAAAAGTATTAATTGTCCCGTAAGTTTAAATAGTGGGGCAATAGATGAATTTTTAGTTATTTTTTTAATAGCAGCTAAAGCCGAGGGTATATCTTATTTTAAAAATTTAGGGGAATTAAACCAAAAGGAAAGTCCAAGACTTACTTGGGGGGCAAAAATATTAAGTCAAATGGGTATTAAAACTAAAGTAACTAATCACTCCATCAAAATATATGGTAACCCTAATCTAAAATTGGATAAAAAAATAGTAATTAAAAACTATTTAAAAGACCATAGAGTATTTATGACAAGTGTGGTTGCCGCTCTGTCATTTGGTGGGGAATGGGAAATTCACGACAAAGACTCAGTTAAAACTTCCTTTCCAAATTTTTTAAAAATTTTAAATCAATTAAAATAATGAATAAAGAAAAATTTTTTATCAAAATAGCAATTGACTCTCCTGCTGCAGCTGGAGCGGGAACTTTAGCTAAATTAATCTCAAAACATTATAATTTATTCTATCTTGATACGGGCAAAATATACAGATACGTTGCGTATTTAAAATTAAAACATCCAAAAAAATTTAATCAAAAATTTATTAAATTAAAAATTAAAAGTTTAAAAATAAAAGATTTATCCAATAAAGACTTGTTATCCAATGCGGTAAGCATTGAATCGTCTGTAATTTCTAAATTAAAAACTATAAGAAAATTAGTTCATTCATTTCAACTAAAGTTTGCATACAAACCTCCAAAAAAATTTAACGGATCGTGTCTTGATGGAAGGGATATTACATATAAAATTATACCTGATGCAGATTTTAAATTTTATATAACCGCAAACGTAAATACTAGGGCTTTAAGAAGATATAAAGAATTAAAAGCATTAAATAAAAAGATTTCTTATAAAGATGTGCTTAAAAGCATTAAAAAACGTGACAAAAATGACTTTAATAGAAAAATTTCGCCTCTGAAGAAAACTAAAGATTCTATATTGCTAAACACAACCAAGTTGTCTAAAAGACAGTGTTTTTTAAAAATAAAAAAAATAATAGACAGGAAAATATTTAATTAATGGAAATTTATAAAGATCTCTCAAATCCAGCATCACAAGAATTCGAAAAACTACTAAATAGTCAACTTTCAAAAGTTCAAATTGAAGAAGGTAAAATTATAGAAGGAAAAATAAACAAAATTACTGATAAGTTTTGTTTTCTTTTCATAGAAGGTCTAAAATCTGAGCCTGTTTTAGATATCAATGAGTTAAAAGGCATGGGTCTCAGTGAAAAACTAAAAGTTGGTGAGACTATTCCGGTATTATTGGAAAAAATTGAGGACAAAAATGGTGAAGTTCTAGTGTCAGCAAGTAAAGCTCAAAAAATAAAAGGTTGGGATAAATTAGTTGAAGCATACGAAAAAAATCAACCTATCATGGGAAAAATTACTTCAAAATGTAAGGGAGGATGCATAGTAGAACATATTGAAACTGGTTCTTTGATGTTTTTGCCAGGATCACAAATTAGTGACAAGCCATTAAAAGACATAAGTCATTTAATGAATGAACCTCAAAAATTTGCTTTAATTAAGCTTGATAAAGTTAGAGGTAATGCATGCGTCTCAAGAAGAGAAATTATTTCTTCTTTTAAAAAAGAGGACAAAGCAAAAATAGTTGAAAAGTTTAAGGTGGGAGACATTATCAAAGGTGCAGAGGTAAAAAGTTATAGTTCTTTCGGATGTTTCTTTACCGTTAATGGTGAATTGGATGTATTAGTTCACCTTCAAGAAATAAGTTATAGTAGAGTTAATCATCCAGACGAAGTTTTTAATATTGGTGAAAAACATGATTTAAAAGTAATAAGTGTTGATAAAGAAAAACTTCAAATTGGATGTTCTGTAAAACAACTTTCACCAGATCCATTTGAACATATAGAAAATTATGAACTAAATAAAATTTATAAAGTTAAAGTTGTAAAGTTAATGGACTTTGGAGCATTTTGCGAGCTTGAACCAGGTTTAACTACATTACTTCACTCAAGCGAGCTTAGTTGGACTAAAAAAAATATATCTGCTAAGAAGATGTTTAAAGTAGGTGACGTGATTGAGTGCATTATAACAGAAATCGATAAAGAAAAAAGACGTGTGGCCATTTCTCATAGATTAACACAAGAAAATCCGTTCGAAACATTTGAAAAAAAATACAAAATCGGATCAATAGTGCAAGGTGAAGTATCAAACAAAAATGAATATTCTATTTTTGTAAAAATAGAAAATTTGGATATAGACGCTTTTCTACACTGTAATGATTTAACATATTTAAATAATGGAGAAGAAGAGTTAGCAAAATATAAAAAAGGTGACAAAATTAAAGTAAAAGTTTTAGAAATAAAACCCTCGGATCAAAAAATCCGAGTTGGTTTAAGACAAACACAGCCTGACCCTTTCGATTGGTTTAAAGATAAATCGAAAAACCAAACAATTACAGTTAAAGTTATTTCTACAGATAACAAAGGTTTGTTAGTAAGACCTGAAGGTTGTGAAATGGATTTTCAAATTAAAAAATCTGCAATTGCAATAAACTCAGCTGATGCACGACCTAGTAGATGGACAGGTGGTGAGAAATTAGATTGCGCCATAGCAGAACTTGATATTACTAAAAGAAAAGTTTCACTAAGCATTAAATTGTTAGAGGAAATAGAGAAAAAAGAAGCTTTAGAAAAATATGGATCTGAGGGTTCGGGTAAAAACCTTCCTTTTTCATCTTTGTCTGAAGATCTCAAAAAAAAAGAAGAAGATAAAGAATAATTGAGTAAGGCTTAAATTGGCGATTGTAAAATCAAAGCTTTTAAAACAACTTTCAAACAATTACCCAAATTTTCTTAAAAAAGATCTTGAGAAATTTACGAACATTATTTTAAAAGAGATTAAGCAAACTCTAAAAAGAGGTGATCGAGTAGAATTGAGAGGTTTCGGTGTATTTTATACAAATATTCAAAAAGCTAGAATATCTAGAAATCCA
>CACPOX010000014.1 GCA_902635665.1 uncultured Pelagibacteraceae bacterium
ATTAAATATAGAACAAACTAATCTTAATTTTGTTTATTTAATTTTAGTAATTATTGGTGGTTCTTTTTTTTCAACAAGCTCTGGATTAAGATTTTTAAAAATTTATTCTTTAACTAAATATTCTTTAAATCAAATTCTTTCATTTAGTAGACCAAAAAATGTTTACATAAACAAATTAGTTTTTTCTAAAATTAATTTTGATACTAAAGATATAAATAAATATTTTTTAACAATTCTTATTTTTGTAATATCACTATTTTCTTTAACTTTGATATTATCAATTAGCAATGTAGAATTTGAAAAATCTTTCAAATTATCTATTTTAACTTTAATGAATACAGTAAATTCATCAGGTTATGGAATTGCTGAATTTGATTTTCAAAATCTGCACTTTTTAACTAAATATTTTCTTATATTGTTTATGATTATCGGAAGAGTTGAACTTTTATCTGTACTATTATTTATGAAAAAATTTTTCTTTAAAAATTGATGAAGTATTATATATGTAAAAAAACTATTGCGCCCTTAGCTCAGCTGGATAGAGCATCGGTTTTCTAAACCGAGGGTCGGAGGTTCGAATCCTCCAGGGCGCGCCATTTCCTCATTTTTTATTGCTATTATTTAAATATTTATCCTTGACTAGAGTTATAGTAACTTGTGTTTTGCTAATTAATTTTTCTTGAAGAGTATTTTCTTACATGCTTAAATTAAGAATATTCAAAAGTAATTTTGAATTATTTGTTAACAAATAAAAATAACTAAAAGGAAGAATAATGTTTAAATACTTAAAACAATTAACTTCTTTAGTCGCTATGGTTGCGGTGTTGTTTACTTTTACAACAGAAACTATGGCTGCTAAAAAATCTAAAACACTTAAAAACACACAAAAGAAGGGTTTTGTAAGATGTGGAGTATCTCAAGGTCTTCCAGGGTTTTCTAATGCTGATGCTGCAGGAAATTGGACTGGTGTTGACGTTGATGTATGTAGAGCTGTAGCTGCTGCAGTATTAGGTGATGCAAACAAAGTTAAGTTTACACCACTAAGTGCTAAAGAAAGATTTACTGCTTTAACTTCTAATGAGATTGATATCTTATCAAGAAACACAACTTGGACTCTTTCTAGGGATGCTGACATCGGACTTACTTTCGTAGGTGTAAACTTCTACGATGGTCAAGGTTTTATGGTTAGAAAAAATTCTGGATATTCATCTGTGAATGATTTCAAAAACGGTATTTCTGCATGTACAAACTTAGGAACAACAACTGAGCTTAATATGAGAGACTTCTTTAATTCAAAAGGAATTTCTTATGAGCCAGTAACTTTTGAAAAAGCTGACGAAGTTGTTGCTGCGTATGATGCTGGAAGATGTGATACATACACAACTGATAAATCTGGTTTAGCTGCTCAAAGAATTAAATTGAGTTCTCCAGATGACCACATAGTTTTACCTGAAACTATCTCAAAAGAGCCTTTAGGCCCTGTTGTTAGACAAGGTGATTCTGTATGGGAAGATATCGTAAGATGGTCTCTAAACGTAATGATCGAAGCAGAAGAGTATGGTGTTACTTCTTCTAATGCAGACTCTATGAAAACTTCAGATAATCCTGCTGTAAAAAGATTAGTAGGTGCTGAAGGTGAATTAGGAGCTGCTTTAGGTCTAGATAATGATTGGAGTTTAAGAATTATCAAGCAAGTTGGTAACTACGGTGAAAGCTATAAAAGAAATATTGCTGACACTGGAATTCTACCTGACAGAGGTCCAAATGAATTATGGACTAAAGGTGGAATACTTTATGTACCACCAGCAAGATAATTTATATCTTTAAATAAAACTTAAAAAGGGCTAGATTTTTCTAGCCCTTTTTTTTATAAGTCTTGAATTATTGTGAATATTAAAAAAATATTACCCCAATTACTTACACTTCTAGTTGTAATTTTAATATTCGGATTTTTTTCATATAACGCACAAGTCAATATGGAGAATAGAGGAATTACTTTTGGGTATGGTTTTTTATCTCAAGAGTCCTCATTTGATGTACAATTTTCATTAATTGAATTTGATGGCTCACATTCATATTTTAGAGCGTATCTAGTCGGTTTATTAAATACTATTTTAGTTTCAGTTATAGGAATTATATTTGCAACTATTATTGGTGTTGTTGTAGGAATTGCAAGATTATCAAATAATTATCTAATTAAAAGAACTGCTGCAGTTTATGTGGAATTTTTTAGGAACATTCCTTTGTTATTACAAATATTTTTTTGGTATTTTGCAGCTTTAAGAGCTCTACCATTACCTCAAGATACAGAACCTATGTTTGGAGTATTTTTCTTAACTATAAAAGGTTTTTTTGTTCCAGCATTTGTTTGGAATAACCTAGATGTTTTTATTTATTCATTAATAGCTGCAATAATTTCAATACTTTTTATTCGAATTTATGCTAGAAAAAAACAAGAGAACGAAGGTATTCAAACACCGGTTTTATCAATTTCAATAGGACTATTAATAATTTTACCTTTATTGAGTTTTTTATTTGGTGGTGTTGATGCTTCAGTTGAAATACCTGTTATTAAACAATTATCTCAATCTGGTTTCACTTATGAAGGAGGAATTAAATTACCTCCGGAACTAATATCTTTAGCTTTAGCCTTATCATTGTATACAGCAACTTTTATTGCTGAATGTGTTAGAGCAGGTGTTCAGGGTGTAAGTAAAGGTCAAAAAGAAGCCGCAGCTTCTATAGGATTAACCCCAAATCAGGTATTAAAATTAGTTGTAATGCCACAAGCATTAAGAATAATAATTCCACCAACTACTAACCAGTATTTAAATTTGACAAAAAATTCATCTCTTGCAGCTGCAATTGCATATCCAGATTTAGTTCTTGTATTTGCGGGTACAGCATTAATGCAGACAGGTAGAGCGATAGAAATTGTTTCTATAACAATGTTAACATATCTAACTTTGAGTATATCAATTTCAATATTTATGAATTGGTATAATAAAAAAATTGCTATCAAAGAAAAATAATGAATAAATTGAATTTTTTACAACCTGATAAAAATAATCTTAATATATATTTATATACTGGAGTAACATTAGTATCACTAAGTATATTTATAGTTTTTTTAAATTCATTCTTTAGTAAAGATTTAATTTCTTTTTTACCTGAAACAATTAGTTTCCTTTTACCATTAGTTTTAGGTTTTATTGGATTAAATTTAATTAGAATTGATTATTCAGGTTTAAAGTTTTTAGATAAAATTAATAAAAATATTAATACAAATAATTTTAATGCTTTTTTGTCATTATTAATTGTATTTGTAGTTATTAAAGCACTTCCACCATTATTAAGTTGGTTTATTTTAGATGCTAACATAGCTGGAGATTCAAAAGATGTATGTACGGGCACAGGAGCTTGTTGGACATACATAAAAATTTGGTTTAACAGATTTATGTATGGAATGTATCCAAATGCTGAGCAGTGGCGTATTAATTTATCATTTATATCTTTAGCTTTTCTAGGGACTATTGGATTTTTTGCTACTGAAAAATTTAAAAAATATTTGACGCTGTATTATGTAGTTGTCTATCCTGTAATTGCCTTTTTCTTTATTTTCTTTTTTATATCTGGTGGTCCAATATTTTTTGATTTCTCGTATGGAATTATTGCAGCTGTAATTTCAATTATTATAGGATTTTTTATTCCTTCAAAATTTAAAATGTATTATTTTATAATAGTTCCCATCACATTATATATTTTATTAAAATATGTATTTTTTTATGAAGAGCTTATTGAACTTGGTAAATTAGAGGCATTAGAGTGGGTAGAAACAGGAGCTTGGGGAGGTTTGTCTTTAACCTTTATAGTATCATTTTTTTGTTTGATTTTCTGTTTTCCTATAGGCTTATTTTTATCTCTTGGAAGAAGGTCAGATTTTCCAATAATTAAATATATTTCAATAGGAATGATTGAATTTTGGAGAGGGGTTCCATTGATTACTGTATTATTTATGTCCTCAGTCATGTTTCCAATGTTTTTACCTGAGGATATGTTTATTGATAAATTAGTAAGGGTAATTATTGCAATCTCATTATTCGAAGCTGCTTATGTAGCAGAAGTTATTAGAGGTGGTTTGCAAGCATTACCAAGAGGTCAGTATGATGCTGCTAAATCTTTAGGGATGGGTTATTGGAAAATGCATATTTTAGTGATTTTACCACAGGCACTTAAACTTGTTATACCTGGCATTGCTAATACATTTTTAGCGCTTGTAAAAGATACTCCTCTTATATTTGTTGTAGGACTTTTAGAAATTGTTGGAATGCTAAATCTTGCTAAAACAAACCCAGAGTGGTTAGGTTTTGCGATGGAAGGGTATGTGTTTGCATCAGTACTATTTTTTATTATTTGCTATGCAATGAGTAAATATAGTTATAATTTAGAACAAAAATATAAAACGGAAAGATAATGTCAGATAAAATAATACAGATTACAGAAATGAATAAGTGGTTTGGTGATTTTCAGGTATTAAAAAATATTAATTTAGAAGTCGAAAAGAATAAAAAAATTGTAGTGTGTGGACCCTCTGGATCAGGTAAATCAACATTAATAAGATGTATAAACAGACTTGAAGAACATCAACAAGGATCAATTATAGTTGATGGAAATGAATTAACAGAGGATACTAAAGACATAGAAAAAATTAGAGCTGAAGTTGGAATGGTGTTTCAACAATTTAATTTATTTCCTCATCTTTCTATTTTAGATAATTGCACGCTAGCTCCAATTTGGGTAAAAAAAATGCCAAAAAAAGAAGCAGAAGATTTAGCTCTTCAGCACTTAGAAAAAGTACAAATAGTAGATCAAGCTAACAAATATCCAGGACAACTTTCAGGCGGTCAACAACAACGATGTGCAATAGCTAGAGCATTATGTATGGAGCCAAAAATAATGCTATTTGATGAACCAACATCAGCGCTAGACCCAGAAATGATCAAAGAAGTTTTGGACGCTATGGTTAATTTAGCAAAAGCAGGAATGACAATGATCGTAGTAACCCATGAGATGGGATTTGCAAAAGAGGTTGCAGATGAGGTTATTTTTATGGATGAAGGAATGATAGTTGAAAGAGCCGAAACTAAAGAGTTTTTTGCTAACCCTAAGAGCGATAGAACTAAGCTATTTTTAAGTCAAATCCTATAAAAAATATAACGACTATAGGCATAATGATAGATTATAACAATCTAAATATGTTTATTTTGCACTCAACTAATGCTTGACAGTATTTTGATTATTTCAAATTTCTCTCAAAAAAAAATAAATTTTTCTATTGCAGTAACTTTAATAAATATGTTGAATGGTCTTTGTAAAATTTAATTAAGAGGGGTCTTAATGGAAGATAATTTCAATAAACACTTAGGCAATAAGCTTAAGCTAAGAAGGTTAGCTTTAGGTTTGACACAGACTAAAGTTGCAAAAGCAATTAATGTAACATTCCAACAAATACAAAAATATGAAAAAGGTACTAATGGAGTAAGTTCAATTAGATTACTTCAACTTGCGAATTATTTAAAAGTACCAATTAATTATTTTTTTGAAGATTTTTCAGAATATTTAGTAAATCTAGAAAAATCTCAAGAAGGTCACATGAATGTTAATTATAATTTTTTGGTAAAATTATATTCAGAGCTTAATGCTGATCAAAAATTAAAATTTAATAAATCCTTACAAATTTCAGGATCAGGAATATCAAAAGTAGTTTAAAATTAATTTATATCTGACCCCAAGCTAATTTTTAAACTGTTAATTATTTTTTTTTGGCTCCTCGGGCAGGACTCGAACCTGCGACCAATTGATTAACAGTCAACTGCTCTACCAACTGAGCTACCGAGGAATGTAAAAAAGCCAACTTACTTTTTTTTATAACTAAAACAAGATTTTTTTTGGAGGCAACGCCCGGAATCGAACCGGGATACAAGGATTTGCAATCCTCTGCGTAACCATTCCGCCACGTTGCCATCTTATTTTTAGCTAATAGCTACAGAAGCCTTTTTATATTAAATTTTTTCTATTAGTCTATTAAATAACGAACCAAATTGATTATTGTTAATTTAGATTATTAAATTATAAACTTTAACATCAATGAGTAGCGATAAATATATACATTCTGATGTAGAAAATAGAATTTATTCTTATTGGGAAAAAAATGGTCTTTTTAAACCTAAGGAAAATTCAAAAAAATTCTCAATAGTAATTCCTCCACCAAATGTAACTGGTAGTTTGCACATGGGTCATGCATTGAATAATTCTATTCAAGATTTATTGGTTCGTTATCATAGAATGAATAATTTTGAAACATTATGGCAACCAGGGACAGACCATGCTGGTATAGCCACTCAGGCTTTAGTAGAAAAAAAATTAACTTCTGAAAAAATAGACAAAAACGAAATTGGCAGAGAAAAGTTTATTGAAAAAGTTTGGGAGTGGAAAGATCAATATGGAGACATAATAATTAATCAATTAAAAAAACTTGGTTGTTCTTGTGACTGGTCAAGGAATGCATTCACAATGGACGATAATTTATCTAAGTCAGTCATTAAGGTTTTTGTTGAACTTTATAAAAAAGGACTAATTTACAAAGATAAAAAATTAGTTAACTGGGATACAGTTTTAAAAACAGCTATTTCTGATCTTGAGGTAGATCAAAGAGAGGTAAATTCTAAAATTTATTACATAAAATATCCAATAGATGGAACAGACGAATTTATAACAATAGCAACAACAAGACCCGAAACAATGCTTGGTGATACAGCTATAGCTGTTAATCCAAAAGATGATCGATTTAAATCCTTTGTTAGAAAATCAGTTACAATTCCAATTGTTGGAAGAAAAATAAAAATTATTGAAGACGATTACGCAGATCCTGAACAAGGAACAGGGGCATTAAAAATAACTCCAGCTCATGATTTTAATGACTATGATGTAGGTCAAAGAAACAATCTTGAAATCATAAATATTTTTACTGAAGCAGGTAAAATAAATGACAATGCTCCAAAAGAGTATGTTGGTCTTGATAGGTTTGAAGCTAGAAAAAAAATTTTAAAAGAACTTAAAGAAAAGGAATTTTTCGTAAAAGAAGAAAATATCAAAAACAAAGTTCCTTATGGAGATAGATCTAATTCAATAATCGAACCTTTTTTAACGGAACAATGGTTTGCTGATGCTGGTAAATTATCAGTTAAAGCGAAAGAAGTTGTTAATTCAAAAAAAACAAACTTCTTTCCTGAGAATTGGTCAAAAACTTATTTTCAATGGATGAATAATATTGAGCCATGGTGTATCTCAAGACAGCTTTGGTGGGGACATCAAATACCTGCTTGGTATGGTCCTGATGAAAAAATTTTTGTTTCAGAAAATGAGGATGATGCAAAACAACAAGCTAAAAAACATTATGGTAAAGATGTTGAACTAACTCGTGATCCAGATGTTTTAGATACCTGGTTTTCATCCGGCTTATGGCCTTTTGCAACACTTGGTTGGCCTGATGATAAAAAATACGTAGATAAATTTTATCCAACATCAGTACTAGTTACAGGTTTTGATATTATATTTTTCTGGGTTGCTAGAATGATAATGTTTGGTACAGAATTTTTAAACAAAGAACCATTTAAAGATATTTATGTTCATGCATTAGTTAGAGATGAGAAGGGACAGAAGATGTCTAAATCGAAAGGAAATGTAATTGATCCTTTAGATTTAATTGAAAAATATAGCGCTGATGCTCTTAGATTTACCTTGTTATCAATGGCCTCACCAGGTACTGATGTTAAGCTTTCTGAAGATAGAGTTAAAGGTTATAGAAATTTTTTAAATAAATTATGGAATGCAAATAATTTTTTGATCACTAATGAGTGTGATTTTAAAGATATAGATAAAATTCCAAATTTAAATGTAAATATAAACAAATGGATCTATTCAGAACTTGTTGAAACCAAAAATAAGATAGAAAAAAACCTTGAAGATTATAGATTTGATGAGGCTGCTAAAAATGCCTATCAATTTGCATGGCATTCGTATTGTGATTGGTATTTAGAACTATCTAAAACAATACTATTTTCAGAAGATGAAAAAGCTAAAGCAGAGGTTAAAAAAGTATCATCTTATGTATTCAAACAAATTTTGATTTTACTACATCCTTTTATTCCTTTCGTTACAGAAGAAATTTGGCTTAAAAACAAATTTGATAATGACGGTAGTGATTATTTGATGCTTAAAAACTGGTTATCAGGTGAAATAATTAAGGATAGCAGTACCGAACAGGTTGAAAATATCATTAATATTATTTCAGAAATTAGATCATTCAAAAACGAGTTAAATGTAAGTCCAGGCTCATTTATTGATTTATCAATAGGCAATATTAACAAAAATCAAAAAGACTTTATTAATACAAATGAAATTATTTTAAAAAAATTAGGCAGAATAAATAGCATACTTGATAAGGATTTAGATAAACCAGCTGCGACAATGGTTGTTTCTGGAGACTTGTTTAAGATTTATTTTGATAAGGATGTTGATTTAAAACTAATAAAAGAAAATTTATCAAATAAACAAAGTAGATTAGAGCAAGAGATGAATAAAATATCTCAAAGATTAGAGAATAAAAGTTTTGTAGACCGAGCCCCAAAAGAGATTGTTGAACAAGAAAAAAATAATTATAATAATTTAAAGAACGATATTGAGAAAATATCAGTAACAATAAAGGGTATATAATGGCTAAATTCAATAAAAAGAAACTTCCAAGCAGACATACATCTTTAGGGGCAGATAGAGCTCCACATAGATCGTTTTATTATGCAATGGGAGAAACTGAGAAAGATGTAGCAAAACCCTTTGTTGGCGTAGTTTCAACATGGAATGAGGCAGCCCCTTGTAATATTGCCCTAATGAGACAGGCTCAATCGGTCAAAAAGGGAGTTAGAGCTAACGGTGGAACTCCAAGAGAATTTTGTACAATTACCGTTACAGACGGTATAGCAATGGGCCATGAGGGAATGAAATCTTCATTGATTTCTAGAGAAGTAATTGCAGATTCTGCTGAACTTACAGTAAGAGGTCATTGTTATGATGCTTTGGTTGGTATTGCAGGATGTGATAAATCTTTACCAGGTCTAATGATGTCAATGGTTAGATTAAATGTACCAAGTGTATTTATATATGGTGGATCAATTCTTCCAGGCAGATACAAAGGTAAAGATGTAACAGTTGTTGATGTATTTGAAGCGGTTGGAAAGCATTCATCTGGTCAAATGTCTGCTGCAGAACTTAGAAAATTAGAATTAGTTGCTTGTCCAAGTGCAGGTGCTTGTGGAGGACAATTTACTGCAAACACAATGGCATGTGTATCTGAAGCAATAGGATTAGCACTTCCTTATTCAGCTGGAACGCCAGCTCCATATGAGGAAAGAGATAAATATGCTAAAGCTAGTGGTAAAATGGTTATGAACCTTTTAAAAAAAGGAATTAAACCAAGAGATATTGTTACAAGAAAAGCATTAGAAAATGCTGCAACAGTAGTTGCTGCTACAGGTGGATCTACAAATGCAGGATTACATTTACCTGCTATTGCAAATGAAGCTGGAATTAAATTTGATTTAATGGATGTTGCTAAAATTTTTAAAAGAACACCTTATCTTGCAGATTTAAAACCAGGTGGAAAATATGTTGCAAAAGATATGTGGTTAGCAGGTGGTGTTCCAATGTTATTAAAAACTTTATATGAAGGTGGATATATTCATGGTGATTGCATGACGGTTACGGGAAAAACTATGAAAGAAAATTTAAAAGGTATTAAATTTAATCCAAAACAAAAAGTAATGAGATCTTATAAAAATCCATTATCACCAACCGGAGGTGTTGTTGGACTAAAAGGAAATTTAGCTCCAGAAGGTGCAATTGTTAAAGTTGCTGGACTTAAAAAATTACAATTTACTGGAAAAGCAAGATGCTTTGATAATGAGGAAAGTGCTATGAAAGCTGTTCAAAGCAGAAAGTATAATGATGGTGATGTAATTATAATTAGATACGAAGGGCCAGTAGGAGGTCCTGGTATGAGAGAAATGTTATCGACAACAGGTGCAATATATGGACAGGGAAAAGGGGAGAAAGTAGCCCTTATAACTGATGGTAGGTTCTCTGGAGCCACTAGAGGCTTTTGTGTCGGTCACGTGGGCCCTGAGGCCGCTCTAGGGGGTCCTATAGGCCTTTTACGAACTGGAGATATCATCGATATCGATGCCAAAAAAGGAACTATCAATGTAAGACTTTCTAAAAAGGAAATGGCTGTAAGAAAAAGAAAATGGAAGGCTAAAAAATCTGATTTTGGATCAGGTACTTTATGGAAATATGCACAAACAGTAGGACCAGCATATTTAGGAGCACCAACACATCCAGGTAAGAAAAAAGAAGTTAAGGATTATTCAGAGATTTAATGAAAATTCGTCCAGTTATATTATGTGGAGGTGCTGGAACTCGACTTTGGCCAAATTCTAAAAATCATCAAGCAAAACAGTTTATTGATTTTGGTAATTGGACTTTGCTTGGAAAGACACTTGAGAGAACAAAAACTTCAATCTTTGATGCTCCAATCATAAGTACAAATAAAAAATATCTTAAACAAGTAAAACAACATCTTAGAAAATACAAAATAAATAAATATAAAATTGTTTTAGAACCAGCAAAAAGAAATACTGCTCCTGCGATTTTAAGTACTGCATTAATAAAAGACATTCCTAATGAACAGCCATTAATGTTTTTTACAGCAGACCATTTAATTGAAAATATGAGTATTTTTAATAAGGCAATTAACAAAAATAAATTAAACCTTAATGAAGAAAATATATTTGTTTTTGGAATTAAACCTAAATCTCCAACTAGTGATTATGGTTATTTTTTAACAAAAAAAATTAAAGGAAACATCAATAAAGTAACTAGATTTATTGAAAAACCCAAAGAAGCTAAAGCAAAACAAATTATAAAGAATAGAGGCTATTGGAATTCAGGAATGTTTTATCTTCGTAAAGACTCGATTATCAACAACTTTAAAAAGTATCAGCCTAAAAGTTATAGAAATTGCTTAAATGCTATTAAAAAAGCAAAATACAAGTCTAATACTTATTTTTTGAATAAAGCTTCATTTATAAAAGCTACAGCAAAATCTTTTGATTATGCAATTTTAGAAAAAACAAAACAAATTAATGCAATTAAACTAGATATACCTTGGTCAGATCTAGGTAGTTGGAAAGAAATTTTGAAGATGTATGACAAAAATAAAAACAAATATATTAAGAAAAAAAATATTTATTATCGTCCTTGGGGTAAATACACAAACTTATTTGAGGGTAAAGAGTTTCTGATTAAAGAATTGTATGTAAAACCAAAAGGGATTTTAAGCTTACAAAAGCATCATCATAGAGCTGAACATTGGTTGGTCACACAAGGAAATGCAAAAATAACGCTTAATAAGGATATTATTATTAAAAAACCAGGTGAGCATATATTTATACCATTAGAAGCCATACATAGAGTTCAAAATCCTGGAAAAAAACCAGTTAAGATTGTTGAAGCTCAAGTAGGTTCAATATTAAAAGAAACTGACATTGTAAGATACCAAGACGTTTACGGTAGAGTAAAATAAATAATTAATGGACACCACAGTCTTTTTTGTAATTTTATTAGCAACTATTATGCATGCCATTTGGAATGCGATGGTTAAACATCATCCAGATAAGGCTATAGCGGTTCTAGCTATTGTTTTAGGTCACATACCTTTAGCGTTAATTTGTATTTTATATTTTCCTTTACCTGGAAGAGAGTCACTTCCATATATAATTGCCAGCGTATTAGCTCACCAAGGTTATCAATGGTATATGCTGAATTCTTATAAGGTAGGGGACTACACTAATGTCTATCCAATATTTAGAGGCTTTGGTCCTTTATTGGCTACATTAATCTCTATAATATTTCTTGGCGTTGTATTTAAAATAGCAACGCTGGTTTCAATATTATTAATTTGTGCTGGAATAATGTTTCTTGGATTATTTGGTTCAAAAAATCAAAATCAAATTGAGATCATTAAATACTCATTACTTACTGGATCATTTATAGGTCTTTATTCATTGATTGATGGATATGGAGCAAGAGTAAGTACATCAGCAATTTCCTATATTAGTTTTTCGTTTTTATTTAGTGCTTTAGTTTTTCCTATAATTTTAAAACTTAATAAACATGAGAATATTTTTTCAAAGGTTTTTAAAGATGCCAAAATGATATTTTGGGTAGGAGGATCTATATCTTTTATTATCTATGTGATTGTTGTTTGGGGCTTCACAAAGGCGCCAATTCCTCTAGTCGCAGCTCTTAGGGAAACGAGTATTTTTTTCTCAATATTTATTGGTTATTTCTTCTTAAAAGAATCTATCAATCTTAAAAAAATTATATCGATTGTACTTATAGTTATTGGGGTAATTGGGATAAAGCTATTTTAAATATAGTTGAATAATTTTAGAATAATTATTGTATTTAAAAGCAACAGCATTATAGGGACAACAGTTCTTATTAGTTCCATTATATGATTAACTCTATCTAGTTTTCTCTCCAATTTTCTAATTGGACTCATGTTGTTCCATTCTTTTTCTGTGAAGCCGTATTTTTTTTGATTTTTTTTCATGATGAAGAACTCTTTTATTGATTTTTAAAAAAAATTCAATTTTTAAACGAAGATTTTATAAATTTGGACGTATTAATTTAAATAATACGCCCAAAAAGATAATTTAAAACCAATTATTTGGAATAATTATATAGTGGATCGCTAATACGATACCTACTGAAACACTTAATCCAAAAATCATTTTAAGAAAGTCTTTACCAATTAGAGGGAAGACATACTTAAATTTATAGTCTTTATTCATAGTTGATATTGCAAGCTCTCTACCACACAATAACCCAACGAATACCCATGTTGTCGACATTGGTAAATCATTAAGCTCTTTAAAGTAGAATAAAACACCAGCATAAATTACGTTAATGATTGTAGCTGATCTTGCGTATCTTGTTCCTGTTTTTTCAAGAACAACTTTCTGAATTGGCCCACCTTGAATGTAGAAAATATAAAATAACAAAGCAGTAAAGTAAGCCATTACAATTAAAAGTAATGTTATGTCTAATTGTCTAGGCAGATAGACTGCAATATTAGCTACATCGTGAGATAACCATACCCACCATAACCAACCTGAAGAAACCCATACTGCATTTCTCCAAAAACCTATCCATTTTTCGTCTACTTCATCAAATTTTTCATTAATGAACTTTGATACCAATATCCAGGCTATATAAGCAACCATTGCTGCTAATCCATAACCTACAACACTTTTTAACAACATTTTTTCAAGCACAACAGTTGAAGCAAATGCTGAAAGAACTAAAAAGGTTGTTGATACTGGTATTCCAATTCTTGTTAATAATAATAGTATTGCAGGTGCTACTGCATGATACCATTGAATCTCTTGATAAGGTATTCTAGTTAATCTTCCATAAGAAATATCACCATCATACGCATACCACCCCCAAGCTAAAGCAAAAATCATAACTGCTGATGCCGATCCAGCTAGTACGTACCACTTAAACCACTTCTTTTTTGAAGCTATAAAGGTACCAAGTGTTTGAATTGAGTCGTTAGCGATTACGCTATATCCAGCAAGGGCAAACCCTATTACTGTATATACTAAAGTCATATCCATTTTTTCTCCTATATATTATTGTTTTCGGTTCCGTCTAATGACTTGAGAAACTAATTATTCGTTAAAGGTAAAAAATTCTACGATTAAATTTATTTATTTGAGAATCAAAGAGTTGATTCATCAATGTTTAATCTAAGTTGTAGAGAAGTCTATAAGTGAAATATTTTATTTTGAAAACCTTAAGAGGATTCGTCATGGATATAATATTTAAAAATTATGTAAATAAAATTTTAATATAATTTACATATATAAGTTGTGTTATTTATAGATAATTTTAAGAATATACGCTGCTAAAATTAATCCAATAAATTCAGCTAAAATATAGGTTGGTGTATTAAGATAATTAATTCCAGTAAAAGAATCAGTAAATGTTCTAGCTATAGATACAGCTGGATTTGCAAAAGATGTTGAAGAAGTAAACCAATAACCTGCAGAAATATATGTTGCTACGCTAATCGCGACTATTGTTTTTCCATCCTTTAAAGTTGCAAAAATAATAAATATGAGACCAAAAGTTGCTACAATTTCAGAAAAAAATATATGCAATCCGTCTCTATTTTTAGTTGATAACTCTAAAAGAGCGTGTTCAAAAAAAACATTAGCCAACATTACTCCAAATAAACAACCAGATATTTGTGCAGGAATATAATATTTTAAAAGATTACTTTTAATTTTTTTTCTAAAAAACATAGCTAAACTTACAAAAGGATTAAAATGAGCCCCTGAAATATCAGCAAAGGATGTAATTAAAACAAATAATCCAGCTCCAGTAGCAATTGTATTGGCTAAAAGCTTAATACCATCATCATTTGTTAGATTTTCTGCCATGATACCAGATCCAACGATAATCATTACAAGAAAACAACTTCCTAAAAATTCGCCAATAATTATGTTTTTTTTAATTTTCATTTTCTAACAAAATTTTAATTTTTTTACTTATTATATCGTAAGTCTCACTAATAATTTCGTTTATCTGCTTTTCATTTGAATTTTGAAATTTTGATACAGGATCATCAATATCCCAATGAATAATTTGGTTATTGTTTGGCCATACAGGGCACACTTCTTTATTTGCACTATTACATACTGTTATTACATGATCTATATTAAACTTCTTATTTAAAAATATATCAAAATTTTTTGAAGAATAATTTTCAAGATTAAAATTTTTTATTTTAGTTAGATATAATTTGATATTTTCGTTAATTTTTCCTGTCGGGTTGCTTCCAGCACTATAAGCTTTAAACTTATATGAATATTTATTGTTAATAATACTTTCAGCTATGATGCTTCTTGCAGAATTACCAGTACATACAAACAGTATATTTTTCATTAAATTATGATTTTATAAATTCCTATTAAAAATAAAGGTATTTGTAATCCAAAATTAGTTAAGATAGCCTTATCATTGCTGATAAAACCAGCAATAGTCCATCCAATAACTCCTAATCCATGAAAATATATATTTAATGGATATATATTTAAATTAGTTAAAAGTATTCCTGTTAGTACTAAAAATGTACTTATCCACTTAAGATATTTTCTAATAAACATGATTTCCTCTCTAAATTTTTTTTAAATAATTGTTCTATTTATAAAATATTGAGGTTAACTAAAAGAAAGATTTTAATTTTATAGTTTAATTTTTTTGAAGTTCATAGATAGAAACGTAGTGTTTCTTCTTAGGGAGCGGGATTATGGTTGGAACTTTGGTTAATCTTGGTTTTATTGATTTATTTCCTACGATAATATTTTTGTCATAATTTTCTAAATTTACTTCAGGATGAGGGTTTCCATCATTGATTAATGGCCACGCATCACAAGCTCTATAACCAAATAAAATTAAGGGTCTCGAGTTATTCATTTGATTGTGTCCAGAACCATGAACTGATCTACAATGAAAAAATACTACTGTTCCTGCTGTCCCAGTTATAGAAACACTATCTTCGGTTCCTATTTTATTTTTCTTAGTGTCTATTTTTCCAACAAAATAATTTTCTTTGCTGTGGTGGCTGTACAATTTCTTTTTGTGTGAATTCTTTATTATTTTAAGTGGCCCATTTTTTTCGTAGCAATCATCTAAATATATGCCAACTGTAATTAAATCATCGTTTGTATGCGGGTAAAAAGCCCAATCTTGATGCCATCCAATTTCACTACCTTTTTTCTTATTAGGAAGTTTAAAATTTAATTTACCTAGATGAAATCTAACTGTTCCACCTAACAATTTTTTAGCTATAGATATAATTCTTTTATCTCTAGATAATTCATAGAAAACTTTATGTCTGTTCTGAGGATTATTTAGTCTTAAAATTTCTTTATTTTTTGAAGAACCTGAATTGTATACAAAATGGTAATTATTATAGGATTGAGTTCCATTTGCACCATTAGTTTTTTTTCTTTTTTTTTCTTTTGAAATTACTTCATTAACAATTTTATTAATTTTATTTATCTTTGTTTGAGAAATTAGATTTTCTTTAACAAGAAAGCCATTTTTTTTATATAAATTTAAATCATTCATATAGTCAGATTATGAAAGAAAATAAATCTTCTTTAAAATAAATACAATGTTTTTTGTGAGATTAAATAACAGTAATAATTATTTGTTAATCCGAGAATTTAAAAAAATTCCCGGATTAAACCTAATTTTAAATTAACAACCTTTGAAAGATGCAGACATATTTCTAATTAAATTGAAATATAAGTCTTTTCCTGGGTCTAATGTTGCTCCTAATGGGTCAACTACTCCAGTTTTAATATTCATATCTTTTGCGACAGCTTTAATAATATCAGGGTTGAATTGAGGCTCTGAGAACACACAAGCAACTTTATCGTGCTCAATTATCTCTCTGATTTCTGCTAATTGTTCTGCACCAGGCATCACATCTGTGTTAACAGTAAAAGCACCTAATATATTTACATTAAATCTTTTCTCAAAATATTGATAAGCATCATGGAATACAATTGAAGCAACACTGCTACTTAAATCAGTCATTACATCAATTGTAAGTTTATCAATTTCTTGTAAAGCTTTAGCTAAATTACTTTTGTATTTAGCTTCATTTTTTGGATCATTTTCAATTAAATGTTCTGCCATTTCATTTAACATAGCTTTTGCATTAATTGGGTCCAACCAAATGTGTGGATCAAATTCACCATGCGCATGTCCATCATGATCGTCATGTCCGTGGTCGTCATGATCATCTTCCTTTTTACCATGATCGTCATGATCGTGGTCATCTTCTTTTTTCCCATGATCATCATGGTCGTGATCATCTTCTTTTTTCCCATGATCATCATGGTCGTGATCATCTTCCTTTTTACCGTGGTCATCATGTCCATGGTCGTCATGATCATCCTCTTTTTTACCGTGATCGTCATGTCCGTGATCATCATGATCATGTTCGTCAAAAATATTTCTTTCTCTAAATTTTAATACCTGTAATCCTTTAGTTTCCATTAATTCAATTTTTTCTGCTTTCTTAGCAATTGAACTCAAAGGTTTTTCTAAAAAACTCTCTAAATCTTCACCAACCCAGAATATTAAATCTGCATTTTGAAGCATTTTTGCGTGTGAAGGTTTCATTGCAAATCCGTGTGGAGAAGCATATCCATCAACTATTAAATCAGGTTTAGCAATACCATCCATTAAGTAACTAGCTAATGAATGAATTGGTTTAATAGAAGCAACTACTTTTATTTCAGCATTTGCTGGTGTAAAGAATGTTAGAATTGATAATATTGAGAATATAAGTGGTATTTTTTTAATATTTTTCATAATAAGTAATTTAATTGGTTGTTATAATATAACGTTATGTAATAATATAACATTTATAAGTCAAGCAATATATGAGCTCAGAAAATAGTACATTAGTAAAATTAAATAACGCTGGTTTTAAACAAAATGATAAATGGCTAGTGGAAGGTGTTTCATTAACTGTTAAAAAAGGAAAGATTGTTACACTTATTGGACCTAATGGCTCAGGAAAAAGTACTACCGCAAAAATTGCATTAGGAATTTACAAAAACATAGAAGGAAGTGTTGAGAAATACACAAATAAAGTTGGATATGTTCCTCAAAAAATATCTATTGATTGGACCCTGCCGTTAAGAGTTTATGATTTTATGCTTCTAACAGAAAATATTAAAGATGAGACAATTGATGAAGCACTTACATTAACAGGTGTTATCCATCTTAAGAATAAAAATTTAGGAAATTTATCAGGTGGTGAATTTCAAAGAGTTTTAATCGCAAGAGCAATTTCAAAAAAACCTGAATTATTAGTTCTTGATGAACCAGTTCAAGGAGTTGATTACACTGGTGAGATTGCTTTATATGAATTAATTAAAAGAATCTCTGATACTCTAAATTGTGGAATTTTATTAATATCTCATGATTTACATACAGTCATGACTGCAACAGATCATGTTGTTTGTTTAAATGGCCATGTTTGTTGTTCAGGTACACCAATGGATGTTGCTAAAAATAATGAATATAAAACCTTATTTGGTGAACAAGCATCTCAAATTCTTTCAGTATATGAACATAAACATGATCACGTTCATTCGGATAAAGGTGAAATAAAGAAAAACTAATATGTTTGATGATTTTTTTATAAGAGCACTAATTGCAGGTTTAGGAATAGCTTTAGTAACTGGACCTCTTGGTTGTTTTGTTGTTTGGAGAAGATTATCTTACTTTGGCGATACATTAGCTCACTCAGCTTTACTTGGTGTAACTTTGGCTTACTCTTTTGAATTAAACATTGCTCTTTCAGTATTTATTATTTCATCTCTAATTGCATTGATTTTAATTCAATTACAGAAGAAAACTAATTTACCTGGTGATGCTTTGCTTGGTCTATTGGCGCATTCTTCTTTAGCTGTTGGATTAGTAGTAATAGGTTTTTTAACCTTTATTCGTTTTGATATTATGGGTCTATTATTTGGTGATATATTAGCTGTAACAACTGATGATTTGTTAATCATCTGGACTGGTGGTGCAGTTATTTTATTAGTTCTTAAATTGATTTGGAAACCATTGTTTGCATCGACAGTTAATTATGAGTTAGCAGAAGCAGAAGGGTTAAACCCTGATAGAGCAAAAGCTATTTTTACAATTCTTATGGCCGCTGTAATAGCAATATCAATTAAAATGGTAGGGTTATTACTAATTACAGGTATGCTGATTATTCCTGCGGCTATGGCAAGAAATATTTCTGATAGTCCTCAAAAGATGATGTTATTTTCAATAATTGGTGGATTATTATCAGTATTGTTAGGACTATTTTCGTCCTTAGAATTTAATACATCATCTGGGCCTTCAATAATCATGGCCGCTTTAGTCTTATTTATATTGTCTTTACTTAATATTAAACAATCGATTAAATTGAAAAACTGATAACTAATTGATAAGAATTTAAAAATGCAAAAAGAACACAACCTTTCCAAAAATCAAAAAATCATTTTTGATCTTATAGATAAATCTGGCGGACCTATGAAAGCTTATTCAATTCTTTTTAACGTTCAAAAAAAAGGAATTAAAGCACCACTACAAGTTTACAGAGCTTTAGATAAGTTAGTTGAAATTGGTAAAATTCATAAGATTGAAAGTAGAAATGCTTTTATTGCTTGTCAAAATTCTAGTTGCCAAATCTCAAAAGCAACAGCTTTTTCAATTTGTGAAAGTTGCGAAAATGTATCAGAAATAAGTAATTCAAAACTTTCAAAATATTTATCTAACTTTTCAGATAATTCTGGAATGAAATATAGCAAATATAACTTAGAATTTTTTGGTTTATGTAAAAAATGTAAATCAAAATAATGAGCACTGTTCCATTAACTTTAGACGAAATATTTGAACTAGCCAAAAAAACTCTTTTAGCTAATGGTTGTGATGATGTAACAGCATCAATTTTATCAGACTTAATTAGAAATGCTGAAAGAGATGGTTCTGTATCACATGGTTTATTTAGATTACCAGCTTATGTAACAGGTCTTAAAGGCGGAAAAATAAATGGTAAAGGTAAACCAGAAGTAAAAAAAATATCTCCATCTGTAATTAAAGTTGAAGGAAATAATTGTTTAGCACCTGTAGTATTAAATAAAGGATTACCTGAATTATCAAAAGCTGCAAAAGAAAATGGTGTAGCGGTATTAGCAATAAATAATTCTCACCATATGGCTGCTATGTGGCCTGAAACAGAAAAATTAGCAGAAGATGGTTTAGTTGCATTTGCTTGTACATCTTATAAGCCTGCTGTTGCACCTGCTGGTGCCATAAAACCATTATTTGGAACAAACCCAATTTCTTTTGCTTGGCCACGTCCAGGTAAAACACCAGTTGTTTATGATATGGCAACAGCTTCAATGGCAATGGGAGAAGTTCAAGTTGCTAAAAGAGAAGGGCACAAAGTTCCACTTGGAACTGGATTAACTAAAGATGGTAAAGAAACAACTGATCCAGCAGAAATTGCTGACGGTGGTGTTTTGTTACCTTTTGGTGGTTACAAAGGTTCTGCAATTGCAATGATGGTTGAATTAATGGCAGGAGCTTTGGTTGGAGATAATTTTAGTTTCGAAACTGCTGCCAAAGATAATAATGATGGTGGTCCTCCAAGTGGTGGTGAATTTATACTAGCCATTAACCCAGATAAAACCTCAGGTACTAATTGGCAAAAACATGCTGAGGAATTTTTTGAAAAAATGAAATCAATGGGCGAAGTAAGATTACCTGGAGAAAGACGTCACAAGAATAGAATGGACACTGGTCCAAGAAATATTAACGAAGAATTAGTAAATAAAATTAAATCTTTAAGCTAAATTAATCTCAATAGGTGTGTGATCAGAGGGCTTTTCTCTTCCACGTGGATCTTTATTAATATTAATATCTTTAATTTGATCAATTATAGAATTTGAAACTAAAAAATGATCAATTCTCATACCGTTATTTTTTTGCCATGCACCTCTCATATAATCCCAAAATGTATATCCTTCTTTATCTTCATAAAAATGTCTGTAGACATCATTAAAACCAAGATTAATCATTTCTCTAAATTTTTTTCTTATTTCTAGTCTGTATAAAGCATCGTCCTCAAAACTTTTAACATTATAAACATCTTCTGCAGAAGGGATTATGTTGAAATCACCAGCTAAAATAATATTTGAATTTTTTTTAGATAAAGTTTTTAATTGCTTTATTAATTGATCAAGCCAATCTTTTTTATAATCATATTTTTCAGTATCTACAGGATTACCATTAGGGGTATAAATATTAATTAATTGTATATTTTTTTTCTTATGTTCAAATTCAGCTGAAATTATTCTTGATTGTTTTAATTTATCCTTAATTAAATCTGTTTTGACATTTTTTAATTTATTTTTTGAGATGATTGCTACACCATTATAACTTTTTTGACCAAATACATGGCTTTCATAGTCCATTGATGAAAAATCATCATATGGAAAGTTAATATCTTCAGTTTTAATTTCCTGCATCATTAAAATATCAGGTTTATATTTTAATAAATAGCTTTTGATATTTTCAATTCTTGCTCTTACCGAGTTTACATTCCAAGATGAAATGAGCATTAAAGCGAGAAAGAAACTCCACAACCACATGAAGATTTGGTTTGTGGATTAGATATTTTGAATTGTTCACCTATAAGTTCAGAAACATAATCAACCTCAGATCCTTTAAGCAAATCAGCTGATGTTTTATCAATTAAAATATTTTGATAATTTAAATCATCATCTTGTTTTGATTTATCAAAAGTAAATTCGTATTGGAAACCAGAGCACCCTCCACCTTTAATAGCGATTCTAAAGAATGATCCTTTGTCTTTTTTCGATAACAAATTATCTATTTGTTTTAACGCTTTATCCGTAAATTTAATTTCTTTAATCATGTCTCAACACTGATATTACTAATATAATACTTAATTATTTAAATTAAAGGATGAAAAAAGACACTTTGTTAGGCGTATTTAAAAGTAAAGGTAGACTTAATAAAGAAGCTAATTCAAAATATAGATCTCCTTTTCAGCGTGACAGAGATCGTATAATTCATAGCGCATCATTTAGAAGATTAAAGCACAAAACCCAAGTATTTGTTAATACAGAAGGGGATCATTTTAGAACCAGAATAACACACTCAATTGAAGTTGCTCAAATAGCAAGATCAATAGCCAAGTATTTAAAATTAAATGAAGATTTAGCTGAAACCTTAAGTCTTGCGCATGATTTAGGGCATACGCCATTTGGTCATGCAGGGGAGGATGCTCTAGATGAATGTATGCAAAATTATGGTGGTTTTGATCACAATCTACAGACACTAAGAATAGTTATGTTTTTAGAGAATAAATATTTTAAATTTGCTGGACTAAACTTAACTCTTGAAACTTTAGAAGGACTTTTAAAACATAACGGACCAGTAGATGATCTAAGCATGATCAATAAACTAATTGGTTTAAAAGTTTTCAAGAATAAAATTAAATTTAATACTTATCCATCATTAGAAGCTCAAATATCAGCCATATCAGATGACATTGCATATAATAATCATGATATTCAAGATGGAATTAAAGCAAATCTATTTAAACTTGAGGAATTAGTTGAATTAGATTTTTTTAAAGACATTTATCAAAAATATAAAAACAAAATTAATAAAAAAAATTATAAAATCGCTATTTATCAAATCATTAGAGACTCGATTGATATTATGATTAGAGATTTATTAAGTAATACTGAAAAAAATATTAAAAAATTAAAAATTAAGTCATTAAAAGATGTATCAAAATCAAATCAATTAATAGTTTCGTTTTCTAGTAAAATAGAAAATTCAGAACAAGAAATCAGATCATTTTTAAGAAATAGAATGTATGACAATAAATCAGTACTTAATAAGAATCAAAGAGGTAAAAGGATAATTGAGAAATTATTTAAAATAATTAAATCAAATCCTAGAAAATTTCTGACCAAAGATCAATTGACTAAAGACAAATATAGAGCTATTTCAGATTTTATATCTGGTATGACAGATAGATATGCTATTAACCTTTATAACGATAATAAATGAATATTTTTGAATTATACCTAGATAAAATTAAATCCATTATTGTTGAGCTTAGTAAAAAAAATCAACTTATAGTTCCAGAAAATTTTAATGGCATTAATGCAGAGATACCACCTCCAAAATTTGATTGTGATATTTCAACTAATGTTGCAATGGTTTTATCTAAACTAAATAAAACCTCTCCAATAGAATTAGCTGAAAAACTTGTGCCTGAAATTAAAAATAATGATGATCAAATTGAGTCAATATCTGTTGCTAAACCTGGTTTCATAAACATTAAATTTAAGCCATCTTTTTGGTCAAACTTTATCAAAGAAATTATTGATAACGCTGAAAAATTTGGAATTAATGAGAAAGAGAAAAAAAATAATTATCTGGTTGAATTTGTATCAGCTAATCCTACAGGACCCTTACATGTTGGTCACTGCAGAGGAGCTATTTTAGGTGATGTTATATCTAATGTATTAATATTTAATAAACACAAGGTTACAAAAGAGTATTATGTAAATGATTATGGTAATCAGATTATAAATTTTACAAAATCTGTATACTTTAGAATTAGGGAAGTAAAACTTAATGAAAAGTTCCCACAAGATAATCCTGATTTATATCCAGGTGATTACCTTATCGATTTTGCAAAAAATATAGTTTCGGATAATTCAAATCTAAATTTTGATAATTATGATCAAATAAGTGATAAGTTAACAGCTTTATCCATAGAACAGGCGCTTCTTTTAATTAAAAAGAACCTTAAGAGCTTAGGAATTAACCACGATAATTTTGTTAGTGAAAAAAGCATTGTTTCAAACAATGAAGTAGAGAGTGTAATAAAATTTTTAGAAAAAAATAAATATGTATATAAAGGAAAAATTAAAGCCCCAGCTGGAGAGGATGATAAAAACTGGGTAGAACGAGAACAGTTACTATTTAAATCAACTGATTTTGGTGATGATAAAGATAGAGCTTTGCAAAAATCAGATGGCGCTTGGACTTATTTTGCAAGTGATGTTGCTTATCATAAAAATAAAGTAGATCGTAAATTTGATTATTTAATAAATATCCTTGGAGCAGATCATGCTGGTTATATCAAAAGAATTTCATCCTCTGTTGAAGCTTTGTCAGGAAAAAAAGATAAATTGATCTGTAAAATTAGTCAGCTTGTTAAACTCATTAAAGATAACAAACCATTTAAGATGTCTAAAAGAAAGGGCGACTACATTACAGTTGATGATTTAATTGACGAAGTAGGAAAAGAT
>CACPOX010000015.1 GCA_902635665.1 uncultured Pelagibacteraceae bacterium
ACACAAACAGTATTTGTTTCAGCAACTCCTGGACCATGGGAGTTGGAACAAACAAAAGGTAATTTTATAGATCAGGTAATTAGACCAACAGGATTAATTGATCCTCCTGTAGAAATAAGACCTGCAAAAAATCAAGTGGATGATTTAATGCATGAATGTAAGCGAGTTATAGAAAATAATCATAGAGTATTAGTAACAACACTAACTAAAAAAATGGCTGAAGATTTAACTGAATATCTTCATGAAAACGGTATCAAGGTAAGATACCTGCACTCAGATATTGATACATTAGAAAGAATTGAAATCATGAGAGATTTAAGAATGGGTGTATTTGATGTTTTAGTTGGAATTAACTTATTAAGGGAGGGATTAGATATTCCTGAATGTGCATTAGTTGGAATTTTAGATGCTGATAAAGAAGGTTTTCTAAGATCTGAAACATCTCTAATTCAAACAATAGGAAGAGCAGCACGAAACGTTGATGGTAAAGTCATTTTATATGCTGACAAAGAGACAAAAAGTATAAAAAAAGCAATTGCAGAAACTGATAGAAGAAGAAAAATTCAATTAGCTTATAACAAGAAACACAAAATAGATGCAAAGTCGGTAAAAAAAGAAATTAGCGATATTCTTGAGAGTGTTTATGAGAAAGACTACGTTAAAATAAGCGAAGGCTCTAATGTTGGGGGAAATCTTAAAAAACATCTCAAAGCCCTAGATAAAAAAATGAAAGAAGCAGCATCTAATTTGGAGTTTGAAGAAGCAGCTAAAATACGAGATGAAATAAGGAAATTAGAAAGTACTGAATTAGAAATTACATTAAATCCAAAAATAAGGCAGTATGACGTTAAAAACAAGCTTTATCCAAAAGGTAGATCAACTATGGGTATGCCGGGAACTAAAGTTACAAAAAAAAGAGATAAGAAATGGAAGCACGGAAAATAATTATTACAGGTGGAGCAACTCGAATGGGTGCTGCGATTGCAAGAAAATTATCAGGTCCGAACAAAGAAATCTTAATCCATTATAACAAATCAAAACTAAAAGCAGAAAAATTAAAAAAAGAGTTATCTAATAAAGGTACAAAAGTTTACTTGATCAAAGGTGACTTAAGTAAAGAAAATGATGTAAATAAAATTGTAAAATTTGCAAAATCCAAACTTAAATATTTTGATTGTTTAATTAATAATGCTTCTTTATTCGAAAATGATAAATTAGAAAATTTTACAACAGATAGCTGGGGGCAACATCTAAGAACTAATTTGAGAACACCAGCATTATTATCTAAAGAATTTGCAAAAAATGTAAGGAAAGGAAATAACAATATTATTAATATAATTGATCAAAGAGTTTTTAAATTAACTCCATATTTTTTTTCTTACACAATTAGTAAAACAGGTCTTTTTACTCTAACAAAAACTAGCGCTATGAGCTTAGCTCCAAATGTAAGAGTAAACGCAATCGCACCTGGCCCGACTATAAAAAATCAAAGACAATCTGAAAAACATTTCAAAAAGCAATATTTGGCAACCCCTTTAAAAAGACAAGTTGATGTGGAGCAAATATGTAATGCTGTTGACTTTTTTATTAAAAATATATCTATTACCGGTCAAGTTTTAGCAATTGATAGTGGGCAAAATCTTAACTGGCAAACACCAGACGTTATGGGCAAAGAATGAAAAAAAATAATTTGAAAATTTTAAAAATAGTTAAAAATAAAAGCCTATTTAATTATGAGAAAAAAATCCTAATTAATGAATTAATTTTAGATCTCAAACTTGGTTATTACGATTTTGAAAAAGAAAAACCACAGAAAGTAAAATTTAGTCTTGAGATCGAGTATGAAGACAAAAAACCCTCAAGCGACAAAGACATAAAATCCATTGTTAATTATGGAACAATTGTAAAATTAATTACGAAATTGGTAAAAAAGAAACATTATAATTTCCTAGAAACTTTAGCTGAAGCTGTTTTTGATGAATTATTTAAAGACAAAAGAATTGCTAAAATAATGTTAAAAATTGAAAAACTAGAAATCTTAAAACAGTGTTCATCAGTTGGTATTCAAATTACCAAAAAGAGAAGCTATGATAAGCTCTGACATAGGAAAAGAAGTAATTAAAAAAGAGCTACCTCTAGTGCCAAAACTTCCAGGCGTATATAGGATGCTTAATGCAAATAATGAAATTCTTTATGTAGGTAAAGCAAAAAACTTACCAAATAGATTAAAGAGCTATGTTGCTGAAAAAAATCATATAATTAGAACCGAACGAATGTTGTCTCAAACAAGAAAATTAGAGATAACGACAACATCTAATGAGAGTGAAGCATTACTTCTAGAAGCAAATTTAATTAAAAAGCATAAACCAAAATTTAATATCTTATTACGTGATGATAAGTCATTTCCATTTATATTTATTGGCAATAAAGATAAGTGGCCTCAAATAAAAAGACATAGAGGTAAAAAAACAAAAGAAGGTTTTTACTTTGGACCTTTTGCTTCTGCTGGTTCTGCTAATTGGACAATCAAAATGATCCAAAAGATTTTTCATTTAAGAGTTTGTGATGACACTGTTTTCAAGAATAGAGAAAGACCGTGTATTTTGTATCAGATAAAAAGATGTTCTGGACCTTGTGTAGGCTACGTAAAAAAAGAGGAATATAATCAAACTGTAAAGGATGCTATTGAATTTGTTTCAGGTAAATCTAGGAAAATTCAAAAAAATCTTTCTAATCAGATGGAAAAGGCAAGTGAGGATCTAGATTTTGAAAAAGCTGTAATTTTAAGAGATAGAATTAAGGCATTAAATATAATTCAATCCTCACAGAGAATTAATGAAGCAAATTTAGTTGAGGCAGATGTTATTGCTGGATACAAAGAATCTGGAAAAACTTGTATTCAAGTATTTTTTTATAGATCAAAACAAAATTGGGGTAATCAAGCTTTTTTTCCAAAACATGACCCTGATGAAGAGTTTAGTGAAATCCTGAATTCATTTGTTTCTCAATTTTATGAAAATAAAAGCGTTCCTTCATCAGTTATTCTTTCAGAGGAAATAAAAGAAAAAGCATTAATTGAAAAAACACTGACACAAAAAGAAGGTAAACAGATAAATATTTCAGTTGCGAAAAAAGGATCAAAACTAAAAGTAATTAATCAAGCAATAAAAAATGCAAAAGATAGTCTAAATAGAAAACTTTATGAAAGTCAGAATAATAAAGAATTGTTTGATGCAGTAGCTACAAAATTTAATTTAGAAACTAATATAAATTTAATTGAGGTTTACGATAATAGTCATATTCAAGGAACAAACAGTGTTGGTGCTTTAATAGCTTACGGTGATGAAGGATTTATTAAAAAAAGATATAGAAAATTTAATATTAAACACAAAAAAAATGAACAAGACGACTATGGAATGATGAGAGAGGTGTTGAGCAGAAGGTTCAAAAGAGCAATCCAAGAAAAAGATAGCTACCTTGCCTTTCCTGATTTGGTTCTTGTAGATGGAGGAAAAGGTCAATATTCAGTTGCTCGAGAGAGCCTTAATGAATTGGGACTCCACGACATTCCAATTATTGCAATAGCAAAAGGGAAATTTAGAAATAGTGGAAATGAAACTTTTTTTCATAATGGCAAAGAATACAAATTTTACAGAAACGACCCTACCCTATTTTTTCTTCAAAGAATTAGGGATGAATCGCATAGATTTGCCATAAGCGCTCACAGAGCAAAGAGAAAAAAAAGTATTAGCAAATCTTTATTAGACCAAATAGAGGGCATTGGAGCTATAAGAAAAAGGGCTTTGTTAAACCATTTTGGATCTGCAAGATCGGTTGAGTCTGCTAGCTTAGATGAAATTAAATCTGTAGAAGGTGTTGAAGAAAAAGTAGCAAAAAAGATATATAACTTTTTTCACGAATAATTATGATAAAAAAAATTCCAAACATATTAACGATAGGGCGAATAATAATTGTTCCCTTTTTTGTTTTAGCTTTTTATCTTCCAGGATTTTATGGTGATCTTACTGCTTTAATATTGTTTATTGTTGCATCCTTTACAGACTTCTTAGATGGTATGTTGGCTAGAATGTTTGGGGTAGAGTCAAAGTTGGGTGAATTATTAGATCCTATAGCTGATAAAATCATTGTTGCTACAGCACTAATACTTTTGGTTATGGATGGAACGATCAGAAATTATGAGGTAATTGCAGCAATAATAATTCTTACAAGAGAAATTTTAATTTCAGGTCTAAGAGAATTTTTAGCAAAAGGAAAAATAAAACTTCCTGTTTCAAATCTTGCAAAACTAAAAACTGTATTACAAATGGTATCGATAGCTCTTTTATTATCTGGAGATACAGGGAATAAAATAATTAATTTTCAAGATTATAACGCACAAACAATAGGTATAATTCTTTTGTGGTTATCTGCTGCTTTAACACTTTTTACTGCATACGATTATATGCGAAAAGGTATTGATCACGCTATGTCTGAGGACAGTAAAGACTAAGCTGCTTTTTTTTTCCTAACTAATGCCTGATAACTTTTATTTAAATCGATAATAGTATCACAAACTTTAAATTGATTTTCAGCAATACAAGATACTGGTGTTACCTCCGCTGCTGTTCCTGTTAAAAAACATCCAACAAAATTCGGTAATTCAGTTGGACTGATTTTTCTTTCATGTACTTTTATATTTTTTGATTTTGCAATTCCAATTACAGTTCTTCTTGTAATCCCATCTAAAAAAGAATCTGGTATTGGGGTATGAATTTCTCCATTTTTATCTTTGAAAAAAATATTTGCTCCAGTTGCTTCAGCAATATTTCCTTCATGATCAAGCATTAAAGAATCTGTATATCCTTGCTTTTCTGCCTCATGTTTTGAGAGAGTACAAATCATATAAAGACCTGATGCTTTTGTATCCCATGGTATTGTATTAGGTGCTGGTCTTCTCCAATTTGAAATATTTAATCTTATTCCTTCTACTTTGAGTTTAGGATCAAAATATGATCCCCATTCCCATGTTGCAATCGCGACATGTATTTTTGTTTGTTGTGCAGAAATAGCCATCATCTCACTTCCACGCCAAGCAACAGGTCTTACATAACCATTCTCTACTTTTTGAGTTGCGATAATTTTATTTGAAGCATTATTTATTTCTTCTTCTGTATATGGAATTTCAAAGCCCATTCTTCTAGCAGAATGAAAAAATCTAGCTGTGTGCTCTTCTAATTTGAAAATTGAACCATCATAAACTCTCTCACCCTCAAATACACAACTAGCATAGTGCATACCATGGCTTAAAACATGCAGTTTAACGTCAGCCCAATCAACTAATTCGTTGTTGTACCATATTTTTCCAGATCTCTTATCGTAAGGTATCATGTGTGAAAATTTTTTAATTTATAACTGAAAAATATCTTTGTATCTTTAATATGTCAATATAACTTACCTATTATGAAAGAACTTTTATATTTAAAAGATGACCAACTTAAACACCTAATTGAAAAACTATTTGTTACCTACAGAGAAACTTTTTCTGATTCAAAAAAAATATTAGATAGATATTCAATTGGTTTAGCACATCATAAAGTAATTCATTTATTATCAATGTATGAGGGAATTTCAATTTCTGAGCTTCTAAAAAGATTAAAAGTTACAAAACAAAGTTTAAACAGAGTTCTTAAAGATTTAATTAAACTTGAAATCATAATGTTTAAAAAAAATGGTCAAGATACTAGAGTTAAACATATTTTTCTTAACGATAAAGGTAAAAAAATTTTTAATGAAATATTTAATTTACAAAAAAAGAGAATTTATAATGCTTTGCTAAATTCAAGCTCTGAAGAAGTTATAAATTTTGATAATGTACTAAGTAAAATAATTAATGGATAAGTTTATTGCACACATTCTAGTAGTTGATGATGATGATGGAATTAGATCGCTTGTAAAAAAGTATTTAAATGAGAATAAATTTTTAGTTACTACTGCGGAAAATGCTGAAAATGCGTTACAGAAAATTAATATTATAAAGTTTGACTTAATAGTTTTAGATATCATGATGCCAGGTAAAAGTGGTCTTGAATTTTTAAAAGAAAATAAAAAAAAATTAGATACACCAGTGATACTTCTCACAGCTAAAGGCGAAGCAAATGAAAGGGTTGAAGGGTTAGAGATTGGTGCCGATGATTATTTACCTAAACCATTTGAACCAAAAGAATTAATTCTAAGAATACAAAACATATTAAATAAAACTATTAAAACAGATCAAAAAAGGGTTATAAAATTTGAAAATGTTAAAATTGATTTGAATAAACTATTAATATTTAAAAGTGATAAAGAATTTAAGATTAATGCAACTGAAAAGACAATTTTAGAAAAAATGATTAATAACCCAGGTAAAACATTTTCCAGGGAGGATATTGGTCAATTAATTAATCTAGATAAAGAGAGATCAATAGATGTAATTATTACTCGGCTTAGAAAAAAGATTGAAATTAATCCAAAAAATCCAAAATTTTTACAGACGATAAGAGGTGTGGGGTATGTTCTCTGGATTGAGTGATTACTTAAAAAAAATATTACCAAAAAGATTATTTTATAGAGCACTTCTTATTGTTGCTATTCCTGTTTTGGTTCTGCAACTAATAATTACAATTGTTTTTTTTGATAGCCTTTGGATAAAAACAAACAAAGGTATGACAAGAACTTTGATAAATGAAATTAGTACATTTATTGAAGCTTATGGAAGTGAGGAAACCAATAAACAAGAGTTGCTAGATCTTTTTTCCATATTTTTAGATTTAAATATCGAATTCACCAATAACGAAAAATTACAAAATACGGAAACTGAAAGATGGTTTAGTCCTATAGATAGAACTTTAAGAAGAGAGCTAAAATCAAAATTTGGATTAAATGAATACTGGTTTGATACAACAATTTATAAAGAATTAATTGATTTAAGAATTAAATATGAAGATGGTTATTTTAAATTTTTAGTGCCTAAAGATAGAGTTGCAAGTTCTTCTGCAAGAATATTTGCACTTTGGATCACAGTACCTGCAATTATAATGGTGATCATTTCTTTAATATTTTTAAAAAATCAAACTAGACCAATCATAAATCTAGCACGTGCGGCTGAAAGGTTTGGTAAAGGAGAAAATATTGAAGAGTTCAAACCTTCTGGAGCACTTGAAATAAGACAAGCAGGACATGAATTTGATAAAATGAGAAAGAGAATTGAAAGACACATAAATCAAAGAACAGAAATGTTATCTGGAATAAGTCATGATTTAAGGACACCTTTAACAAGAATGAAATTACAACTTGCTTTCATAAAAGATAAAGAAACAGTTAAAAAATTAACTGAAGATATCAATGAAATGGAAAAAATGTTAAATGAATATTTGCAATTTACCAGTTCATCTTATGTTGAAAAAGATGAGATGTTTAATTTATCTGAATTAATTTCAGAGGTTGTTAAAAAATACAATAACGAAAATATTTCACAAAATTTAATTCCAAGAATTTACTTTAATGGCAGAAAAAATTTAATTAACAGATGTCTAAATAATCTAATTGATAATTCACTAAAATATGCAAACAAAGTTGAAATTAGCCTAAGTAAAAAAAATACAAACCTATTCATTATTATTGATGATGACGGCCCTGGAATACCAAATAATGAGTATGAAAATGTATTTAAACCTTTCTATAAAATAGATAAGGGTCGAGCAGACTCTAAATCAAGCGTTGGTCTTGGTTTATCAATTTCATCAGATATTATCAAATCTCATGGAGGAAACATAATGTTAGAAAAATCAAAAATGACTGGTTTAAGAGTTAAGGTTTTCTTGCCTGTTTAACTTTTTTATATTTTTTTTTCTCAAGTTTATTTATTTTATTTTCAAGATTCTCAACACGTTTTGAGAGTACTTCAAACTCATCTTTGCTCGTAAGTTTCATTTTAAAAACAAACTCATCTCTTTTAGATTTTAAGATATTAAATAGTTCTGTAGTTAAATCTTTTGAAGATACTAGTCCCTGCTCTATTAATTTAGCAAACTTATTAATTATAAATTTAGAATTTTTCATATTTAAGATATACATTATAAGTATTATTAAAAATGTTCATTAATAATTTTGACCCAGTAGCCTTAGAAATATTTTCTTTAGAAATCAGATGGTATTCTCTAGCTTATATATTTGGAATTATATTGGGCTGGATACTCGCTAAAAAATTATTTATCCAAAACATAGAAGTTAAAAATAAATTTGATGATTATTTAACTTTTTTAATTATAGGTATAATTTTAGGAGGTAGACTTGGTTATATTTTCATTTATAATCTAAGTTTTTATATAAATAATCCATTAGATATATTTAAAATTTGGCAAGGTGGAATGTCATTCCATGGTGGTTTAATTGGAGTTATTTTTGCAAGTATAATTTTTGCTAGAAAGAATAATCAAAACCCATTTTTATATATGGATATTGTTGCTTTAGTTACTCCAATTGGTCTATTTTTTGGAAGAATAGCAAATTTTATAAATTCAGAATTATATGGAACAATAACTAATGTACCATGGGCAGTAATATTTATTCAGGTAGATAATCTTCCTAGACATCCATCGCAATTATACGAAGCACTATTAGAGGGCTTATTCCTATTTTTATTATTGATTTATTTTAAAAAAAAATTTTCAAACAAACCTGGTGTAATTTCAGGATTATTTTTAATAATTTACTCGATCTTCAGATTTATTATTGAATATTATAGAGTTCCAGATGAACAGCTAGGTTATATATTTTTAAACTTAACGATGGGACAAGTAGTAAGTTTAATATTTATACTATCAGGAGTAATTTTATTTTATTTAAAATATGAAACTCGATAAGACAAATAATTTACCATTAGATCAATTTATAAATTTAGCTCTTTACGATAAGGATAAAGGTTATTATATGAAAAAGAATCCTTTTGGTGAAGATGGAGACTTTATCACTGCTCCTAATATTACAAGATTATTTTCAGAAATAATTGCAATTTGGACAATTACTTTTTGGAAAAGTATAGGCTCTCCGAAACAATTTAATTTGCTAGAGCTGGGAGCTGGAAATGGTGAAATGATGAAAGTCATAGATGAAACACTTATGAATTTTCCCGAGTGTTACAATGCCTGCAGTTTTGTAATTCATGAAAAAAGTGATTTTTTAATCAATGAACAAAAAAAAAATTTAAGTTCTAAAAAATTTTTATGGTTAAAAGATATTGAAAAAATAAATTCGAAGCCTACGATTTTTTTAGCTAATGAATTCTTTGATGCCATACCAATCAAACAATTTTTTAAAAAAAAAGAGGGTTGGTTTGAAAGATTTGTGAATTTAAATGATTCAAAAAAAGCTGAGTTTAAAGAAGAAAAAATTGATATAGAAAAAATTGAAAAACATCTGAATTTTGAAATATCAAGAAATCAAAGCATAATAGAATATTCACCAGACACATTTAAATATTTAAGAGTAATTTGTGACTTAATTCGAAAAAATGATGGAGGAATGTTAATTATTGATTATGGCTATGCGGACAGCAAAATGTATGAAACTCTTCAAGCAGTAAATAATCACAAATATTCCAACATTTTAGAAAATATTGGAGACTCTGATATTACTTACAATATAAACTTTCATTCCTTTGAAAAATTTATTAATAAATTTGAAGAAGTTAATTCAATTTTTACAAACCAAAAAAAATTTTTAACCAGTATGGGTATTCTTCAAAGAGCAGAAATAATCAGCAAAAATATAGCATTTTCTAAAAAAGCAGATTTATTTTATAGGGTTAGACGTTTGATAGATGAAAAGCAAATGGGTGAATTGTTCAAAGTTATGCTTATAAAAAATAAGAAAAATAATTTTAAAACAGGTTTTCAAAATTGATAAAATCAAAAAAACTCTCAAAAATTAAAACTATTAGGCATGGATTTTTCAATAAAACTGGTGGAAAATCTAAAAAAATTTATAAAAGTTTAAATTGTGGTCCTGGTTCTAAAGACAATTCTTCAGATGTCAAAAAAAATTTACAAATAGTAAAAAAAAAAATTAAAAGTACTGCAAAAAATATTTTTTTACTTCATCAAATACACAGTAATAAGTTTGTTTTCATTGACAAAAAAACAAAATTTAAATTAAAACCTAAAGCAGACGCGGTAATTACGAGCCAAAAAAATATACCTATTGGTGTTTTAACTGCCGACTGTGTTCCCATTTTAATTTGTGATGAAAGAACAAATTTAATTGCTGCAATTCATGCTGGGTGGAAAGGAGCATACAAGGGTATAATTAGCAAGGTAATCCAATTTATGATCAAAAAAGGATCTAATCCTAGAAATATTACTGCAGCTATCGGACCTGCTATCTCAGCTAAAAATTATGAAGTCAAAAAAGATTTTAAAAGAAAATTTATTAAAAAGGATAAAAAAAATAATAAATTTTTTAGAATTAAGTACAAAAAGCTTTATTTTGATTTACCCAAATATGTAAAATTATGTCTTTTGAAGAATAAAATAAAAAATATTGAGTCTATAAATATTGATACATTTGATATTAACAATAATTTTTTTAGTGCGAGGAGAGCGTTAAGACTAAATCATGATGATTATGGTAGAAATATTTCAATAATTATGCTTAATTAGGCTTTTTTAATGAAATTATTATCCGGAAATAGCAACAAACCATTAAGCAAGAATATTGCTAAATATCTAAAATCTAAATTAGTAAATTCGAGTATTAGAAATTTTTCTGACGGAGAAATCTATGTCGAAATTAATGAAAATATTAGAGGGAATAGTATTTTTTTAATTCAATCTATTTCATCTCCTGCAAATGATAACTTAATGGAACTACTATTGTGTATTGATGCACTTAAAAGATCGTCAGCAAAAAATATAACTGCTGTTATCCCCTACTTTGGTTATGCCAGACAAGATAGAAAGGTTGCCCCAAGAACATCAATTTCAGCAAAGCTTGTATCAAATCTAATCACTAAAGCTGGAGCAGATAGAGTTGTTACTGTTGATTTGCATGCAGGTCAAATTCAAGGATTTTTTGACATTCCAGTAGATAACCTTTTTGCAACTCCGATTTTTGCAAGACATGCAAAAAAAAAGATAAAAAGTCAAAACTTAATTTGTGTTGCTCCAGATGTTGGTGGAACAGAACGAGCCAGGGCACTTGGAAAAATTTTAAATGTTGGATTGGCTATTGTTGATAAGAGAAGACCAAAACAAGGTCAATCTCAAGTAATGAATATTGTGGGGGATGTAAAAGGAAAGACTTGTATTATTGTCGATGATATAATCGATTCTGGTGGAACAATAGTAAATGCCGCAAAAGCTCTTAAGGATAGAGGTGCTAAAGAAGTTTATGTATATATAACTCACGGTGTACTAAGTGGAGAGGCTGTAAAAAAAATTAAAAATTCTGTAATTAAAAATTTAGTAATAACCGACACAATTGATAATATAACTCGAGTTAAAGGAGCAAAAAACATTGAGGTTCTGTCAATTTCTGGCCTCATGGGCGAAGCAATTAAAAGAATATCTAATTCAACCTCAGTATCAGATTTATTCAAATAAATACCTTGAGTTATTAAGTAACTTGAGCTAAAAACCTTTGTTTTTATGAATTCATTAGACGCTCATATCAGAAATACTAAAACTAAAGGTGAACTAAATTCACTAAGGAATAACGGTAATGTGCCTGCTATTATTTATGGTGGTGAGGCTCCAAACGAAAAAATTTCTATATCTAAAAAAATACTTAAATCACTAATTGCGAATGAAAACTTTTTATCAAGTATCTTAACTTTAAACGTTGATGGCAAAACTCAAAAGGCTCTTCCAAGAGAAATAAAATACGACATTATATCAGATGAACCAATTCATGTTGACTTTCTAAGAATTGTTTCTGGAATAAAAGTTAGAATCGAAGTACCAGTAAAATTTTTAAATCATGAAAAATCTCCAGGGTTAAAAAGAGGTGGAGTTTTAAATATAGTTAGAAGAAAAGTTGAACTAAAATGTCCAAGCGAAAAAATTCCTGAAAATCTTGTTATAAATCTAGATGGAGTTGATATTGGAGAAAGTTTTAAAATTTCCTCTATTAATCTCGACAATGACGTTACACCTACCATTCAAGGGAGAGATTTTGTTATTGCAACTCTAGCAGCTCCGACTGTTATGAAAGAACCTGAAAAACCGGCTGAAACTGAAGGAACTGAGGGTGAAGAAGGTGCTGAGGGAGCCGAGGTAGCTGCAGCGGAGGGTGGAGATAAACCAACTGCTGAGGGTGATAAAAAAGAAGGTGAAGATAAAAAACCTACTGAAGAAAAAAAATAAGTTATTTTAATTTGAATTTTATTCTCCAATATTAATATTTTATGCTTTTACTCGTAGGATTAGGTAATCCAACCCCAGACAGTGAAAATAATAGGCACAATATTGGTTTCAAAATTATAGATGCAATAAATAAAAAATTTGGACTTTCAAAACAAAAACCAAAATTTAAAGGACTTCTCACGACTGGAAATGTTGGGAACCAAAAAATTTATGCAATAAAACCTCTAACATTTATGAATAATTCTGGAATTTGTATCAGAGAGTTAATTGAATATTTCAAAATAGATGCTGAGGATGTTGTCGTTTTTCATGATGATCTAGATGTAGAATTTGGAAAGATAAAAGCAAAATTTGGTGGATCTGATGCAGGACATAATGGAATTGCATCAATAGATAAATTTATTGGTAAAGATTATTCAAGAGTGAGAATAGGAATTGGTAAACCAAAAGACAAAATGGAAGTAAGTGATTTTGTTCTTCAAAATTTTGATGAAGATGAAATGGTTGGATTAGAAAAAATTACAAATAACATTACAGATTCTATATCCATACTTATTGACAAAAAATTAGAATTATTCTCTAGCACTGTAAATAATAAATAATGAGTTTTAAATGTGGAATTGTAGGTTTGCCTAATGTGGGTAAATCTACACTCTTCAATGCTCTTACAAACTCAAGCAAAGCTCAAGCTGCTAATTTTCCCTTTTGTACAATAGATCCTAACGTGGGAATAGTACCCGTTCCAGATCAAAGATTGAGCAAATTATCAAAAGTTTCAAAATCAAAAAAAACGATTAATACAACTATTTCATTTGTAGATATAGCTGGTCTTGTGAAAGGTGCATCTAAAGGTGAAGGATTGGGTAACAAATTTCTATCCCATATAAGAGAAGTTGATGCAATTATTCATATGATTAGATGCTTTGATTCAGACGATATTCAAAATGTTAACCCTGACGTTAATCCAGTAAGAGATCTTGAGATTATTGAAACTGAGATGATGCTAGCTGACCTAGAATCTATTCAAAAAAGACTTGAGAAAAATAATAAGAAGAATGTTGACGAAGGTCAGCTTAAGATTTTAGAAGTTGCATTAGACTGCATTGATAATGACAAAGATATATCAATATTAAAATCTCAATTTGATACAAAACAACTTAATCAAAGTGCCCTTTTATCAATAAAACCAAAGATTTTTGTTTGCAATGTAGATGAGCAAAGCGTGCAGGATGGAAATAAATATACCCAAAACTTCGTCGAAAAATTTGGAAAAGATAATACTCTGATTGTTTCTGCTGATATAGAAAACCAAATAAATGAATTAGCAGAAGATGAAAAAAAAAATTATATGGATATGATTGGTTTAAAATATACAGGTCTTAGTATGTTAATTCAAAAGGGCTACAAAATATTAGAACTTGATACATTTTTTACGTCTGGACCTGAAGAAACGAGGGCCTGGACTATACAAAAAAATTGTACTGCTCCTAAAGCTGCTGGAGAAATTCATACTGATTTTGAAAAAGGTTTTATTAGAGCTGAAACCATATCTTATGAAGATTTCGTTGCTAATGATGGATGGGTAAATTCTAAAGCTAACGGAAAAATGAGACTAGAAGGTAAAGATTATATTGTGAAAGATGGAGACGTACTAAACTTCAGATTCAACACGTGACCAGATTTTTTTCATACTAAAGTAAACTAAAACAGTAAGAATAATTAAATAGACTATCGCTTTAAAGCCCATTTGATGTCGAGCTTCTAGATGAGGTTCAGCAGACCACATTAAGAAGGTCGTTACGTCTTTTGACATCTGTTCTACTGTTGCATTTGTTCCGTCACCATACTCGACTAATCCATCTGATAATGGAGCAGCCATTCTAATTTTATTACCATACATATATTTGTTGTAATAAACTCCATCATCTAAAGATACGTTGCTAGGAGCTTCTTCATAACCTTGTAATAAGGAATAGATATAGTCAACACCACCTCCTCTTGCTTTTACCAAAACAGACATGTCAGGAGGATATGCACCACCATTTGCAGCTTGAGCTGCTTTTACATTATCGTAAGGCATTACAAATTTGTCAGATAATTTTCCTGGCCTTGTAAACATTTCACCATCAGAATTTGGACCATCAGTTACTTCAAATGAAGCTGCTATAGCTTTAGCTTGCGCTTCAGAAAATTCTGGCCCACCTGGTTCTGCTAAATTTCTATAACTTAAATACTTCATCGAATGACATGAAGCACATACTTCAGTATAAACTTGATAACCTCTTTGAAGAGAAGCTCTATCAAATTTTCCGAATAGACCCTTAAAACTCCAATCAGTTTTTAGATATTCTACTTTTTCCGCGGCAAAAGAATATGAATTTGAAGCAAAAATTAAGATTATTATAGATAATAATTTAAATAAATTTTTCACCTTATTCTATTTTACTTTCTTTATTTCTGGCGGCTGCTAAATTTGTTGAACCACCGAGAACAGGTTCAGTAATACTTAGAGGCACTGGTAAAGTTTTTTCTTTAAACCCTAAAACAGGAAGAATAACTAAAAAATGTAAAAAGTAATACGCTGTTGCAACTCGTGCTATCAATAAGTAAAGTCCTTCAGCTGGCATTGCACCCACATAACCAAGTATCAAAACATCAGCAACTAGTATCCAGTAAAATTGTTTATATAAAGGTCTGAATACTGCGGATCTTATTTTTGAGGTATCTAACCAAGGTAAAACTGCTAAGATTAATATTGCAGATAACATAGCCACAACTCCTAGCAATTTATCAGGAACTGATCTTAATATTGCATAAAAAGGTAAGAGATACCATTCAGGAACTATGTGTGCAGGTGTTACCATTGGGTTTGCCTCGATATAATTATCTGCATGTCCTAAAATATTTGGTGCGTAGAATACAAAGAAAGCAAACACAATCATGAACATTAATAAAGCAAAACCATCTTTAATTACGATGTAGGGATGGAAAGGCACAGTGTCTTTAGATGGTTTTTTTACATCTATTCCAACAGGATTGTTATTACCAGGAACATGTAAAGCCCATATATGTAAAACAACTAATCCTAAAATTAAAAATGGAATTAAATAATGCAAAGTAAAAAATCTAGTTAACGTAGGGTTGTCGACTGAATAACCGCCCCATAACCAGGTAACAATACCCTCTCCAACAAAAGGAATGGCACTAAATAAATTTGTTATTACAGTTGCTCCCCAGAAGCTCATTTGCCCCCAAGGCAATACATAGCCCATGAATGCAGCTGCCATCATTAGTAAGTAAATAATTATTCCAATTATCCAAATTATTTCTCTAGGTGCTTTGTAAGAACCATAAAATAATGATCTGAAGATATGAATGTAGACTGCCAAGAAAAACATAGATGCACCATTTGCATGAATGTATCTAATTAACCAGCCGTAGTTAACATCACGCATGATGTGCTCAACACTCTCAAAAGCCATATCAGCGTGAGCAATATAATGCATTGCAAGAGTTAATCCCGTGATAATTTGTGTGATTAAGCAAAAAGTTAAAATTCCCCCAAATGTCCACCAATAGTTTAAATTTTTAGGAGTCGGATAATCTGTTAAATGATTTGCAAGAGTTAAAAGTGGTAATCGATCATTAAACCATTGTCCTACTTTTGATTTTGGCCTGTAATCGTGGTCACTCATTTATGTTTAGTTTATCCAATCTTAATTGTATTAGCGTTAACGAATTCGTATTTAGGTACTTCCATATTTAACGGAGCTGGCCCTTTTCTTATTCTTCCAGATGTATCATAGTGAGATCCATGGCATGGGCAAAACCATCCATTGTAATCTCCTTTGTCATTTAAAGGCACACATCCTAAATGTGTGCAAACCCCTAACATTACGAGCCACTCTGGATTTTTAGCTCTATCCTCATCTTTCTCAGGATGAATTAAATCCTCCATCTTCACTTTTCTTGCTTCATCAATTTCTTCTTGAGTTCTTCTTCTTATAAAAACAGGTTTACCTCTCCACAAAACAGTTAATGTATTTCCTGGTGTTAATGCACTTACATCAACTTCTGTGCTAGCTAATGCTTTAACAGAAGCATCTGGATTCATTTGATCTATCATTGGCCACACTACTGCAGCAGCACCAACAGCTCCTACCGCTGTGGTAGCTGTAAATAAAAAATCTCTTCTTTTTGTTTTTTTTTCAGACACTTTTAGTAGCTTTTATTATTATCTCTTTTTGATTTAAAATAGTTAATATACGAATTCATATAATATAAAATAATTATTTTACTACTGAAAGAATGACACAGAATTCACCAATTTTAGGACCCAAAATAGCTTTGTATGAGCCTGATATACCTCAGAATACTGCTGCAATCATAAGAACCTGTGCTTGTTTGGGTTCTAAATTAGAAATAATTGAACCATGTGGCTTTCTATTATCAGACAAACGCTTTAAAAGAGTGGTTATGGACTATATGGACTATAGTCAAATAGAGTTTTATCAAAGTTCGGAAAAATTTTTTGAGGCAAAGAAGAAACAGAGAATCGTATTGATGACAACTAAGGGTTCAATAAATTATACTAAATTTAAATTTAAGCCTGATGATACTATTTTGTTTGGCAGAGAAAGTGCTGGTGTACCCGAAAAGGTTCATAAAATTATTAAAAATCGTTTAAAAATACCAATGAATAACCAAGTAAGATCTCTTAATATTGCATCGTCTGTTGCCATTGTTTTGGCAGAAAGTTTGCGTCAAATAGAATTAATATAAAATGGATATTTCAATCAAAAAAGACTTAGCGAGTAATTGGTTTAAGCTATTACAAAATGCAATATGTGACGACATTTTAAAAATTGAAAAAAACAAAGTAAATTTTCAATCAACTTCTTGGAATAGAAGCATTAAAAAAGATGAAGGTGGTGGTGAATATAGAATTCTTAAAAATGGAAAAATTTTTGAAAAAGTAGGAGTAAATTTTTCAAAGGTTTATGGAAAATTTCCTAAGCAATTTCAAAAGAATATACCGGGCGCAAGTAAAGATCCTAGATTTTGGGCATCAGGAATATCAATAGTTATGCACATGCAAAATCCCCATATTCCTGCAATGCATTTTAATACCAGATTTATTTGTACAACAAAGAATTGGTTTGGTGGAGGTATGGATGTAACCCCAGCAATAAAAGATGAAAATGAAAAGAAAAACTTTCATAAATTATTAAAAGCAATGTGCGATAGACATAATAAAAATTATTATAAAAAATATAAAAAGTGGTGTGATGAATATTTTTATCTACCTCACAGAAAAGAAGCAAGAGGTATAGGCGGAATCTTTTTTGACTATAAAAATGATAATTTTGAAAATGACTTTAAATTTGTCAGAGATGTTGGTGTTACATTTCAAATGCTATTTAATGAAATAATTAAAAAAAAATTAAAAAGAAAATGGACTTTAAAAGATAAAGAGTTTCAGTATATTAAAAGAGGTCGATATGCAGAATTTAATTTGCTCTATGATAGAGGAACAAAATTTGGGCTACAAACTGGTGGTAATGTTGAAGGAATTTTGATGTCATTACCTCCAATTGCAAAATGGAAATAAAAAAATGGATAAAGAGCCAATAACATTAAACGGATTAAATAAAATAAAAGAAGAATTAGTTTTTTTAAAAGAAAAAAAAAGACCTGAGATAGTAGCTGCAATTGCTGAGGCAAGATCCCATGGAGACCTTAAAGAAAATGCTGAATATCATGCGGCTAAAGAGGAACAATCTCATAACGAGGGAAGAATTACAGAAATTAACGATATTATTGCAAGAGCAAATGTTATTGACGTTACAAAACTAAACAATGAAGGAAAAGTAATTTTTGGATCTACGGTTTATTTAGAAGATTTAGATACTGGTGAAAAAATTAATTATAAAATTGTTGGAAGAGATGAGGCAGATTTAAAACAAAAACTAATTTTCTTTCAATCACCAATTGGCAAAGGTTTGATTGGAAAAAATAAAAGTGATTTAGTTGAAATAAATACACCTTCTGGTGTAAAAAATTTTGAAATTAAAGACGTTAAATATATTTAACTTTTAACTATTTGTTGTACTTGCTTATCTGAAATTTGAAATCCGTTTTGAACCCAAGTTTCTTCTATCCTTTTTAATTTATTACCTAAAGTTTTACCCTCAGGAATTTGAAATTTAGACATTAATAGATCAGCCCCTATTGGCAAAGTTGGAATTACTTTCTCTTTATAAGTATCTAATAGTTTGATTAGTTTTTTTTCTACTTTGTTTGAGATAAATATTTTAAAATTAATTATATCTATTACAGCTTGTCGCCCATTAAAATAAAAAAATTTATTCAAGTTTTTCTCTGTAAAGTTGTTTAAAGTTACTTTTTCTCTATAAAAAAGATCTATCAATTTTAATCTTTTCTTATCTTTGTTAGATATTTTAAATTTATAAAGAAAATAATCAGCATTATCAGTCCCATCAATCACTAAAAGCGCAATTAAGAATATAAAGTCAATTTTTAAAAAATTCTCTGCAGCATAAGAATTTTGTTTTTTAAAATTTTTAATATTTTTTAATTGAGGGAAAATTATTTCTATCAGTTCTAAACTTTCTTTATCTTTAAAGAGTTTTAAAAATCCATTTGAACTAGTTATTTTTTTTAGTTCATCGATTAATCTTTCAGATGATATATTTGAAATTCCATCAATATTTTTTTTTATATTTTTTATTATTTCTGACTGGTGCTTATGATTTGAGTAATTTAAATAAAATCTTAAATACCTCAAAATACGTAAATAATCCTCTTGAATTCTTTTTTCCGCATTACCAATAAAATTAATATAACCCTCCTCCAAATCTTTTTTGCCATTAAATGGATCAAATAAATTACCATCACCATCTGCATAAATTGAATTGATAGTAAAATCCCTTCTAGAGGCATCTTCCCTCCAATCTAAAGAGAATTCTACTTCAGCATGCCTTCCATCAGTTGAGACGTCTTTCCTTAAAGAAGTAATTTCATATTTATATTCTTCAATTATTGCGGTTATAGTTCCGTGTTCAATTCCTGTTTCGTAATAACTTATTTGTTTGTTTTTAAGAGCCTCACAAACTTCCAGGGGAGTTAAATTTGTTGCTAGGTCAATATCATCAACATTTTCTTTTTTGATCACTTTTCTTACACACCCACCCACATATCTGATTTCACTTTTCTCTGAAAAATTATTAATTGCTTCAAAAATTTTATTTGCTGGTGTTGTTAAAGTAATTTGTTTTAAACTTTGACTGATACAATCAAGATTTTTTGATCGGGAAAAAAATTTATCTAAAAAATTTTTCATAAATGGCTGGGGCGCTAGGATTCGAACCTAGGATGCAGGTACCAAAAACCCGTGCCTTACCGCTTGGCTACGCCCCAATACTAGCTTCCTATAACATAAAAATATAAAATTCATATAGTTTTTGCTGTAACACACCAATAATTTTTATATTTTCTTTTAAATTTAGCTTTTGCTAATTTACAACTCTTTAATGAATTATAATAAGCAACAATTGTTGATCCTGAACCAGTCATTCTTACAAATAATGGATTATTTATACTTTCTAAGAACAACTTTATTTTTTTAAGTTTTGGATATTTTTTGAGTGCTATTTTTTCAAGGGCATTTTGTTGATCAATCAAATATTTTACTCCAAACATGTTTTTTTTAGGTTTGTTATATTTTGATTTAGTATACTTTCGAACAGCTGAGTATATTTTTTTAGTTGAGCACCCAAAATCAGGCTTTACTAAAGTAGAGTAATATTTTGGAGTATTATAAATCTTATTTATTCTACCACCTGATGACAACACACAGCTAGATGAAATAGTACCTAAAATAACATCAGAACCAACGAAGTCACAGATGCTTCGAATTTTTTTATGATTAGGATTAATAATTTTTTTTTTTATCAGATAATTAAACACACTAGCTGCATTCATCGATCCCCCACCCAACCCAGCTTCTTGGGGAATTAATTTTTTAATTTTAACTTTGAATTTTTTATTTTTTAATAAATTTTCTTTATCTAGTATTTGAAATAATTTTTGAACAGTATTTTTTTTTCCAATATTTTTAGAAAACTTTCCATAAAAAGAAATATGGTGTTTTTTTCCATTGTGTTGATTTATTGAGATAACATCATGCAGATCTATGAAACCAACTATACTTTCAATATTATGTAAAACCTTTTTTTTTCCAGTGATATTTAGTGCTAAATTTAACTTTGCATTAGATTTAATTTTATTAATTTTCATTTAGGAATTTTTAAGACCCTCAATTACTTTTATATTGATTTTTTCTCTCATATCGTCTTCGGTGTCATCAAAAGTTAATACGTTGTTCCAAAAATATCTTGCTTGAATTTTTCGATTTAATTTCCATAAAATGTCTCCATAATGATCATTCACGATTGGGTCATCTGGCATTAATTCTACTGCTCTTTTTAAATACTTTTCTGCTTCTAGATAGTCCTCTATTAAAAAATACGCCCATCCAATTGAATCAATAATATATGGATCATTGCTTTTTAAATCATATGCTGTTTTCAACATATCCATTGCTTCATTAATTTTATAATTACGCTCTAACCAGGAGTAAGCAAGGTAATTCAAAATATATGCATCACCAGGATCAATTTTAAGCGCATGCAATAAATCTTCATCTGACTTTTCATAATTG
>CACPOX010000016.1 GCA_902635665.1 uncultured Pelagibacteraceae bacterium
AAACAACTGATGATTGGAAAAAAGAAAATATAATTCAAATTGAAAAAAGGCTTACTGGTTGGCAACTTGAGAGTTTTAAAGAATCTTATTCTTATAAAATCAAGAATGGTATGTCTCTTTTCAAGAAAAATTTAATCAAAGAGTAACATAAACTATGAGTAAGGTTAAAATTGTAAGTATTATCTATGCTATAGGTATAATTATTGGTGCTTTATTCTTTGATGTTTGGGGGGCAAACACCACTCCTTTAAAAACAATGTCCATATTTGCTTGGACTGTAATTTTTATTATAACATTATTTTTTGTGGATAAGAATGAGAGAAAATAAGCTTTTAATATTTTTTTTATCATTTTTTTTTATATCTTTTAATTCAAATTCAGAAATTATTGTATTGAGTAAATGTGATCATAAAGATGACGGATTTTTAAAAAATGAATATATTATAAATCTTAATGAATTAATTATGACAAGAAATTATGTTTATAACGAAAAAACATATCAAAAATATAGAGTTACAGATTTAAGTGTAAAAAAATCTAATTCATATGTTAGAAATATTTATCAAGAAGATGGTAAAATACTTACATTAAAACATGGGTATCCACAATTCTATACACAAATATTATTTGAAAAAGATAAAACTGAAATATTTATAAAGGCTGTTTTGAATGATGTTGAAAGTTTATCTAAGATCTCTAATTGCGAGAAAATAGAGAAATTTGATCGACAAAGTTAAGTTTTATTATTTTTTTTCTCTTTATTTTTTGTCAATAATTTTTTTTTAATTTCAAATCTACTACTTGTTATATTTGACCTATGCTTTGCGTATGCTTGCTTTTGCGCTTGTTTCATAGCTCTTTTGGATGACATAACTATATAACTTAATATTCAAATTCTAAAGTATCAATAATATTTAAATCTTTATCTACAATAATAACCTCTCCAGATAAAGGTGCATAATTTAATATCTCGGAAATGACAACATAATGGGTTACAAAAATTAAATTATCTTTTTTATTCCATTTTTCTAAAAAATCTTCGAAATCTTTAATTTGTTTTTTTCTATTTTTTGCAAATTGAGCACTATAAAAAGAGTTTAGGAATTTTTTTATTTCAAATTTTTCAAAAGCAATAGAGGCTGTTTCTTTGCATCGGCACCACTCACTTGAATAAACTTTGTCTATTTTTATATTGTATCTAGAAAACAAATTTCCTATATTTTTAGATTGTATTCTTCCACTATCGTTTAAATTTCTTTGAGTAGAACAATCGTTTAAATTGAAATTTTTAGGATCACCACTTCCAGGTGCATAAGCATGTCTAATAAATATTAATTTTCCACCCTGCTCAAATTCTTTTAGAAAATTTTGATCTAAATCTGCTTTGACAGCACAGGTTAAAAATATAAAAATAATAAATATAGTTTTAAAAATTTTCATATATGGATATTAGATTAAACCACTTAAACAAAACAATAACTAACTGTAAAAAATGTCCTAGGTTAGTTGAATATGTAAAAAAAGTAAGCACAACAAAAAGAAAACAAAACCTAGATGAAATATATTGGGGCAAGCCTGTCCCGGGGTTTGGAAATTTAAATTCAAAAATGGCAATTATTGGCTTGGCGCCAGCTGCCCACGGAGGAACTAGAACTGGTCGTGCATTTACAGGTGACAAATCAGGAGATTTTTTATTTAAATGTTTATATGAAGCAGGTATTTCTAATCATCCATTTTCAAAAAATTTAAACGACAATCTTAAATTAAAATCAACTTATATTACTAATTTTCTTAAGTGCGTTCCTCCCGAAGACAAACCACTTAGCGATGAATTAATAAATTGCTCAAATTATTTTGATAAAGAAATACTTTTCCTAAGCAAATTAAGGGTCATTGTAACTTTGGGTAAAGTAGCTTTTGATAATTGTATAAAAATTTTTAAAAAAAAATTTAAAATTGATAAAAAATTTAACTTTAAGCATGGCTCTATTCAATATTTGTCAAAAGATATAATAATTATTCCAAGTTATCATCCAAGTCCAAGAAACGTTAATACAAAGTTATTATCAGAAAAAATGATGATTAGTTTATTGGTTAAAGCAAAAAAATTATCAAAAATTTAATTATTTGACAAAAAAGGTTTAAGGCTTTTTAAAATATTTTCTGGAATTTTTATTGGTTTGCTTTTTTCATTAACAAAAACCAAATGTAACTTTGATTTTACAATAATATCTTTATTTCTATAAATCGACTGACTCATTGTAAAAGATGTTTTGCTAAAAGAAGTTACAAATGAATTAATCTTTAATTTATCTTCTAGATATGCCGATTTATTAAAATCTATATTGCATGATTTAACAACAATTAATGCACCATAATCCTTTTTAATTTTCAAATTACTTAATCCAACTTCTGATAATGCTTCAGATCTTGCTCTCTCAAGGAACTTCAAATAATTAGCGTAATAAACAACCCCACCAGCATCAGTATCCTCGTAATAAACTTTGATTTTATGATTAAAGCTTTTTTTCATTTAATTAGTGAGCTGAAAAGTAAATATTCTGAAAATATGAAATTGATTTCATTTTTGAATTATCAGTATCAGCCATTATAGCTAAACCGTCTAATTCATTAACATCTAAATCATGAAATTTTTTAAAATCTTCTTTAACGTTTGCCTTTACCGTTACCCATTCATTTAGGTTGTCTTTTGTACTTGCTAAAACATTATCAATTGATTTTTTTGTATAGGGGCTAGGTCTATTTTCACCAACTTCACTATTACTTGAAAAAACGTAATTAATTGCTCTATTTGACAAAGGGGTGGCTCCAGTTTTTTTAATTGCAAAAACTCTAGCTGCATAATCATGACCTTTTTTTGTATTCTCTTTAATCCCTTGTAAATCAATCTCAATTTTCCAGGTGATGTTGATAAATGGGGTTTTATTAAGATCAATTTTAATCTTTTTTCCAAGTCCAGATGCGGCATTATCAGCTACTGCCTTTAAAAAATTACCATTTTCGTTTGATCCAACTGTGTAAATCGTTTTGTTATCTGCACCCCGTACTTTACGGACCTCGAGTTCTGAAAGTTCTTTTTGTGTGAATTCAAAAATCTTTATATTTTCTGCGTACACAGAATTAAAAAATGATAAATATATAATAAAAAAATAAAAGATTTTTAACATACTTTTTTTATAGATAAATTAAGGAATTAATACAATTTTTGGTGCTGAGCAAGTTCCGTCATGTATTTGCTTAAAGGCGTTTCCACCATTTTTAAGCTGCCTATATTCTATCCAGTCTAAATTTCCAATATCTTTGTTAGCTAATATTTGAATAGTGTCGCTAAAATCCTGATTAGTGTAACAATAAGTTCCTATAAATGTAACTTCTTGTAATGTTGCCTTTCTAAAATTAAACTCGCCTGCTGGCTGTGTGAGGCCAATATGAATAATAGAGCCACCAGGTTTTACTACAGAAATTGCCTGTTGTCTTGAAACTTCCAGGCCAACAGTATCAAATACTATATCAAAACTATCATTTTTAACTTCTTTATCTGAAGGTCCAACAAATTTTGCATCCAAATATTTTGAACATTCATTCAATCTTAATTTATTAGGATCTGACATAATAATATTTGCGTTTTTTTTAATTTTAGACAAAATAAGTGAACACAATAATCCAATAGCTCCTGCTCCTTGAACTAAAATTCTACAATCTTTAATATCTTTTTTTAGTGATTTTTCTCCAATTAAAACCGCGTGATAAGCAACTGCTGTTGGTTCAGCAACAGCTGCCTCAGTTACATTTAGTTTCTTAGGAACATCATATATATTTGTATTAGGAACAGTAATTAATTCAGCAAAAGCACCTTGTCTCTCATATGGTCGGTTCATACCTAGTAAAACTCTATTTGGACATAGATGTTCCCTTTTACTAATGCAAAACTCACATTTACCACAAGTTATTAAAGGATTTAATACTGCAATTTTATCCTTAAATTTTCCATTAGTAATTCTTCCGCTAACTTCGTGTCCTAATATCAAAGGCGGCACTCTTCTTTCGTCTTTACCATGATAGGCATGCATATCAGAACCACAAATACCTGAAGCTTGAACTTCTAAAATACTTTCACCTGCTTTTTCAATAGGATCTTTCTCATCTCTATAAGTTAATTCCTCTACACCGGTATAAACTAAAGCTTTCATATTATTTTTTTGCTAACAAGTAATATGTTATCCATGCAAAAAATGCACCTATTATCCAAGCATAAGACTGTAAAAACATTAAATTAGTATTCCAAATTGTAGAAGCTGAAAATACAAATCCTATCAGCAAGGAATAAAGACCTTTTATATGCCAGCCACTCGAATAATAATAAGCACTCTCTCTCTCTATCGAATATAGATCTTTATTACTTAATTCTTCTTTCTTAATTAAATAATAATCGGCCACTATCACTCCAAATAAAGGGCCAAAAAAAGCCCCAAAAGTATCAATAAAGGACAAAATACCTATTTGGCTCAAAATAGTGAGCCAAAATATTGCAATTAATAAACCAAAAAATGAAATCAAATAACTCGCACTTTTTAGGTTTAATTTAGAAGGGGCAAAATTTATTAGAGAATATTGAGCTGGTATATAATTCGCAACTAGATTGGTAGAGGCTGAAGCTATAATTATTAAAAACAAAACAACTATTGTTATTTGTAAATTGTCAAACTTTCCAATTATATCTGTTGGATTTGTAAAAATTCTATCTATATCTGAAAATTTTTGATTTAAAAAAACATCAGACCCAGTGACAATAAAAACTGACAGAAAAGAAAAAATAATTAAATTCAAAATTAAACTTAAGTTTCCTTTTTTTAACTCATTCTCATTTTTGACATATCTAGAAAAATCGCCAAAGCTTATTATTAAAATTGAAAAATAAGCAAAAATTGTTCCGGCAACAGTCAATAAAGGTGCTAAATTATTAACATCTATAAAGTTATTCAGATTAAAAATATTAGAAAAAGCTTCGGTTGTTATTTTCACATCACTTAATAATACAACAAAGAAAAAAAATAAGATCCCAGCATATACTGTTATAGCTGAAAAATTAATTATTTTTTTATTATACTGAATTCCGACGGTAAAAAATAAAGTCTGTAGAATAATTGTAATTACTATTGCAGACCAATCTATGATATTTAAGCCAAAATAGTAAAATATAAATATATCCTGCTGTAATAAAGAATTATCTATAGAAAAAATTAGTATTCTAATTAAATATACTAGTATTTTGGATAAAAAATATGTTTGTATACCAAATAAAAAAATTCCAACTAAACTTCTAATTAATCCAAAAAACTTAGCACCATTAAATCCAAGCGATGATCTTAACAATACAGAAAATGGTAAACCAAACTTTTGGGAAGGTTTTCCTATTATATTAGAAAACAAATAAACAAAAAACGATCCTAATATTATTCCAAAAAATACTACAAATATATTTAAGCTATACATAAGGTACAGCGAAGATATTAAAGAGAAGCCAATTACACTTTGCACATTAGCTCCCCAAAAACAAAAAAGATCCTTCCAATTCCAATTTTTGTAATTTGGGTTGACCGTTACTAGGTCCCAATTAGACAGAGAGTATTTTACTTTTGGTTGATTCACAAAATTTATTTTAAACTAATAAATTCTACTGTCCATATAAGAGAGTTGGTAACCACAAGGCAATTTGCGGAAATATAATAATTAAAATCAAACCTATAACTTGCAGAACCATAAATTGCATCATTCCGTAATAAATATCTTTTAAATCCCATTCTGGAACTACACCTTTTAAAAAATATGCAGATAGGGCTACAGGTGGAGATAGCCAGGCGGTTTGAAGATTAACAGCTACAAGAATTGCAAACCAAGTTAAATTAAACCCTAATGCTTCAACCAATGGTAAAATTATTGGTACAATAATCATTACAATTGGCACCCACTCTAATGGCCAACCTAGTAAAAATATAGCAACCATAACAATTGCTAAGATGAAATATTTGTTCATCTCTAAACCTAGTAAAAATTCTGTTAATAAAGTTGGTGTTCCTAGTCTTGCAAAAACAGCGCCAAAAAAGTTTGAGGCAGCAACTAAAACCATAATTAAAGCTGTAATTTCTAAAGTTTTAACAAGCGCATCTTGAAGTTTAGATAAAGTTAATTTTTTGTATGCTAAAGAAAGCAACAATGCACCCATCGCTCCACAACCAGCTGCTTCTGTTGGTGTTGCAAATCCAAACAAAATACTTCCTAATGCTGCAAACACTAAAGCTGCAGGAGGAACAAGACCTAAAAAGAATTCAATCCAAACATCTTTCATACTTGCTGATCGCATTTCTTCTGGAATTACAGGACCTAGTTTTGGATTTATCATACATCTAATTGTTGTGTACCCCGCATATAAACACGCTAGAAGAATTCCTGGAATAATTGCAGCAGCAAATAAATCAATCACTGGTATCTCCATAATAGGACCCATTACAACAAGCATAATACTTGGAGGTATTAAAATTCCTAAGGTTCCACCGGCAGTAATTGTTCCTGCTGCAAGCCTTACATCATAACCTGACCTATTCATTGATTTTGCAGCCATAATTCCTAGAATAGTAACTGATGCACCAACAATGCCCGTTGCTGCAGCAAAAATAACTGAAACAAATAAAACAGCGTAATATAAAGATCCTCTTACTTTAGCTAGCATCATTTGGAATGAAGAGAACAATCTTTCCATTAATCCTGCTTGTTCCATCATAATTCCCATAAAAACAAAGAGTGGGACGGCGGCGAGGGTTTGTTCGGTCATTACCATGGAAAATTGGAGCGTCATTAAATAAAAGACTAATTTTCCAAATCCTAGATAACCAAATACAAAACCTAAAAATATCAATGTAAAGGAAATAGGAAATCCTACAAATATTGCAAAGAGCATTACTCCAACTAAAATAAAACCTAAAATAGCTGGATCTATTAATTCAGCTATCATTTATCTTCCCCTGGCCATTTTCCTCTGGTTGCAGCCCAATAACTTTTAAATAATTCTGAAATTCCTTGAATAAGTAAAAACACTATTCCTATCAACAAACACGTTTTGATTGGCCACATGTACGGCATCCATGTTGTGTCCATACCTCTTTCGCCTCTTTGAATAGACTCACCTACATAACCAATTGTCATATAAAGAAAAACAATTAAGCCCGGAAAATAAAATAATATATATAACCAAAAATCAATTAAGCCTTGATTTTTAGTTTTAAAATTTCTGTATAAAAAATCTGCTCTTATATGAACACCCTTAGAGAGTGCATATCCAGCACCTAACATAAAAAGTGCTCCATATAAAAATCGACTAATATCATAAGCCCATATGGTTGGAGAATGAAATAATTTTCTAGCAAAGACCTCGTAAGTCATTGCAAGAATTAATGGCATTAATATCCAACAAACAACATTACCAACCCATTTACTAAATTTATCAATATTTACAATTGAGCTTGCCATCCATGATGGCATATCGCTTGGCATTTTTCCTGAACCACCTCGCCTTTCGGCAATCATTTCGTCGGATATATCTAATTTACCTGGTTCTTCTGCCATAAAGATTTTATTAAAAAAATATTAGAGCGGACTATTAAGTCCGCTCTAACGTAAAGATTATTTAATGATTACTTTAATGTTGCTGCGTGAGCCATTCCTAGCTTCGCATTTGACATTTGAGCACCACTCCAGAAAGGAACTGCGATATCAGCAAATTCTTTCATAGAGTCCCAAACTTCTGCAAAGAATGCATTTTTAGCTGCGTTTGTTTCCAAACTTTTCTTAGCAGCTGCCATGTATTCCGTGAAGTAATCAGAAGGAGTATCTTCTAATTTTACACCATGAACTTCTGTAAGCTCTTTTAAAGCTTTTCCGTTTTCATAGATTCTGTAACTTAGAGATTTCGCTAGAGATGCATTTGCTGCAACTTCTAGAGATTTCTTCTCATGAGCACTCATAGCATTGTATGTTTTTCCAGTAATATAAAAGTCAGCATTTACGACTACTTGGTGTAAACCTTGTAGGTAGTAGTGCTTTAATACTTTTTGAAAACCAAACGTTAAGTCTGGCTTTGGACAACACCATTCAGCAGCATCAATAGTTCCTGCTTCTAAAGCTGGTAGAATGTCTCCACCACCCATAGCAACAGATGCTATACCGATGTCTTTATAAGTTTGTCCTGGAATTCCTGGAGGAGTTCTGAACTTATATTTTCTAAAGTCAGCCATATCTTTAATTGGTTTTGGAAACCAACCTAAAGCTTCTGGTCCAACTGGTTGAATCATAAATCCTTTAATATCTCTTCCCATTTCTTTCCATAGTCTGTCGTATAACTCTTTTCCACCGCCGTACTGAAACCATGATAAGAATGCAATATTGTCAATACCTACTCCACCACCTGCTACTGGCGAACCAAATAACATAGCTGCAGGGTGATCACCAGACCAATAGTGTGTCCAAGCGAATCCACAATCGATTAAACCTTTATCAACTGCGTCTAAAGTTTCTTTTACACCAACAACAGCTCCTGCAGGCATAATTTCAAACTTTAGAGATCCACCAGTCAATTCAGTTACTGTGTCAGTAAAGTCCTTTAACATTTTTACTTCATCAGCTTTAGTGTTAAGAACTGTCTGACATTTTAGTGTTTTCGCAGCATTAGCATTTGAAATAAACCCAAATACCATCGCAACCGCAAATAACATTGAAATGATTTTTTTCATTTGTTTCCCTCTCTTTATTTTTAAAAATGAAACATTGTCAAAGAATGAAATTTAAAACAAGTGTTAATATTGGATTATTTTAATTTTTTTGTGTACAGAAATGTTACAAATAAAAAATTTTAATTTATAAGAGTTCTAATTAATGGAGATTTTTGATTATATTATTATTGGCGCTGGATCAGCTGGATGTGTTCTTGCTAACAGAATTTCATCTAATCCTAAAAATAAAGTCTTACTTTTAGAGGCAGGAGGTAAAGATACTAATCCATGGATACATATTCCTGGAGGTTATTTTAAAACAATGCATAATCCTGAGACTGATTGGTGTTTTAACACAGAGGAAGAGCCTTTCTGCGACAATAGAAAGATGACTTACCCAAGAGGAAAAACACTTGGAGGAAGCTCCTCTATTAATGGAATGCTTTATATTCGAGGGCAATCAAATGATTATAATTATTGGAGACAATTAGGAAATGTAGGATGGTCCTGGGATGATGTGCTCCCTTATTTTAAAAAATCTGAAGATTTCCAATTTGGAAAAAATGAGTTTCATGGCTCTGGTGGACCTTTAAAAGTAGAAAAAATTAGATCTACTTTTAAAGTTTTAGATTTATTTTTGGAAGCTGCAGAAGAATTTGGATATAAAAAAACTGATGATTTTAATAATGGTGATAATGAGGGAATGGGATATTTCCCTTTAACGGTAAAAAATGGTTTTAGATGTAGCACAGCAGTTGGATATTTAAATCCAGTAAAAAATAGAAGCAATTTAAAAATTATAACTAAAGCTCACATCAAAAATATTGAATTTGAAAATAAAACTGCAAAAAAAGTTAATTTTTGGACTGGAGATAAATTAAATACTGTTGAAGCAAATAGCGAAATAATTTTAAGTGCTGGTACTATTGGATCTCCACATATTCTTCAAGCTTCAGGTTTGGGTCCTGCTAAATTATTAAAAGATAACGGCATTGAAGTTATAATGGACCATAAAAGTGTAGGCCAAAACTTAACAGACCATTTAATGTTAAGACCTGTATATAAGATAAAAAATTTAGAAACATTAAATGATATTTATTATAGTTTTGCCAAGAAAATATTTACTGGATTAAAATTTTTCTTAACACGAACTGGTCCACTTACTGTTGGTGCTAGTTATTTGTGTGGTTTCGTAAAAAGTGATCCACATTTAGAAACTCCTAACTTACAATTTCATGTTTCGCCTGCCAGTACAGATCTTTTAGGAAAATCATCATTACATAAATTTCCTGCCTTCACACCAACCATTACTAACGTAAGACCTACAAGTAGAGGGTCTATTGAACTTAAATCTTCCGATACAAGAATTCCTCCAAAAATTAAAATGAATTATTTATCAACGGATGAAGATAGAGAAATAGCAGGCAAGTCTCTTAAAATAGTAAGAAAAATTGTTATGGAATCCAAAGCCTATAAAGATTATGAACCAGAAGAATTAAGGCCGGGTATAAATATTACTGACATTGAGCAGCTGGCTGTTGAAGCGGGAAAATATGCAAATACAATTTTCCATCCCGTCAGTACATGTAGAATGGGTAAAGATGAAAATGCGGTAGTATCTGATCAGTTAAAGGTTCATGGAATTAAAAACTTAAGAGTAATTGATGCATCAGTAATGCCTTATATCACCTCAGGAAATACTAATGCTCCAACAATAATGATTGCAGAAAAAGGTGCAGACATGATACTACAGCAATAATGTTTGCAGAATTTTTTACACCTGAGCAAATAGCAATATTAACTCAAATTATTCTAATAGATTTAGTTTTAGCTGGAGACAATGCAATTATAATTGGAATGGTTGCATCTAAATTCCCAATCGAACAAAGAAAAAAAGTTATTTTCTGGGGAATTGGTGGTGCTGTAATTTTAAGAATTATACTAACTTTACTTACAGCTTATCTGCTACAAATCACCGGTTTAAGATTAATTGGGGGATTATTATTACTTTATATTGTTTACAAGCTTTATGTGGACGTAATCAAAGGTTCAGAAACAGAAGGAGATGTAAAAGTAGATAATTCAAGTTTTCTAAAAGCAATTTGGACTGTTTTACTAGCAGATTTTACAATGAGTTTAGATAATGTTTTAGGTGTTGCTGGTGCTGCTGGTGAACATTATGGACTCCTTGTTTTTGGGTTAGTTTTATCAATTATTTTAATGGCAACTGCAGCAACGTTAATTTCTGGATGGATTAAAAAATACAGATGGATAGCTTGGCTTGGATTATTAGCCATATTAATTGTAGCTGTTGAGTTGATTTACACAGATATTAAAATATTATTCTTTTAATGTATCTTCAAAAAATAAATCTTAAAAACAAATATGCTTTAGTTACAGGTGCAGGTAAAGGGCTAGGAAGAGCATGTTCAATTGCATTAGCTGAGGCAGGTGCAACGGTTATAGCCTTAAGCAGAACATCTTCAGATCTTAATAAATTAGAAAAGGATATCAAAAAAGTTAAAGGTAAAATTATTAAGGTTTCATGCGATGTAATGAACTATGAAGATTTAAAACAAAAATTAGATAAAATTAAAATTATTGATGTATTAGTAAATAATGCTGGAACTAATATTCCAGAACCCTTTGAAAAAATTAAGCAAAAAAGCATGAATTATCTAGTAGATTTAAATCTAAAGGCAGCATTTAACGTGGCGCAACTTGTTGTAAAAAAAATGCTTAAAAATAAAAAAAGACCTGGTTCAATTATAAATATGTCATCACAGCTCGGTCATGTTGGTATGGGTGGAAGAAATGTATACAATATGACTAAATTTGGAATTGAAGGATTAACAAAAGGGATGGGTGTCGAATTAGCTAAAAAAAATATAAGAGTTAATACTGTAGCACCTACTTTTGTTGAAACGCCGATGGTTAAAAATTTTTTTAAAAATAAAAAATTTAAAAAATTAGCACTTGGAAATATTCCTATGGGAAAAGCAGCTACCGAAAGTGATGTAGCTACAACAGTATGCTTTTTGGCATCGTCAGCATCTTCAATGATAACTGGAACATCAATAATTATAGATGGTGGATGGACAGCTCAATAATTTATAGACTTTTTTTTGTTTTTTTAATTTTTATATCTCCAGTAAAAGCTATTGAATTCCAAGGCAAATTTCTACAAGGTCATTTTATATTAGGTAAAACTGATCCTAACGCTAAAATCTTAGTTGGAAAGAAAGAAGTAAAAGTTTCAAAAGATGGTTTTTTTGTTTTTGGTATAGATCGAGATCAAAAATATGACCTAATATTTACAAAAATTATAAATGGAAAAAAATCAATAACTACAAAAAAAGTTTTAAAAAGAAAATACAATATACAAAGAATAGATGGTTTAGCAGAAAGTAAAGTAACACCACCCGAGTCTGTTTATAAAAGAATTAAAAAAGAAAATAATGCAATTGGAGAAGCGAGAGCAATTAATTCTGATCTACAATTTTTTAAAGAAAAATTTATTATGCCAGTTGAGGGTATAATCAGTGGTGTTTATGGTAGTCAAAGAATTTTAAATGGTAAACCAAGATGGCCTCACTATGGAATAGATATTGCGGCTAAACAAGGAACAATGATTAAATCATCTGGTTCGGGTGTTGTTACTATGGCTGAAGATGATCTATATTATACTGGTGGAACGGTTATAATGGATCATGGTCATGGGATATCAACGATATATTCTCATTTAGAAAATATATTAGTATCAGTTGGTGATCAAATTAATCAAGGAGATATAATAGGAACCGTAGGATCAACAGGAAGATCAACAGGACCACATTTAGATTTTAGAGTTAATTGGTTTCAAACTCGTTTAGATCCAATGTCGGTGATAAATTAAATTAATCTTTGGCAGAGTTGTGGCACACTTTTCGTTAAATTTAAGATTTTTTAATTCAAATTATTGAAGAAATTTATTCATTCACTTCTGACATTGGGGCAGTAGGATATCTGCACTACTGCCCTTTTGTGTTTATTACATATTATAAGTCAGCATAACCATTGTTCGCCAACCATTTTTCTCTTTCATAACTTTTTTAGAAACGATTTTATAACCAGAAATGGTTGCTTCAGTTAGTTGATTGTCTGCAGTCATTTTATAAGATTTAAGTACACCTTTGCCATTCTCTTTATGAGTTATCTTTTCATTTCTTAATAAAGTGTGTTGTGTAATATCAGCAATTTTTAACTTTGCATTCATAATTGCTTTAGATTCACTTATCGTTAAATCTTTACTCCAACCTTGACCACACATTTTGATTACTTTGTCAGTTGATTTATTCTTATCACACCAAATATTTGTGAACTTCATTAAGTCATTTGGGGAATTAATTGTTTTCTTATTCTTTACATAATGGTTAGTACAATTACTTAATAATAAACCAATAAATATGATTAATAGTATTCTCATTTTTCTCCTTTCTATAAGTTCTCTAAAAGTGTTGCGACAATCATAATCAAAGAAGTTTCATACTTTGGGTCAGTTAAGAACTGAACAAAGAAGTTGTCTTTTTCTTTACAAGTATAATGTTCTTTTTTATTGATTAGTTCGTCATTCACTACATCTGCTTCAGCATAATACTTACAATCTGCCAAGACAGGATTTGATGTTAGAAGAAAAAGAATAATGATAATTCTAATCATACAATTCCTTTTTTTTTTGACTCAATTCAAATCTCATTTTATTTAGAACTGCGTCCATTAGAGCAAAAAATGCGATATGTACTTCTTGCTCAAATATTTGTTTTCTACATTCATCACTTTTACAATTAGTTAAAACATTAGTCACAACTGCTTGATAATAAGCATTGCTCTTCGCAAATGCGTGAGTTGTAAAAGTTAATAGAAAGACAACCATTAATGTCTTAATAACTCTCATAACTATTTATTTAGAGCTAAAACCTATAAAACTATAGTGAAATAAGAATAATTATTTTTCACTTAATATTTGATATAATAAAGTATGAAATGTTATGACAAAACTTAGAAAACCTCTGTCAATTGAATTTGTTTTAAGTCAGGTGCTTGCAAAACTTGATGAAATTGAGATTAAAAACTCTACTGGAAAATCAATATCTCATTTTAGAAAATGTGGAGATGAAGACGATAAAGATCATAACATCAGTTTTTCAGATGCTATTAAACTGGATATCCTTCTCCAACAAAAGAAGTTAGGAACGCCACTTCTCGATTATTTTAATTTGAAAATTGAATACGAACTTAGAAAAATCAACGAATATGAAAATATATCTAATGTTCTAATAAACATTGGAGGCCGTATAGGTAATCTAATGGATATCACCCAAGAAGCTATAGGGCCTTCTGGCCCAGCAGGATCCAATATTAGCAAGAAAGAAAAACAAAAAATATTTAAAGCTGTTAGTGAAGTTGATGAAAAAATAGCTAAATTAAAACTTTCGATAAAATAAGTTTTTATTTTACCTAGTGTTTAATGTTAAAAATTATACTACAGAGATTTAAGAATAATGCGACATCATTTGGTCTTATAAGTGTCATCGGTGGATTTGTTACAGATGTGCTTCAGCCCATCGCTCCCTTTAGTAGTTATATATTCTATGCAGCTACCGTAGCTACTTTAGTTATATTTCTTACTTTCTTATTTAAATCAACTTTAAGAGAGAAATTATCCAATTCATTAGTTTTGGCTTTATCAATTATGATAATTACAGGAACAATCTCATTATTACAAAAATATTCTGATAATGATAAAAAAGGCGTTCTTGCAAATAATTTTAAAGTATTTGAAAAATTTCAAAATCAATTAGGCATCATTGAAACTCAGATTTCGAAAGTAAAAGATATATCAATTGAAAATTTAGAAGAAACTAAAAAATTATCCAAACAAATAGAAAAAACTAAAAAAGAATTAGAAAAAAAAATCGATCAAATATCTCCTGAAAATAAATTAGATCAAAGCAAAATGAAAATGAATTATAGTACAAAGTTTTTTTCAAGAAAAGGTTACTTTGAATTCCTTATAAAAATCCAACCAGTTGAATATCCAAGAGAAATGTTTATGAGTGAAGATGGAAAAAATTATATTTCTTTAGGGTTTGATGACACAATCGATACAAGAACAGGATTAAAATTGGGAAAAAGTCGCTTTACACTTAAAGAAGAAGAATTTAAAAAAAAAAAAATTTATATTAAATATTTAGATATAAATTCAAATATCAAAGGTCCATTTGAAATAGAGCTTGATATGTATGATGAGCTTTTAAAAAATGATAAAAGTCACATTAAAAATCACGCAGAATGGGTTTATTTTAGATGGGAACTTCCTTATAAAACGTGGTCATTACATCCAATACTTGAATATAGATGTGCTCTAAAATCTGTCTCATTTAAAATGGATAACAAAAAAGAAATTAAAATTGATCTACCGAATTGTAAAGAACAATTAAAAAATAATCCTTTAATTCTTTTTCCAAGAAATAAATTTTTGAAAATAAATTCTCCAAAAAATTTACTAGAATACATTTGGCAAAATACCGTTAAACAACCAGATTTTGTTATAAAAGAAATAAAAGTTCGCGTCGAATATTATGATGGAGAAACATCAGTTTATAGAACTTATAAGAACTATGGTTTGAGCGAATAATAGTACAAAGTTCGGACCACCTGGCAACCAACGGAACGCTCCCTTACGAAGTTTTTAACGAATGAGTTTTAATTAGTAAGCA
>CACPOX010000017.1 GCA_902635665.1 uncultured Pelagibacteraceae bacterium
ATTTAAAATCAAATTTTCTCTCCTTTTTTAAAAAAATTAAATAAATGAAGAGAAGATCAATAGAAACTAATAGATAAATAAATAGATATTTTGATAAAAAACCCAAAGCTGCAAAAAGGCCTACTAAAAAACAATCTAAAAACTTAATTTCCTTGCCACTATATATTTTCCAAGAATAATAAACTGTTAAAGACCAGAAAGGTAATTGACATACATTCACATTAAATTCAGGTGTGGTGAAGTTATAAAAGTAAATAGCTTCAATTAGTAAAACAGAAATTAAACCTAATAATTTATTGTTAAATATTTCGTTTGAAAATTTAAAAACATAATAAAAAGAAATAATTACAAAAATTTGACTTAATAAATAATAAGCCCAGTCTTGAGGACCAAAAATTTGATAAAATACTTCTGGAAAAAAAGCACTCATCGGTGGATGTTTATTAAATCCCCAATCTAGATTACTTCCCCAAGCTAAAGCTTCAATTGTATCCATTGGTAAATTGTGATTTGTAATTGATGGTATCAAAGTCCAAAAAATTAGATGAGCTATAACAAAAATATAAAAAACATTATAAATATTTTTGTTATTAATGGTCATTTATAAATATTTATATCAATTAAGCTTGCTTGACACCCCTAATTTGCTGAATATACTGCGAGCGATTAAATTTAAGCTATGCCAAAGACTGCTAAAGCAAAGAAAAAAGTATCAAAGCCAAAAAATAAAGTTGTAAGTAAGTCAAAACCAACTGCAGCTAAAGTTGCCCCTAAGGGACCTGTAAAAATTTCAAAAACTTATGTTCCAAAAGATACTGAAAAATATATGTGTGAAAAACATAAAGTATATTTCAGAATAAGACTAACTGAATGGAAAAAGGAATTAATCAAAGCTAACAATGAAGCTCTTTATAATGGTGGTATGGATGATAATAATATTTCTGCTGATATTGTTGATCAGGCAAACTCCTACATCGATAGTAACGTAGAAATGAAAGCAATCAACAGACAGATTAAATTAATATCTGAAATTGATAAAGCGTTAAGAAGAATTAGAGAAGATACTTACGGATATTGTCTAGATACAGCAGAGCCAATTGGATTAAAAAGATTAATGGCAAGACCTGTTGCTAAATATACTATTGCAGCACAAGAAAAGCATGAAAAAGAAGAAAAAGTTCATGCAGATGATTAATTATGAGAAAAAAATCATCTAAAAAAAACTCAATATCATTTCTTTTTGCCAAGAAATATATTTATTTTTACTACCCTTTCTTCTGGATTGTGTTGTTGTTATATTTATTTCTAAAATGAATAAAAAATTAATTTTAATAATTGTTGTGATTGTAGCTATTGAATTTTCAGGTTATGGAATACTAAGTACTATTTACAGACTGTTTGGATAAATTTTAGGATTTAGGAATTTTTGCATCTCTATCCATAAAGCTATAACCTTTAACAACAGCGTTACGATTTGCTATTTCCAAATACCATCTTTCTAAATTTTTATAATTCTTCAACCCAATATCATGCCATTCGTGTCTCGCCAACCAAGGCCAAGTTGCAATATCTGCAATTGTATAATCGGGACCTGCAAGAAATTTAGATTCCTTTAATCTAGAATCTAGTTCTCCATAAATTCTTTTGGTAATTTTAAAATATCGTTCCTCACCAAACTCACTTTTACCAGGATTATAGTGATGAAACTGATGATGTTGACCAATCATAGGACCTACAGTACCCATTTGAGCCATTAACCATTGATTAATAACCAGTCTGTCTTTTTGATTATAAAGTTTTCCACTTTTATCTGCCAAGTACATTAATATAGCACCTGACTCGAAGATGCTTTTATTATTCTCATGATCAATGATCACAGGAATTTTTCCGAAAGGACTTAGCTTTATGAATTCTGGTTTGAATTGTTCATCTTTACTTAAATCAACTTTAGTAACTTTGTACTCATAACCAATTTCCTCAAGCATGATACTTATTTTCCATCCATTAGGAGTATTAGCAGAAAAAAGTTCTATCATTTTTTAATTCCAAGTCTTTCTTGTGCAGCTTTAGAAGTTGTTGTGAATTCAAATCTTAATTTCTCATCTGGTTTTGCATATTTAAAACAACCTCTTGCGGCTAACGCGCCTTCATGAAAACCTGAAAGAATTAATTTTAACTTTCCTGGATAAGAACAAATATCTCCAATCGCAAATATACCACTCACATTAGTTTCGAAGTTTTCAGTATTTACCTGAACAGTTTTCTTATCAATATTTAATCCCCAATCTAAAATAGGACCAAGTTGCATAATTAAACCAAAAAAACCTAATACGTAATCAGATTTAATTTCTTTAATTTCTCCTTCATCATGTTTTATTTTTACTGAGACAATGTTTTTGTCTCCTAAAACTGAGTCCATTTGATACTTTGTATATAAATTTAATTTTCCTTGTTTATTAAGCTCTTTTACTTTTTGAACACTTGCTTCTGCTCCACTAAAACCGTCTCTTCTATGAATTAAATTTACTTTAGAAGCATTTGATAATTCAATAGCCCAATCTAAGGCTGAATCACCTCCTCCAAATATTGAAATAGTTTTGTCTTTAAATATTGATTTATCTTTAATTGAATAAAATAAAGAATTGCCCTCAAATTTTTCACACTCCTTAACTGGAAACTTCCTAGGCTCAAAAGAACCAACACCACCAGCAATAACAATTGCTGCAACATCAAATTCTACACCAGCAGAAGTTTTAACATGCCATCTATTTTGATTTTTTTTTAATTCTTCAACTCTTTCATTCAAATGAAATTTAATGTTGAAAGGTTTAATTTGCTTTAAAAGATTATTGGTTAATTCTTCACCTGTGCATTCAGGTACTGCCGGAATATCATAAATAGGTTTGTCAGGATATAACTCTATACATTGGCCTCCAGCTTTATCAAGGTTATCCACTATCTCACAACTTAACCCTATAATTCCAAGTTGATGAGCACAAAACAATCCTGTTGGTCCTGCTCCAATAATTAATACATCTGTTTTATTCATTTAACCTTGATTTGATGGAATGTTTACTTCTAATCCATCCAGCTCATCTGAAACTATTAACTGACAACTCAATCGACTATTAATTTTTGGTTCAAAAGCCATATCTAACATATCTTCTTCTCCATCTTCTTTAGCTGGAAGTTTATCTAACCATTGCTCTTTGACATAAACATGGCAAGTAGCACATGCCATTCCTCCTCCACAATCAGCATCTATTCCTGGAATATCGTTCTGTATTGCGCCTTCCATTACAGTCAATCCATTTTGAATATCGATTGTGTGAGTTTTGTTATCGTGAGTGTGATATGTAATTTTTGCCATGCGTTATATATAGTTTTTTATCTAAATAGGACAAGTAAGTAAAATCATACTTAGTATTTTTTTAAATATTTAGAGGTTCAGGTAGCTCTTTTTTTATATAATAGCTTGTATCTTCTTGTTGTTTCATTAACGCAGGAATAATTTCTTTATATGCATCTATTAATCCATCATTTGGCTTTGGTAATTGGTCTTTTATATGTTGGTGCAGCTTATCAAGATTATATGACGGAACAGTTGGAAACATATGATGAGTTAAATGATATTCCATTTTCCAATATAAAAAACTTAGTATTGGATTTAAATACATTTCACGTGATGTAACTCTATGATCTTTGATGTTTCTTGCCAAACCTGCATGTTGAGTAAATGCAACAAGTTTGTGTAAAGTTTTTCCGTAAAATTGTGGTAACACAAAATACAATAAAGGCATCCAAGAAGAAACTATTATAGACCATAAAATAATTGAGAGCCAAATAGCAACATAAATTCTTGAAATTAAAATTGCTTTTGCTTGCGCATTTTCTGGAATGCTATCTTGCATAACTTTTGTTTTAATTCCTAGAGCATGTTGAATTATTTCAAAGGAAATATGTTTTTTAAAAAATACTAAATCTAAAAATGGAATTATATTTATAATTAATCTTTTTGGTGTTTCTTTTAAATCATTTCCATATTCAATTTCGTGATCAAAAGGATTTTCTGTTGAATAAGTATTTCCATGATGAACAAAGTGTGTGTATCTCCATCTGATTGGTTCAAAGTTAGCCATGTAAGAGGATATATAATAAAAAAATTCGTTTAAAAATTTAGTCTGAAAAGCAGTTTTGTGACCTGTCTCATGCCATAACGGATTAGAGAAAGAATAAATGTTTCCATAAACTAAAAACCAAAATACTGACCACCATGTACCCCAAGTTTGATATGCAAAAATTCCAGTTACCAATAATAGTCCAAAAAAAACTGAAACTTGTTGTAGTCCTTTTATATCTGATTTCTTAGAAAGCTCTTTAAGAACTTCTTTATCAACTTGACATTTGTGCCATTTTTCTAATTTAACATCCATAAAAGTATGTATAGTTATTATACATAATTTAATAAAGGCAAAAAAAAAGGGCAAGTACAAAATTGTACCTGCCCTTAATTTAAATTTTAGCTAATTACTTAGCTCTTCTTCCGCTTGAACTAGTTGCAGCAGCCCAGATTACTAGACCAAATGCAATTTTGTTAATGAAGTCGGCTAAGTTATAAACGACGTTAAGTGAGTCAGCGTCTACACCACCAGTTAAGTAACCAAATACGTAACCTAATGGGTAAATTGCCCAACCTACTGTAACAATCATTCTCATTGCTCCGAATGCAGTTACAAGAGCTTTGTTACCGCTCTTCGATGCAGCTTTACCAGCTTCACCTGAGAATACTTCATAAAGAATGTATACCCAACCTGCCATTCCGATGATGAAACCTAGTGTAGCGTTAATATAATTTGCTTCACCTAAGTATCCACCTATTAGCATCACTAATGAACCAATTAACAATCTCCAGAACATTCCAGAGTTTGCTTTACCAATAGCTGCTAGAATTAAATAGAATTCTACCATCTGTAATGGCACTGTAATTAACCAGTCAATGTATCTGTAAACAGTTGGCGAGTCACCAGTCGACACCCATACTTCTCTCATATACATGTAGTGTATGAATGCAATACCAGTTACTAGACCAGCAACAATAACTGATGTTCTCCAGCCTGATGCGACATTGCCTGCTTCCATGAAAAAGAAAGCAGTAGCTGCTAACATTCCCATAGAGATAACCCAGAATGAAATTCCTACGAAGTCATCTTGCATCAACATCGTTGCGTCTGCTGCAATAGCTATACCTGAAAATCCAATCAGAGCCATAGCTGCTAAAGCAAACAGTTTAAGTTTTTTCATAAAAAACTCCCTCTTCGTTAGTTTTTATTTATTTAGTTTATATAAACTAGACTTAAGTTTCCCTAAGCCAATTTGGTGGTTAAATAGCAAATTAAATTAGTTTTATGAAGACTTAATTGTCACTAATAAGCATTGATTTTACTTAATTTTTAAAATTAAATACAATTTTTAAGTTAAAAACCAAAAAAATTAAGGAATTCGAATCAAATCTTTATGTCTTCTAAGTTTAATGAAATTTACGAAAATTCTATAAAAAATCCTGAAAAATTCTGGCAGGAAGCCTCTGAAGATATCTTTTGGTTTAAAAAACCGACTAAAATTTTAAATAAATCTAACCCACCTTTCTATAAATGGTTCGAGGACGGGGTCACAAACACTTGTTATAACGCTTTGGATATTCATATTGATCAAGGAAAAGGTCAAAAAATAGCTTTAATCTACGATAGTCCCATAACAGGTAACAAAAGTAAGTTCACTTATGAGGAATTAAGGTCAAAGGTTTCTAAATTCGCAGGAGCATTGAAAGCTCAAGGGACCAATAAAGGCGATCGGGTGATCATTTATATGCCTATGATCCCTGAAGCGGTAGTTGCTATGCTTGCTTGTGCTAGAATAGGTGCAATTCATTCAGTGGTCTTTGGTGGATTTGCCTCAAATGAGCTTGCAAGTAGAATAGATGACAGTAAAGCAAAGATATTAGTAACTGCTTCATGTGGTTTTGAGCCAGGAAGAACAGTAGAGTACAAACCTCTTGTCGATGAAGCTATAAAAATAGCCAATCACAAAATTGAAAAGATGATTTTGTTTCAAAGACCTGGTCATGAGGTTAAATTAAATGCTCCAAATGATGTCAGCTGGGAAGAAGTGGTCTCTGATGCACAGGATGCAGACTGTGTTGAGATGAAATCCAATGAGTTTGCTTATATTTTGTATACATCAGGTACAACTGGAACTCCAAAAGGGATAGTGAGAGATATTGGAGGTCACATTGTTGCTCTCAAATGGACTATGAAAAATATTTACAACATTGATACAGATGATATTTGGTGGTCAGCAAGTGACATTGGTTGGATTGTTGGGCACTCTTATATTGTTTATGCTCCTTTATTTAAAGGATGCACAACAGTTTTATTTGAAGGTAAACCTGTTGGAACACCAGACGCTGGTGCTTTCTGGAAAATCATTTCTGATTATAAAGTAAAATCTCTTTTTACAGCTCCTACTGCTTTTAGAGCAATTAAGAAAGATGATCCTGAAGGTAAATTTTTTTCAAAATATGATTTAAGTAGTTTTGAAAGCTTATTTCTTGCTGGAGAAAGAGCTGATCCAGATACAATTAAGTGGGCTGAGAATTTACTTAAAGTTCCAGTTATTGATCATTGGTGGCAAACAGAGACTAGTTGGGCAATTAGCTCAAATTGTACTGGAATTGAAATGATGGAAACAAAATATGGCTCAGCCTGTAAAGCTGTTCCTGGATATGATGTCAAAATCATTAAGCCAGACCAATCTTTAGCAAAACCAAATGAGATGGGAGATATAGTCGTGAAACTCCCTTTGCCCCCAGGTACATTTCCAACATTATGGAATGCAGATCAAAGATACAAAGAAAACTATATGTCTAATTATGATGGTTACTACCAAACATATGATGCAGGTCATATAGATGATGACGGTTATATTTGGATTATGTCTAGAACTGATGACATCATTAATGTAGCAGGTCATAGATTGTCCACAGGTGCCATTGAAGAAGTTTTATCAGAACATCAATCAGTTGCGGAATGTGCGGTGCTTGGAATCGCAGATAAATTAAAAGGTCAATTACCTATTGGATTAATAGTTTTAAAGTCTGGTGTTGATAAAGAAAATGACACTATATCTAAAGAATGTGTGCAAATGGTAAGAGATAAGATCGGACCAGTTGCTGCATTTAAAGTTGTAATTGTTATTAAAAGATTGCCAAAAACAAGATCAGGAAAAATTTTAAGAGGAACAATTAGAAAAATTGCGGATAATGTGGAATATAAAGTGCCTCCTACAATTGATGATCCAGCAATATTAACAGAAATAAAAGAAGATTTAATACAACACAAAATTTTAAACAATGGTTAAAACATATTTATTTCTTGCAGGTGCAGTATTTTTTGAAGTTGCTGGTACAATGTTATTACCTGTAACTCAAAATTTTACAAAACTAATACCAACAGCTGCTCTTGCATTCTTTTATCTTTGTGCTTTCTATCTTTTAACTTTTGTAGCAGATAAGATTCCTATCGCTATCATGTATGCAACATGGAGTGGTCTTGGAATTTTTACAATTGCAATTCTCGGCTATATATTCTTTAAACAAACTTTGACTTGGCAAGCCATATTAGGTTTATTCTTAATTGTGATAGGTGTAATTTTAGTAAATAGTTTTACTGCAAAGATTGGCTAAACCGTAAAGGTGTTCCATCAGGATCACCTAAAATTTTTCCATCTTGCATTTTAATTTTACCTGAAATAATTGTATGAGTAGGTGTTCCTTTAAATTTAAATCCATTAAATGGTGACCATTTACATTTACTCTCAATATTTTCATTTTGAATTTCTATAGTTTTATTCATATCAACAATTGTAAAATCTGCATCATAACCTTCTTTAATGAATCCCTTATTTTTAATTCCAAAAATCTTAACAGGATTTTCACAAACAAAGTTCATCAATTGATTAAGAGATAACTTTCCATCATTTATATGATTTAACATTACAGGCATTAGAGTTTGAACTCCTGGCATACCTGAAGGAGTGTTTGGATATACCTTGTTTTTATTTTCTTTTAAATGTGGAGCGTGATCTGACCCTATAGTATCGTTAAAATTATTTCTTACACCATACCATAGTCTATCATAATGAGACTTGTCTCTGAGAGGAGGGTTCATTTGAGCATAAGTTCCAAGCTTGTCATAACAATCTGGTGCATAAAGAGTTAAATGCTGCGGAGTTATCTCAAATGTAATATTTCCTTTGTGTTGGGATAAAAAATCTATTTCTTCTTTAGTAGTAATATGAAGTACATGAGCTTTTTTATTATGCTTTTCAGCAATTCTAACAATTCTTCTTGTAGATGCTATTGCACATTCTACACTTCTCCATACAGGATGAGTATGAACATCTCCCTCTTTTATTAATTTCTTATTTACATTTAAAATTGCCTCATCTTCAGAGTGAACAGCCACTACTTTTGAGGCATTTTGAAAAACCTTATCTATATCATCCTCTTCAGCAACTAATAAATTTCCAGTTGAAGATCCTGCAAAAAGTTTAATTCCACAGCACCCTTCTAAACCCTCTAGACTTGCTAGATCATCTGCATTGTCGGCAGTTGCCCCAAAGTAAAAAGCATAATTGCAAAACATTCTGTTTTTAGCGAGATCTAATTTTCTCTGAAACTCTTTCATATTTGAAGTTGGCGGATTAGTATTAGGCATTTCAAATACACTTGTAATACCTCCTGCTATCGCTGCTCTACTTCCTGAATGAAGATCCTCTGTATCAGTTGATCCTGGTTCTCTAAAATGTGTTTGGGTATCTATGCAACCAGGTAATACAGTCTGGCCCTCTGCATTTATTGTCTCTTTTGATTCCTCTGAAATTTGTCCAATCTTTTGAATTTTTCCATTTTTTATAGCAACATCAACATCTTTTAACTCACCATCGATGTAACATTGTCCGTTTTTAATTATAAGATCTAACATTTTGAGAAATTGTTATTATATTACATTCTATAATTAATCAATTATGAATATCAAAAACTTTTACATTTTAGATGACAGAGCAATTCTTTATATTAACGGAGAAGATGCAAAAGAGTTTCTTCAAAATCTTATTAGTAACGATATAAACAAAGTAAGTGATGTAAATAGTTGTTTTAGCTCATTACTCACACCCCAAGGTAAATTTTTATATGAATTTATAATTGTAAAACATAAGTCTGGATATCTTTTGGATTGTGAAAAACCTCAGGCAGAGGAGTTATTCAAACAATTATCCCTGTATAAGTTAAGATCAAGAGTTGAAATTCTAAATTTAAGTAATGAATTTGTTGTAGCAGCATTTTCTCATAAAAAATTCTTAACTTTTGATAAAGCAAAAGATCAACCGGGATACACAATTAAATATAGAGAAGATCCAATTTTTTTAGATCCAAGAAATAAGAATTTAGGTGCTAGATTAATTATTAATTTAGAAAAGCTATATTTATCTTTAAAAAAATTAGATCTTCATGCTGCTAACCTTAAAGAATATTATTCATTAAGTCATGGGCTTGGAATAGTTCCAAAAGATTTAAATAAATTGAAAGACAAACTATTTGGTATTGAATGCAATTTTGAAGAATTAAATGGAATTGATTTCAAAAAAGGCTGTTATGTTGGTCAAGAAAATACAGCGCGAATTAAATTAAAGAACAAACTTTCAAAAAGATTGTTTCCAATAAATGTAATTAATGGAAAACTGCACGAAGGTGAAACTATTTATAATAATGAAATTGAAATAGGTAAGGTTTTAATCGATAGCGACTACCCTTTTGCTTTAATTAAATACTTAAACAAAAACTTTGATGAAAAAACAAATTTTAAAACAAAAGACGCTTCAATAAATATTAAGAAACCTGATTGGATAAAAAACTAATTTCTTATTTAAATAAATAGATAATTGTTAAGATTGTAAGAACTATAATAATCCAAATACTAAGGTTTTTAAGAAATTGCTTTAATTGAGAATTAGATTGTAAAAAACTTGGTAAAACTAAAAGCAAAACCCCAACCATAAATATTGCTGAAAGTAATTTATCCATTAGAAAACTCCTATAAAAAATTCATTTTGGTGCGGTCGGAGAGACTCGAACTCTCATGGACCAAGTCCACACGGCCCTCAACCGTGCCTGTCTACCAATTTCAGCACGACCGCGATATGTCCCATATTAAATGAATGACAAGTATGTTTCAAATTGGTAAAAAACGTCATGGAATTTACACAAGAAGTACGTAAAGTAACAGATCCTATTTATCAGAAAATTTCTAAGGTTATGCCTGAAATTGAGTGGGCAGTGCATGCTCCATATATCCATAAAATTAATAAATTAAAAAAAGAAAAAAACGCTGTAATTCTTGCTCACAACTATCAAACTCCGGAGATTTATCATGGTGTTGCAGATTTTTCTGCAGACTCACTTGCATTAGCAATTGAAGCTTCAAAAACTTCAGCTGATATTATTTTGATGGCTGGGGTACACTTCATGGCAGAAACTGCAAAATTAATGAGCCCTGATAAAAAAGTTATTCTTCCCGATATGGATGCTGGCTGTTCTTTATCATCATCAATTACAGGTAAAGATGTAAGACTATTAAAAGAGAGATATCCTGGGGTTCCTGTAGTGTCTTATGTAAATACTTCAGCGGAAGTTAAAGCTGAAACAGATGTTTGTTGTACATCTGCTAATGCAGTTAAAATAGTTAAATCACTTGGGGTAAAAAGAGTAATATTTTTACCTGATGATTATTTAGCAAAATATGTTGCTTCTCAAACTGATATTGAAATTATTTCTTGGAAAGGAATTTGTATTGTTCATGATCAATTTAATAAAAAAGAAATAGATGATATTAGAAAAAATAACCCAGGAATTAAAATTATAGCACACCCTGAGTGCCCACCTGATGTTATTGAGGCAAGTGATTTTGCAGGATCAACATCTGGGATGATTAAATATGTAAAAGATAACCAACCAAAAAAAGTGATGATGGTTACAGAGTGTTCAATGAGTGACAACATACAAATAGAAAATCCAAATGTCGATTTTGTTAAACCATGTAATATGTGTCCTCACATGAAAAAAATTACACTTCCAAAAATATTAGATTGTTTAGAAAATGAGACTGGTGAAATTATTATGGACAAAGAAATAATTGAGAAAGCCAGAATATCTGTAGAAAGAATGGCAGCCATTGGCAGATAAATAAGTGTCAAAAATTAAATTAAGCAAAGAATTTATTAAAAGTACTGTAAAGCTAGCATTAAATGAAGATCTTTATCCTTCTGGAGATATCACTTCAAGTCTAATTAATAATGATAAGGTAGTAACAGTTAAATTAATATCAAATCAAATTGCAATTGTTGGAGGGTTATTATTTGTTAAAGAAGCCTTTTCATTAATTGATAGTAAAATAAAATTCATTATTAAGAAAAAAGATGGTTCTAGAGTTAAAAAAGGTAATTTAATTGCTTTAATTAAAGGCAAAGCAAAAAGTATCCTAATCGCTGAAAGAGTAGCTTTAAATTTTTTGTCTCATATTTCTGGAATAGCAACTAAAACAAATAAGTTTGTTAAATTAGCTGGAAAAAAAACTAAAATTTGTTGTACAAGAAAAACAATTCCAAATCTAAGAGTTATCCAAAAATATGCAGTTAAATTGGGAGGTGGTATAAATCATCGATTTAATTTAAGTGATGAATATTTAATTAAAGACAATCATATTTCTAGTTCAGATTTAAAGAGTTTAGTTTTAAAAGCTATTAAAAATAAAAAAGGAAAAAAAATTACTGTTGAAGTTGATACAATTAAACAACTTAAATCAATTTTGGGTTTAAAATTTAATACAGTTCTGCTTGATAATATGAATATTAAAAGTTTAAAAGCTAGCGTTAAAATTGCAAAAAAACATTATGAAACAGAAGCTTCAGGAAATGTTAACTTAAAAACAATTAAAACTATTGCGTCTACGGGAGTAGATAGAATTTCTGTTGGAAGTATAACTCATAGCGCTCCTGCAGTTGACTTTAAGTTAGAAATCTAATTCACAAACTTAGATAGGTCTGGTTTAAAATAGTTAGGACCTTTCATGACTTTTCCAGACTCATTATAAATAGGTTTTCCATTTTCGTCTAACTTGCTCATATTGGAATTTTGAACCTCTTCAAAACATTTATCTAAATCAATTCCAAATGCATGCCCAGCCCCATAAGTTACATATAATATATCTGTAAGCGCATCAGCTACTTCCAATAAATCCTTGCTATTCATTGCTAGTTTAAGCTCCTCTAATTCCTCTTTAATTAGATCTATCCTTAATTTGTTTATTTTTTCTGTACTAAAAGATGGTTTGGTTTTAACTTCTTGACCAAAAGTTTTCATGAAAGTCCCTACTTTACTAAAATTCGACATAATGCTCCTGTATGTTTTTATAAATATATTGTATGTTAATAATTATTTATTACTTAGAAATTAATCAATGAAATTGAGAAAAGAATTTGACAGTATTGGAAGTATAAATGTCCCAAATGACAAATATTGGGGTGCATCTACTCAAAGATCTAATAAGTATTTTAATATTGGTAAAATTTTAGTCAATATTTCAATAATAAAATCAATTTCAATTATTAAGAGAGCTGCTGCTATGGTTCATGCAAAAGATAAATTAATTGATGGCAAAATTTCTAAAGCAATAATCAAGGCATCAGATGAGGTAATCAAAGGTAAATTGGATAAAAATTTTCCTTTAAAAGTTTGGCAGACGGGCTCTGGAACTCAAACAAATATGAACGTAAATGAAGTTATTGCTAATAGAGCAATAGAAATTTTAGGTGGCAGGAAGGGAACTAAAAAACCTGTGCATCCAAATGATCATGTAAATAAATCTCAATCTACAAATGATGTCTTTCCTACTGCAATGCATATATCTATTGCTAAAGAGACTATTTCTAAAATGCTACCAAATTTGAAAATTTTAGAAAAACAACTAAAAAGAAAATCAAATGAATTTAAAAATATAGTAAAAATTGGAAGAACTCATTTGCAAGATGCTACTCCATTATCTCTTGGACAGGAGTTTTCAGGATATCATTTTCAGGTTAAAAAAAGCATTGAAAGAATAGAGCATGCATTAAAAGAAATTTTATTTCTTGCTCAAGGTGGTACGGCTGTAGGAACTGGAATAAATTCAAAAAAAAATTTTGATAAAAAAATTGTAAAAGAAATTGCTAAATTTACACAAATTAAATTTAAAACAGCTCCAAATAAATTTGCTGAACTCGCTGCTCATGATGCAATTGTAAATTTTTCTGGAACTTTAAACACTTGTGCTGTAGCATTAATGAAAATATCTAATGATATTCGCTTTCTTGGCTCTGGACCTAGGGCTGGATATGGAGAATTAAAATTACCAGAAAACGAACCTGGCTCATCAATCATGCCTGGGAAAGTAAATCCAACACAATGTGAAGCTGTAACAATGGTTTGTGTTAAAGTCATTGGAAACCATACTGGAATTACAATGGCAGGATCTCATGGTCATTTTGAACTTAATGTTTTCAAACCTTTAATTGCACATAATATTTTGCAATCAATAGATTTAATAGCTGATAGTACAAAAAACTTTGCTCTTTATTGTGTGAAAGGAATTAAAGCTAATAAAAAGAGAATACAAGAACATTTAGATAACTCATTAATGCTTGTTACAGCTTTGGCTCCTCACATAGGATATGATAATGCAGCAAAAATTGCAAAAAAAGCCCTCAAAAATAATACTACACTAAAATATGAAACACTAAAAACAGGTTTAATTAGTGAAAAGCAATACAAAAAAATTGTTGATCCAAAAAAAATGATCTATCCAGCGTAGCTTTTTATTGCCTGATTAAGTAAATTTTTAAGATAAATCTTATTCTGTAAATTATCCTTCTTTAAAATTACACTGCTAAGAATTTTATCCAAATTTAGATTAGATTTGTTATCAACCTTAATATCATTTAAATTAGCTATTTTTTGATCAAAATTGTATGTGAAATTGAGTTCTATTTTCTTTATTTTTTCTCTGTAATTTTTTGGAGTCAGTAGAAATTTATACATATCCTCATAATTTTTTACATTAATATTTAATTTTCCATCTAAAACCAACTCACCATCTTTTACATAAATTAAACTTTCGGTGACATTAAAGTCAGCAATATTTTTCCAATCAAAAAATGTTCTATCAATATCAATTAAGCCATCTTGTATTTTCAAAATTAAGTTTAAATTTTTAAAATTATAATTGTTATAAATATTAGCTGCATCTAAGTTTAATTTAAAATTGATATTCTTATTATTAAATATTTCAGTCTTTAAAAGTTGAATAACCATCGAACTTGAATCTAAAAAATAGTTTGCATTTATTTGATCTGCTTTACCATCAAAAGAGGAATAAAAAGGATTGAAATTGAATATACCCTTATATAAATATTTTGGATTATCTAACTTATCAAATAATTGAAATTCAAAAAAATTTTGATTCAATTTAAAAGTAATAGTGCTTTTGTTCTTATTTAAAATTAAATTAGATATTCCAGTTTTTGGTACTTTGCTATAGTTGTATTCATTTTCAATTTGAAGTTTAACAAAATTTAAATTCAATTTAGAAAAAAATTTATTTTCAGTTTTATTGTCATATAATTCAATTGAGTATGGAAGATTAAATATTTCATTTTGAGATATTGCATAATTTTTTAGTTCTTTAGCGTTGTAACTATATTTA
>CACPOX010000018.1 GCA_902635665.1 uncultured Pelagibacteraceae bacterium
GTAAAAAAAGAGACACCTTCTTTTCACTTTATACAAATTGTATTGAATACAAAGGTAATTTTATTGATAGACAATATGGTTTAGCTAGTTTGAAAAATACTGAAAATAAATATTATATAATTGAGCTACCAGAAAATTTTTTTTTGATAAGAAATTATTTTACAATAAGAAAAAATTTGCAAAAGATACCTGTTAATTTTATTATCTCAAATAAAAATTTAAAGTTTATAGATATTTTTAAAATACATTTTTTTTGCCTTAGATCTTTATTTGAATTATTAAATATTTTGAAGGGAAAAAATTTTTTTATAATAAATAATATTAATTGTAGAGATATTTTAGAGAACAAATTAATAAAATCTTTTTTTGGATCTATACAAGAACAGCTTTTAAGAGGCCTAGCATTAGAAAAAAGTTTAAAAAATTTGCATTGTGATAATTTTATAAATTGTTTTGATTTTCACCCTCAAGCACGAGCTTTTTACTACTTTGCTAAAAATAGCAATGTTAAAAATGTAATTAATATTAATCATGCAAATTACTCAGAAAATAACATTTTTTTTAATTTTAATAAAAGAGACTTTTCAGAAAACTATAATAATTATCATTGTCCAGAACCAGACATATTTTTTTCACAAGGTGAGAGATATTTTAGGTTTTTAAATAAAATATTTTTAAATAAAAGAATATATTGCCTAGGTTCCTTAAAGCCAGAATTAAATAAATTTCCTATAGAGGAAAGAAAGTTTAATAATTTAAATAAATCAAATCAAATTTTTACAATTCTTTGTAGCATTAATGACTACAAATCATTTGTAAAAATTATTAATGAGTGTGAATTTAAAAATAAAACTATTTATGTAGCCCCTCATCCTTTAAAAAAATTGGAAACGATAAAGTATTTTCATGAAAAGTTAAAAATAAATTTTATTGATGCAACTAAAATAAATAAAAATGAATTATTTGAAAAAAGTGATTTTATTATTTTTGGTGATACATCTCTAGGTTTAGAATTGGCATTAAAAAACTACAAAGTTTTGAGATTATATAGTTCAGAATTTGTTCCTACTTTTGACATTGATGATGAGATTCCTACTGCAACAAGCAAAGACGAATTTTTAAAAATTATAAACGGAGAACAAATTTTACAAAAAACTGACCAAATTGAAAAAAATTACTTTTATAAATATGATATGAAGGGAAGTGAACGTCTAGAGAGAATACTAAATGAATTAAAATAGGAATAATATTTTCTTTAAAGATATAATTACATTGTTTATATATTCTATAAACCTTAAAAAAATTTAAACTTTTGTCAAAACCTAACTTAAAATTTTGGAAGAATAAAAAAGTACTTATAACTGGTCATACTGGTTTTAAAGGTGGCTGGCTAAGTGTGCTTTTGAATTATATTGGGAGTTCGGTTATAGGTTATGCACTCAACCCACAGGGAAAAAATAACTTTTTCAAAGCTGTAAAAGTCAATAAATTTTTAAAAAAAGATTTTAGAAAAGATATTACTGATTTAAAAAATTTAGATAAAGTAGTTAAAAAAAATAAGCCAGAAATAATTTTTCATTTAGCAGCCCAGTCAAGTGTAATTGAGAGTTTTAAAAATTCCCATAATACAGTTTCAACAAATGTAATTGGTACAGCAAATATATTAGAAGTAGCAAAAAAATATAATTTTATAAAATCTATAATAATTATTACTACCGATAAAGTTTATCAAAATTATAAATATCAAAAATATTTTGATGAAAACTCACAACTTGGAGGTGATGATGTTTATAGTGGAAGTAAAGCTTGTTGTGAATTGTTAGTTCACAGTTACCGAAAATCTTTTTTTAAAAATTCAAATTGTAATATTGCGACAGTGAGAGCTGGAAATTGTTTTGGTGGAGGTGATTGGACACCAGAAAGAATTGTAAAAGATATATTGGAAAATTTTTATAAGAATAAAAAATTAGTATTGAGAAATCCAGATGCTACAAGACCATGGCAACATGTTTTAGAACCTTTGGTTGGATATTTGAAACTTGCAGAAAAACTTTCTTCAAAAAATGGTAATCAATATTGTGAACCATGGAATTTTGGACCAAGTTTAAAACAAAATATGAAAGTAAAAAATTTGGTTAAAATTTTCAAACAAAAAATGAACTCAAAATCAAAAATATTAATAAAGAGATATGATAAAAGATTTCATAATAAAAAGATAAATATTTTTGAGTCAAAGCATTTGAATATTAATAGTAAAAAAATATCAAAAAAAATCAATTGGAACCCAAAACTTTCAATAAATCAGTCAATAGATCTTACAGTGAGTTGGTACAAGAACTTTAAAACAAAAAAAAATTTACTTGATGTAACAAATAAACAAATTAAATATTATTTAGATCTTTAAATTAAATTAATTAAAGAAATCCTTAAAATTTATTGATTAAATATATGGTAATATTTTTAACAGGCGGAACTGGTTTTATAGGAAAAAGATTTATAAAATTAGCATTACAAAATGGACATTTTATTTTCGCAGTTTCAAGAAAAAAAAAAAATAATAAAAAAAAATTAAAATGGTTAAGAGGAGAAATTAACGATGATTGGAGTAAATTTTTAAGGCAATCAAATATAATTGTGCATTTAGCAGCAAAAGGAGTTAGAGAATTAAAAAGCGAAAATTCATATGAAGTTATTAATTTCAATGTAAGAAAATCCTTTGATTTAATAAGTTTAGCAATAAAAAATAATTGTAAAAAATTTATTATTGCAAGTACATCTTCGGAGTATGCAAATAATGGAATTTCTAAAAATAAACTAAGCAAAAAAAGTAAAAGAAGTTTCAGTTCAATTTACTCTTTGAGTAAAATAGTTTTTACAGATATAATCGAACATATTTCTAAAAAAACTAATTCAAAATTTAGAATAATGAGAATATTTCCAACTTTTGGAATTGGAGAAAATAAAAAAAGACTTTTTCCTACTATACGAAGATTAGCTAAGTCTGGCAAAAATATGAATATTAAAAATCCTAATGAAGTTAGAGATTTTACAGATGTAAATTACGTTGCAAAAGTTTTGCTTGATTCTTGTAACTTTAATACAAAAAAAAAATTTGAAATTTTTCATGTATCTTCTAATAATACTATGAGCGTACTAGAGTTTTCAAAAAAAATATGGAAAAAATATCAGGCTAAGGGTCAACTAAAATATTCAAAAAAAATAAAAAGAGTCGAAAGACATATTTCTCATGCAAAATCAAATTGGAAGTTAAAATATGAAAAATAAATGTGCAGTTATATTATGTGGAGGGAGAGGTTCTCGTCTAGGATCTTTAGGAAAAAAAATTCCTAAAACATTAGTTAAAGTCCAAAATAGAGAGATACTTTGGTATATAATTAAGTATTTAAAAATATGTGGATTTAATCATATTATTTTACCTCTTGGATTTAAAGGAAATCAAATTAAGTATTTTATAAAAAAAAATAATAATTTTAATATTAATATTGAAATGGTACAAACGGGTATCAATTCAAATATCGGTTCAAGAATAAATAAAATTTCCAATAAAATCAAAAATGAGAATTTTTTGCTTCTAAATGGTGATGCTATTTTTGATATAGATTTAAACTCTATTTATAAGAAACATTGTATAAAAAAATATTCAGCGACTTTTTTATCTGGAGAGGTTACTTATCCTTATGGATCAATAGGAGTAGTTAATAATAAAGTTATAGATTTCAAAAGAAATTTAATTTTTGATCAATTAAAAATAAGAAAAAAAAATAATTATGTAGCTTATAATTTTACAGGCATTTGTTTAATTGAGACTAAAATTTTAAAAAAATATAAATCTATTTTCAAAAATTCAGGAAATTTTGAACAAACGTTTTATCCAAAAGTTATCAATAATTATAAAACTAAATTGGAGAAAATTAATGGTTTTTGGCACTCTATAGATAACATTAAAGATCTTTTAGTTGTAGATAAAAAAATGAAAAACAATAGTAAATATAAAACACTCAAAAAACTTAAAACATATATAAACAAATATTAACTGTATATGTCTGTAATTTTAAAACATTTAGTAAGTAGTATTTCTACAGCAAAAAACTTATCTAAAAAAAAAAATTCAATTTCATTTATTAAAATTTTTAATATTAGATTTTTTTATGCATTTATATTTATTAGAAACTTTTTTAAAAAAGAAAGTGTTAAACAAAATAATATTAAAACAAATAATCTTTTTAAACCATCTAGTTGGGATAGTTTTTCTATTGTAAATGATCTGAATGAAAAGGGATATAATGATAAGATTAAATTAAATGATATTTTTTTAAGTCAAATAAAACAGGAAATATCAATGAAAAATTCTACAATTGCATTTAAGGGTGAGAAAAAAGTAGAAGATTATGTCTATTCTTTGGAGAAAAATGATCAGTTAAATGAGCTTTTAAAAAAAAGTATAAAGTTTAATCTCTCACATGTTAGTTTGGACGTTAATATAAAAAAAACAAATTATATAAAAAATCTTGCAACTTCTGATTTTCTTTTAGATGTTGCAAAAAATTATTTAGGAAAAAATAAAATTTCTATTTCAGGCTTGTGTTATATATCAAATCCAGCAAATATCACAGAAAATGAAAAAAAAGACAACGCTCAATATTTTCACTATGATAATGATTTTAAGAAATTTTTTAAAGTTTTTATTTACTTAAGTGATGTTGATATAAATTCTGGTCCACACGCATTTGTTCAGTTTTCACACAACAAAAGATTATTTAAACATCTTTTGTCAACAAGATTAGATGATAAAGAAATAATTGATAATTATGGTAGAGAAAATATTAAAACATTTAGTAATACAAAAGGTAGTTTAATTTTTGAAGATACATTTGGGCTTCATAAAGGTAATTTACCAAAAAAAAATAGCAGAATCGTTTTGATCCTTATTTATGGACAAAGCGAAGGGATTGGAATTTATAAAAATTCTTTAATGGTTTAAAATTAAACTATACATGAAAGAGATAATAAAAAAAAATTTTATTTACTTATTAAATTTCCTCAGTCCAAAATTAAGTTGCGAACTAAATAATATAAGGCAAAAATTGATGAGGAGAAAAATTTTTTTTTATTATGAACCAATAAAAAAATTATACTACGTATCAGATGGAAATATGAGAATGTATTTTTTTGATAAACTAAGGGGAATACAAACCTATTCATATGGAATTAAATATAGGGCAGAGCAACTAATCAAAACTTATGGCATTAATATTATCAAATTTAGCGAAAGAGATGTAATTATAGACTGCGGAGCAAATTATGGTGATTTATATTCTTGGACTAAAATAAACAATCTAAATATTAATTACATTTCTTTTGAGCCATCACCAAATGAGTTCAAATGTTTAGAATTAAATTGTTTAAATCAAATAAATAATAATTATGCTTTGTCTAATGAAGAGGGAAATTTTGATTTTTACGTTAAATCGGATAGTGGCGACTCTTCTATAATTGAACCATCGTCAGGTTTTACAAGTAAAATAAAAGTTAAAACAATCACTTTGTCAAAATATATTAATAAAAATAATATTGAAAAAGTTAAATTATTTAAATTAGAAGCAGAAGGATTTGAGCCTGAAATTTTACAGGGTGCAAGTAATGTTTTAGATAAAATTGAATATATTGGAGTTGATGGTAGTCCTGAACGTGGCAAAGACAACGATACTACGATTGAATATGCCTCAGATTTTCTTATTTCAAGAGGATTTGAGATGGTATTTTCAAACATTAATGAAAGTTATGCTAAGGCATTGTTCAAAAATAAGAGTTTTAAATTTTAAATTAATAAAAATTATCAATAAAACTAAACTATTTTCTTGTTTCAAATATTTATTGATTTATATAAATTATTCTTAATCTTAGATATTAAATGAACTTTTTAAACAATCAAAACGTACTTATCACAGGCGGTACTGGCACTTTTGGTCATGAGATAACAAAGTTTTTATTGAAAAATACAAAAGTAAAAAAATTGGTAGTTTTTTCTAGAGATGAAAATAAACAATTTGAAATGTCTAAAGAATTTAATTTAGATAAAAGAATAAGGTTCTTTATTGGTGATGTTCGTGATCAAAATAGATTAATGACTGCATTTCGTGATATAGACTATGTAATACATGCTGCTGCAATGAAGCATGTTCCAGCCTCAGAATACAATCCTATTGAATGTATTAAAACTAATGTAAATGGATCTGAGTGTATTATTACCGCTGCAATTGAAAGAAAAGTTAAAAAAGTGATTGCACTTTCAACAGATAAAGCTTGTAATCCAGTTAATTTATATGGTGCTACAAAACTTTGTTCAGAAAAATTGTTTATAAATGCAAATCAATATTCAAACTTTACAAGGTTTTCAGTTGTGAGATATGGGAACGTAATTGGATCAAGAGGGTCAGTTATACCACATTTTAAAAAATTAGTAGATCAAAAAAAGGTATTGCCTTTAACCTCTAAAGAGATGACAAGATTTTTTATACCAATCAAAGATGCAATAAAATTTGTTTTAAAAAGTTTGGATAGATCTAAAGGTGGAGAGGTATTTATTCCAAAAATGAATTCAATTAATATTTTAGGTTTGATTAGATTATTAAGTTCTAAAGCAAAAGTAAATATAGTTGGAATAAGACCAGGTGAAAAAATGCATGAATCACTTTTTTCAATTGATGAGTCTAGAATTGTAAATGAAGATAAAAATTCGTTTATAATTTATAGTGATAACTTATTATTCAAAAAAAAATACGGAAAAAAATTAAAAAAAGCACTAGAATATACTTCCTCAAGCTCAAGTGTTTTAAATATAAAGAAAATAAAATTTTTTTTAGAAAAGTATTTGAAAGAATCAAAAATAAAATTTTAAAAAGATTGATTTTATATGGATTGTCCTATTTGTAAAAATTCTAAAAATGTAAATCTAAGATGTGATTATAAATATGAAATAAAAGAAGATATAAAATATTTTGGTAAACTAGACGTTTTAAAATGCCAAAATTGTGATTTTAGTTTTGCAAGCCCTATGCCAGAAATAAAAAATCTAGATTATTTTTATGAAAATGTTTATAGACAAGTTAATAGACCCCCATATTGGGTGACAGTTAACGATGAAGAGTCAGAAAAAAGAGTATTAGAAGATAAAAATCTAAATTATTTGTTATATTTATCAACTCTAATTGATTTAAAAAAAGTTAAAAATATATATGATTTTGGGGCAGGATTTGGTGACTTAGGTTATGCGATAAAAAAAAAATTTCCTCAAATAAATTTATTTTGTACTGAATATGACAAACAATGTAGCGAAATATTAAAAAAAAGAGGTTACAACAACGAAAAAATTGAGAATATTGGTGAAAAAATTGATCTGATAATAACGTTGCACTCTCTAGAACACTTAACAGATGTTGAGGTTTTCCAAAAATTTAATGAGATTTTAAAACCAGAGGGCAAAATTTTTTTTGAAGTTCCTAACTGTCCTCAAGAATACTTTTCAGGAAGACCTTATGATGGACCTCATCTTCTTTTTTACACAAAGAAAAGTATAGAAATGATATGTGATAAATTTAAATATGAGCCAGAAAGAATTGATATCAGCTCTTATTCATTTGACGAAGATCACAAATACCAAAGAGAGTCTCAGGAAAGATATTATAGAATTAAGTCAGGAAAAAGTTTGGATAGCTTTAAACAAATCATTAAGAAATTTATACCTTATAAAATTATAAAATTTATTCATTTAATTAAAAGCTCTAACAAAAATGATGAAATGCATAAGCTAGGTCTCTTCACAAGCAACAGTAATGATAATTGTTATTTACGAGGTATTTTAAGAAAAAAAAGCTCATAATGAATATTTATATTAAAAAAAATAATAAATTTTATTTAGATTTAAAATAAAATTTGAAAAAGGTTCTTAATAAAAAATATGATATGTAAAAATTGTAAAAATAATAATTTAGAGAAAATAATTAAATTAGGAAAGCAACCTTTAAGTGGTTTTTTTTATTCAAATAAAAAAACTGCACTAAAGAAATATTCATTAGATTTATATAAATGTCCAAAATGCGGACTAGTTCAGCTTAATAATTTGGCAAACGTAAAGCAGATGTATGGAAGTCATTATGGTTATCAAACCTCTGTAAGTAAAATGATGATGTCACATTTAAAAGAAAAGGTTAATAGGTTTAAAAAAAAAAAATTTATTAAAAAAGGAAGTAATATTTTAGATATTGGCAGTAATGACGCTTCTTTTCTTAATTTACTTGGGAAAAAATATAAACTTCATGGCATTGATCCTTCTGCAAAAAAATTTGAAAAAAATTATAATGGAATTGAATTAGTAACTAATTTTTTTTCAAAAAAAAATTTATTAAATAAAATTAAAAATAAAAATATTAAATTTAATTTGATTTCTAGCTTTGCTATTTTCTATGATGTAGAAGATCCCAATTCATTTTGTAGAGATATAGAGAATTTATTAGACGATAAAGGGGTTTGGGTGTGTGAGTTTTCATATTTACCATTAATGTTAAAAAATTTAACTTTTGATCAAATATGCCATGAACATATTATGTACTATACTTTAAGTGTTTTTGAGAAAATTTGTAAAAATAATAAATTAAAAATTATTGATGTAAAAATAAACGAAATTAATGGCGGAAGTATAGAGGTAATCATTGCAAAAAAAGCTAATAAAATTCCCATAAATTTAAAATTAATCAACAAACTTAAGATTGATGAAAAAAAAATAAGCAAAATATCGTTTAATAAATTTTCAAAAAGAATAAAAAAAATAAAAGTGGATCTTACAAGCTATATTAAAAACAATCCTTCTATATTTGGCTATGGTGCTTCAACAAAGGGAAATATAGTTTTAAATTATTGTAATCTCAATTCTCATAAAATTAAGTATATTTGTGATGCAAATTCAAAAAAATTTGGAAAATACACTCCTGGCTCAAATATTAAAATTATATCTAAAGAAAAAATGAGAAAACTAAATCCAGAAAATATTTTAGTATTTATATGGTCATTTAGATCTGAGATTATTAAACAAGAATTAAATTATATCAAAAAAGGGGGAAAGTTAGTGTTTCATTTACCGAAATTGCATATAGTAAACAAATCTAATTATAAAAAATTTATAAAAAAAAATTTTAAAGAATTGTCTTACGAATATTAACCAATGATTTTATCAATATGTATACCGTCATATAACAGATTAGATTGTTTAGAAAACTGCTTAAATTCAATACTAATTGCCTCAAAAAATGTTGAAAATTTTGAATTTGAGGTTTGTATTTCTGATAATCATTCAGAAAAGGATCCTGCAGAAACAATAAGTAAATATACAAAATATTTTAAAATTAATTACAGTAGAAATGAAAAAAATATAGGTTTTGCTTTAAATGCAATTAAAACAGTGGAGCTGTCTAAAGGTGAATATGCATGGATCATAGGTAATGATGATTTAATTCTACCCAATACTTTTGTTTATTTAAAAAATCTTTTTTCTATAAACAATGATGTAAAGTTTTTTTTTGCAAATTCATTTTATTTACAATCAAAATATTTAAATAATTTTCCCCATCCATTTAACACCCTAGAATTAAGAAATAAAAAAATGACACAACTTTCAAAATTAGATAGAGATCAAGTTGTAAAGTTTTGGGATATAATTGACCCCAAAGTATCATGGGAATTTTTAATTGGAATTTTTTTAAGTATATTCGACCGAAAAATTTGGCTAAGTGGCTTAAAGTACTTAGATCAAGAAAAAATAAAAGATTCTAATGTTTGGTCAAATTTTGATAATACATGCTTGAATGCAAAAATAATATCATCAGTATTTAAAGACCAAAAAAGCTATATTTGCTCAAAACCATTAAGTGTAAATTTAATTGGGGAAAGAGAATGGGTTAGTTTATATGATTTTATTGAAATAGTGAGAATACCTGAATTACTAGATTATTACAGATCACAAGGAATGAATTTTTGGAAATATATATATTGTAAGAATTTTGCTTTAAGAAATTTTTTTAATTTTTTTACAAAAATACTATTAAATGGGAATAAAGCAGGAAGGAATTATGTAAATATATATAAACATTTTATTAAAAATTTAATTTATCCAAATGCATGGTTTTCAATTATTTATTTTGTTATACGAGCTATAAAAAAAGTTTTTATAAAAAAAAATATATATGAATAAAAATATTAAAGGAGTAAAAATAAATCCACTAAAAATAATTTCAGACAATAGGGGATCTGTTATGCACATGTTAAGATCAGATAGCCCAATTTTTGAGAAATTTGGTGAAATATACTTTTCAACAATTTTTAAAGACAAGATAAAGGCATGGCATTTACATAAAGAAGCCACATTAAATTATGCTTGTGTATTTGGTAAAGTAAAATTAGTTTTATTTGATGACAGAGAAAAAAGTGAAACACAAGGATTATACCAAGAAATTATTCTTTCTATAGAAAACTATTCTTTAATTACTATTCCTCCAAACATTTGGAATGGATTTAAAGGGTTAAATAATGATCATTCAATTATAGCCAACTGCTTAAATTTGCCTCATAATGAAAGCGAGATGGTAAGATTAGACCCAGACAATGAAAAGTTTAAAAGTGTTTGGTAAAATTGGATATATTATTTTTTATAGATTTCATTAATAATTTTTTTTAAATCATCATCACCATCAACAATTTTTTTTTTATTTAAGATAACAGAAAATTTATTATACAATTTGTATTTTTCTAAAAGTTTTTTAATTTTTTTTGGTATAATTTTTTTTAAAAATTTAAAAATAATATTTGGCTCATTTACTAAATATTTATCATTTTTAGTTTCTGAAACTCTAGTTTTTATTTGTAATTTTTCATGCAGAGATTCATCAATTTTTAATTCTAAATATTCACTAAATTGAAACAAAAATTTTTTTGGATCATTTTTAATTGTTTCATAATCAAATATTTTTACCTTCTTTTTTAAAATATACTCAATTTTATCTAAATTAATTATATCGAAAAATAGTTTCATATTTTCATAATCATCATCCTTTTTGTTAAATTTTTTTAAAAATTCAGAAAAATTAATACTACTATATCCAAAGAGTTTAATAATTCTCTCCTCAAGTGTGGCAAAAAGAGATTTAAGCAATATATCTTTTTGTCTATTAATTATAAAAAATTCATAATTTATTTTTGTATTATCCATAAAATTTTTAAGTCTTTTTAATTTTTCAAATTGGGAAACTATTTCAATATTATTTTTAAAATTATTTTTTTGATATGGAATTATCCAGTTTTCACTTGATAATAAATTAACATTATTTTTTTTTACTATTTGATAAAAATTTTCACTTAATTTATCTAATTTTTCTTTAGAAAAATTTTCTCTGCTTTCTATGTAATTATTTAATTGATTGAAAATATCTATATTTGGTTTATGATAATATCTACCTATATAGTTTAAACCATTTATAAATGGGTAAAAATTTTTTTGAATGTTAGTTGACGAAGTTTTTGGAAAACCTAAATTAATATAAATCATTTAGATTATTTAATCTCTGTTATTTCAAAGTTTTAGTTGTATTGCAGCATTCCCCTTTTCTATAGAAAATGCAATATATTTGTACTCATTTTCATCAAATTCTTCTATCAAAGCTTTATATTCCCCGACGCTCCATCCTGAAAAATTATAAAAATCATCAAATACAATTATACAATTTTTCGTTAAATATTTTTTTGTTTTATTTAAAATAAACTTTGTTGTTTCATATGTATCAACATCTATATGCATAAAATTAATCTGTGGTTGATTTTGCTCAATAAATTTTGGCAATGTTTCTTGTATCCATCCAGATATTAAATTTACATTATCTCTTGCTTTAGGGAGTTTATTATTTTGACTTAAAGATCCTTTGGGAAAAAAAACATGACCTTTCCAATCTTCTTTAAGACCAACAAATGAGTCAAATCCAAATATAGTCCTTTTTTTTTCATTTAAAATTTCAGAAAAAAGATTTATAGATGCACCTGCACCTACTCCAAATTCCAGATAAAAAAGTTCAGAATTCTTATCATCATTATTTAATGCCTCTCTAATTGAATATTTTTTAAGTTCTATTCTGTCTAGGAATACAGCATTATAAAAATGTTTTTTAAAGGTGTTGTAACATCTTTCCATTTCCTCCTCTTTAAACCTTTGATAGCAAGATGGTAGATTGTTTGTTTCAGAAGAAAATGAGTGAACTTTTAAAACTTTGGGGGGCAAAGTGTTTGCTTTAAAAAATTTGTAATAATTCTGAATTTTTATAAGTAATTTCTGAATTACGTTTAAAAATTTTATAAGATTATATTTAATCATTGATTAATATTTTTAAAGAAATAATACATACATTATTTCAAAAAAAATTCGAGATAAAAATAATGAAGGTAATAATACTTGCAGGTGGTTTAGGTACTAGAATTTCAGAGTACACAAAAAGTATTCCTAAACCAATGATAGAAATAAACAACATCCCAATTCTTATCCATATAATGGAGCATTTCTCGAGGTTTGAATTTAAAGATTTCTATATAGCAACAGGTTACAAAGGAAAGATAATTAAAAATTATTTTAAAAATAAAAATTTTAAGAAATGGAATGTAAAAATAATATCAACTGGTAATAATGTAATGACAGGTGGTCGATTAAAAAGATTGGAGAAAGAATTACAAACTGAAAATAATTTTTTTCTAACTTATGGTGATGGATTATCAAATATTAATCTAAGTAATTTACTAAAATTTCATAAAAAACATAAAAAAATAGCTACTATTTCAGCTGTAAGACCTCCTGCAAGGTTTGGTTTTATTAAATTAAAAAAAAATAAAGTCAGTTGTTTCAGAGAGAAATCAAGTCTAGATGAGGGTTGGATTAATGGAGGGTTTATGGTTTTAAATAAAAAAATATTTAAATATCTTAAAAATGACCAAACTTATTTAGAAAGGCAACCACTTGAAAAACTTTCTAATCAAGGTCAGTTATATGCTTACAAGCATGAGGGATTTTGGCAATGTATGGACACATTAAGAGACAAAGAAATTTTAGAAAAGTCTATCAAACAAAAAAAACATCTTGAGAAGTAAAAATAAAATATTAATTCCGGGTGGTACAGGCTTTATTGGATATCATCTCTGTCTTTTTTTTATAAAAAAAAATTGGATTGTTCATTCTATTTCAAAAAATAAACCAAAAAAATACAGAAAAATAAAAGGAGTTAAATATTTTTATTTAGATATTTATAAAAAAAAAAAATTAAAAAAAAAATTAGATAAATATTATGATTATGTAGTTA
>CACPOX010000019.1 GCA_902635665.1 uncultured Pelagibacteraceae bacterium
AACATTTATTTTTAGCTTTACTTGTAATTATTATGATAGGTGCATTGGCATCAGGTTTCCCCGTTGCTTTTGCTTTACCTGGTTCAGCGATTATTTCAATAGGTCTTGCAGCTTTTTTTGGATATCTTTTTGAGGGAGATGTAAGTTCTTATTATGCAACTGATGGTCCTAAAGAATGGTTAACCGCTGGGATTACAAATTTCAGGAGTAATTATTGGGACGTAGAAACAGATACTTTAATAGCTATTCCGTTATTTATTTTTATGGGGATCATGCTTCAAAAATCTAAGATTGCAGAGGATCTTTTAGTTACAATGGGACAGCTTTTTGGTCCAATTCCAGGAGGATTAGGTATTTCAGTAATTTTTGTTGGAGCATTACTTGCAGCCACTACAGGTATAGTTGGAGCCACAGTTATTGCGATGGGGTTAATTTCATTACCAACAATGTTAAATAATAAATATGACAAAAGCCTTGCAAGTGGAATTGTGTGTTCGTCAGGAACTTTAGGTCAAATAATACCCCCATCAATTGTTTTAATTATTATCGCAGATCAATTAGCTAGTGCAGCTGATGTAGCTAATACAATTCGACAGACGGATTATAAAATTTTAACAGGCGAATTTAATATGCCAGGAGAGTTTAGAGTAGGGTCTACTAGTGCTGGTGATATGTTTTTAGGAGCATTGTTACCTGGGCTAGTATTGGTTGGTTTATATATGTTGTATGTTTTTGTTTTTGCAAGAATAAACCCAAAAGCTGCACCGCCAGTATCATTTAAAGGAAACTTTGATTTTAAATTTTGGATAAAAGTTATTGGGGTAATAATACCACCTCTTGCCTTAATCTTTGCCGTGCTTGGGTCTATATTAATGGGGATTGCAACAGTGAATCAAGCTGGTTCTATTGGAGCGATTGGTGCAACTATGATGGCAGGTTACCGTCTTCATAAAGGAAGAAAAGATGCATACTACCCAATAATAATCTCAGTTATTTCAGTAATTCCTATATTTTTTATCGCAAAAAATTATAACTTAAATATTAAAGCTATTGATACGAGAGATTTAACAGCAATATTTATTGCAGGTTTTTTTACATTCACTTTTTTAATTGGAATTATATGGAGCTTTTGGAGATCTTATAAGATCGACAATGTCTTAAAAGAAGTTGTTACAGAAACATGTGTAACTACCTCAATGGTATTTATAATTCTTTTAGGTGCAGCAATGTTAACTTCTGGTTTCAGAGCTTTCGGAGGAGAAGAATTAGTAAGAGATTTTTTACAAGATTTACCTGGAGGTTTTTGGACACAGTTTGTAGTGGTAATGGCTGTAATTTTTTTATTAGGTTTCTTTCTTGATTTTATTGAAATTGCAGTAGTAGTAGTTCCTATTATTGCACCGATATTATTAGCTGAACCAGGTGCAAACGTGAGTGCAATTTGGTTAGGAGTAATGATAGGTGTTAACTTACAAACATCTTTTCTAACCCCACCATTTGGGTTTGCATTATTTTACTTAAAAGGAGTTGCTTCAAAATTAGTTACTACTTTAAATATATGGAAAGGGGTTGTTCCATTTATAATTCTTCAACTTATTGGTCTTGGAATTGTTGGTTTTTATCCATCATTAGTAAATTATTTGCCAGCAAGAACATATTTGACCTCTGCAGTAGCTCCGCCACCGATGAATCCAAAATTACAATATTGCTTGCAAGAATATAAATTTGCAATTTACAACAATAATGAAAATGAAATTAAAAACGCTATAAATAATTTTCAAAAATTAGTGCCTTCAAACTTACCAGTGGATAAATTAGATATATTTGAAGAACATTTTGATAATGCTCTTGGAACTTTCGCAATAGTAAAAAAATTACAAAAAACAGAGGAAGAATATAACTTATTTGCAGAGGATTATAGAGATCTACATTTCTCTGTAAGGAAAAAACAGAAGAAAATTAGAAAAATTGAGGATAAAATTAAAAAAACAAAATCAGAAATTAGAAATTTAGATAAAAACGATGTATCAAGTAAAAATAAATTAGAACTTAAAATAGAAAATTATAAATTAGAAATTGTTGAACTAAAAAATCAAATACCTGAAACTTGGACATCACAAAATAAAGAATTTGAAACACTTCATAAGGCTAAAAATACTAGAACAAAGCGTTACAGAAAGAATGTCGACGAAGCATATGATAACTTAGATCAAATAGTATTGTTTATAAATGACCATGAAAAGTTAAAAAATCTTTCATCTGAAATTAAAGACTTAAAATATTCTATAAACAATAAAGACTATGAAAATTCAATTTCAATAATTGATAATCTTTTTGAAAAATTGAGTGAGATTTCTGGCACTGAAGAATTTGCTAATAAACTCGATGATTTAATAACTGTTATAGATAATGATGAAGTTGATGAACAAAAATTATTACTTGCTAGCTCTGAAACTTTCACCTTATTTGATCAAGAAGTTTCTTGGAGAGAAGATGCTAATAAAAATCTATTACCTGAGTTATTAAAATATAATGAAGTTATTAAAAATAATATTGGATTAAGACTTCAGTCAAGATTGACAAAAGAACAAGCTAAATTTGTTGCAAGATGCAACTCAGTGCATAGAGATATATCATTAAACTTTTAATTAGTTAGTTTGTCAGTTAATTCTGATCTAGCATAAAGACCTAAATCTTCAGCTTTAGATTTCAATTTCTCATTAATCTCTTTTAATTTTGGAACATTTAAATCTAGCTTATTTGCAATTTCAATAATTGATCCAATTATAGGATCTATTTCAAGGGGTTTGCCTGCATTCAAGTCTTGAGCAGTAGAAGGTTTATGACCAATAATTGATACTCCACCTTTAATTCTATCTTCTACTGATATATTAAATTTTATACCAATTTTTTCACCAACATATTGGCATTCTTCCATTAGTATTTTTATAAGATTATATGTCTCCGGATCGTTCCCCATTTCATCCATAGTCATATTAGTTAGAGCGCTTACTGGATTAAATGAGCAATTTCCCCAAAGTTTTACCCATATTTCATCCCTTAAATTTTTCTTCTGAGGAGCTTTTAAGCCCCCGTCTATAAACAAACCCGAGATCATTTTAAGTCTATCTGATCTGGATCCATCTGGTTCACCTAGTGAAAATCTTTCACCATTTCCGTTATGTTTAATAATACCTGGTTCTAAAATTTGACACGCTGGATAGACTACACACCCTATTGCCCTTTCTGGTCTTAGTGTTTCCCAAATTTTTCCACCAGGATCTACAGTTTCTACAATTTTGTCATCAAGCTTGGTGCCTGTATTTGCTTTATAAAAATACCACCAAGGCAATCCATTAATTGCACAGATAATAGACGTTTTATTTCCAATAATTGGCTTTAAGCTTTCAGAAATTTTACTAATAGCATTAGCCTTCACAGATATGATTATAAAATCCTGCTGCTCTAAATCTTTAGGATTGTCAGTAACATCAAATTTATGATTAATCTTATTATCATCTCTTATAAAAGTAAGACCATTTTTTTCAATAGCTTCTTTATGGTCTCCTCTAGCAATCAAGGAAACTTTTGAATTAGTTCTTTTAAGACTTGTAGCAATAAAACCACCTATTGATCCAGCTCCAAATATACAAATTTTGGTCATTAATTTGTCAACCCGAATTTTTTAGCTAAAGTATTTCTCTGCAATTTTCCTGTTGCTCCTTTAGGTATTTCATTTACAAAAAATATTTTTTTTGGAACCTTAAACTTTGCAAGTTTTTCATTTGCATAAATTTTCATGTCTTCCTCTGTACACTTCATTCCTTCTTTTACAATAATAGCAGTTGCAATTTCTTCTCCAAGCATTTTATCCTCATATCCAAAACATACAGCTTGTTCAACGATAGGATGATCCATTAGAACATTATCCACCTCTAATGGAGATATTTTTTCTCCACCTTTATTAATTATTTCTTTCAATCTTCCTGAGATTTTTAAATATCCATCTTTATCAAAATAACCTTGATCACCAGTTCTAAACCAACCATTAGTAAAACTTGTTTTGTTTGCTTCTTCATTATTTTCATAGCCAAGTGTTACGTTTTCACCTTTTATACATACTTCACCTTCTTCACCTTGTTTAATTATGTCCCCATTTTCATTCATGATACATACTTCTGGACCTGCTGGAAGGCCAACAAATCCAGCTTTTTGTTGCTTTGGTGGTAATGGATTAGATGTCATTTGATGTGTTGCTTCAGTCATTCCATATGCTTCAATAACAGGACAATTAAATGCTTCATTTAAATCTTTGAATACAGCAGGAGGTAATGAAGCTGAAGAAGATCTAATTAATCTTAAATTTAAGTTTTTTGCTACTTCTCTATTTTTATTTGCTCTTAATAAAATTGCTTGATGCATCGTTGGTACACCCGAATACCAAGTAATTTTTTCTGATCTAGCTAAGTCAAGAAACTTTAATGCATTAAAACCATTAGATGCACATACCGATGCACCAACTTTCATTGATGTAGCCAAAACTGCGATAAGGCCGTGAATATGAAACAACGGCATAATATTTAAACAATGATCATTATCTGAAAGACTTAAACTTTTTGAAATATTTTCAGAAGAGGAATAAATATTATTATTTGATAATGGTACAATTTTTGGTCTTGATGTAGTTCCTGAAGTATGGAGAACTAAAGCTTCGTCATTTTCGTTTGGTGATGAATAATCACTTTTACTTTCAAATAAGTCAAACAAACCTTGAGGTTGGTCTTTATGAGTTTTTAATTCACAAATTTCTATATTTAATTTTTTTGCAACTTCTACTGATGGGTTATTTGAATTTTTCTCAACAATTATCATTTTAGGATTTAAATCTTTAAGATAAAACTCATATTCTTCTGATTTATATGATGGATTAAGAGGAGCGGCAGACATATAACTTGAAATTCCTAAGAAACTAGTGGCCATAGCTGGTCCATTTGGCAGAACTATTGCTGCTCTATCTTTGTTGGTTAATCCAGCCCCTGATAATTGTTTTGAAATATTTTCAATAAATGTTTTTAAATCTCTGAAACCAATTTTTGAATTATTCTCTGATGAAATTGCAATTTTATCATCTTTAGTATTTTTAAAAATATTTTTAACAATTCTTTTGGATGACATTTAATACCCTTTTGCGTAACCATCTTTTCTAGGATCTGATCCACCTAAGAGATCACCTTCATTTCTATTAATTTTTATAGCTTGACCTCCACCATGTGTGCCATCAATATATTCTACATTATGACCTATTTCTTTGAGTCCTTGGAAAATCTTTTTATCAACGGTTTTTTCGAGTTTATAAATATTATTAAAGTGAAAAGCTCTTGGAAAACTCAAAGCCTCTTGTGGTCCCATTCCAAAATCAATCATATTATTTAAAACATGAACTTGTCCCACTGGTTGATATTGCCCCCCCATAACGCCATAACTTAAAGTTGCTTTGTTGTCTTTATCAATAACCATACCAGGAATAATAGTATGTAACGGTCTTTTTAAGCCTGCAATACAGTTTGGATGTCCATGTTCTACTCTGAAATTTGTACCCCTATTATGTAAAAGTATTCCACTTTTATTTGTAGTAATACCTGATCCGAACACATAACAAACAGAATTGATTATTGATACACTATTCAAATCTTTATCTACCACTGTTAGATATATTGTTTCTGGATGAGCTGGAATATTTAAGTCACCAACATCACTGCATGAATTTAAACTAATATTATTAAAAATTTCTTCAATATTTTTATCACTTAAAATTTCTTCCAAATTAAAGTTAACAAAATTTGGATCACCCAAAATAGTTTCTTTAACTTTATAGGCTTGTTTTGTAACTTCTGCTTCAAGATGAAATCTTTCTGTACTATTTAATTTATAATTTTGAATATTTAGTTTTTCTAGTAATTTCATCATAATCAATACCGTAACACCAGGGCCATTAGGAGGGCATTGATGAATAAAATCACCCTTATAACTAGATTTAATTGTATCCGATCTTATTGTATTCTGTTTCGAAAAATCTTCAAAAGTATGCACACCGCCTAATTCATTTAAAGTTTCAATTATATCTTTTGCAGTTTCACCTTCATAAAATTCTTTACTCCCCTTTTTACTAATTGCCCCAAGTGTTTCCCCTAAAGCAACATTTTTCATTAATTCATTTTCTTGATAAGTGCGACCATCCTTCAAAAAAATTTTCTTTGAATTTTCATTATTATTGATTTTATTCAAACTATTTTTCCAAGCATTTGATACGACTTTAGTAACTTTATGACCATTCTTTGCAATATCAATTGCACCTAAAAATAATTGCTCAAAATTCAGCTTACCAAACTCTTTGTGAATTTTTTCCCAAGCATCCACTGCGCCTGGAATTGTAACTGAATGTGGACTCGTTAATCCAATTTTATCAATATTCTTTTCCTTAAAAAAATCATAATTTAATTTTTCTGGTGCCAAACCTGATCCATTAAAAGATACTGCATCTTTGTTATCCATTTTGACTATTGCAAAGCAGTCGCCACCAATACTCGTTGCATTAGGTTCTACTACAGACAAAACAATCGAGGCAGCGATTGAAGCATCCACTGCGTTTCCACCCATTTTAAGTATTTTTAATGCTTCTTCTGTAGCTAAAGGATGTGAAGTTGCAGCCATTGCGTTTGAAGAACGTGCATCTTTATCTTTTGTTGATTGATTATTCATAGTACAGATAAATTCTTAAAAATTTATAAATGATTACTAAAGTAAATAAAAGCATTATCATATTTTGCGTTTTTGCCTTCGGTTTTTTATTATCCAATCTGGTTAGATCTATAACCGCAACCTTAACTCCTGTTCTTACTTTGGAATTTGACTTGACCGCAGGAAATCTGGGATTATTGGCAGGAGGCTATTTTATTGGCTTTTCTTTAATGCAAATTCCCGTAGGCCTTTTATTAGATAAAATTGGCCCAAAAAAGGTAATTGGTTATTTTTTAATAATAGCATTGATTGGAACAATATCATTTGCACTTGCAAAAAGTTTTACTGGATTATTTATTTCTAGAATATTTATTGGCGTAGGTGTTAGCGCTTGTATGATGGGACCTCTTACCGGATATAGAGTATGGTTTGCAGAAAAATATCAACAAAGAGCAAATTCTTGGATGTTGATGGTAGCAAATATTGGATTTGTGTCGTCGACTTTACCTGTTCAAATACTATTACCATATATCGGATGGAGATGGATTTTTATTTTAATAGCTATACTTATTTTATTTAGCATAATTTTAATTTTCTTATTAATTCCTAATTGGGAGCAAAAAGAGACCACCTCAATAAAATCTGAAAAAGAGTCATTAAGCCAAATATGGAAAAATAAATTTTTTATAAGCATGATTCCTCTTGCATTTATTAACTATGGAGGAATTCAGGCAATTCAAACTCTTTGGGCTGGTCCCTGGATGTTAAATATTACCGGTTATACACCTCTTCAAAGTGCAACTGGATTATTTTGGATAAATATTACTATGTTGATTTCATATTTTATTTGGGGATACATTTTACCAAAAATTTCAGAATACGGTGTTAGCAGCATTAAATTAATTAAATTAGGTTTGCCTATAAGTTACTTTTCGTTATTTCTGATTATTTATTTTGGTAATAATGCGGGAGCATTTTTATTTACTTTATACATAATGACATCAATTGTAATTTCTTTAACTCAGCCAGCAATTGCGCTAAATTTTTCAAAAAATCTAGCTGGCAAATCTCTTACTTCATATAATGTATTTCTATTTTCTGGAACTTTTTTTATTCAGTGGGGGATAGGACTGGTAATTGATTTATGTAATAATAAAGGATTTGATATTGTAAGTAGTTATAGAATTTCATTTTCAGTATTTTTATTTCTTTGTGTATTAAGTTATATTTTTTTTATCTATTTAAATAAAAATGAAAATTAATATAAAAATGACATTAACCAATATATTTTTGTTTGTATTTTTAATTTATGTTTTGATTTGTATTTTTCTTTTTTTTTATCAAAGAAATTTAATGTACCATCCTGAAGAAAATAATTATTTTGGAGATAATTTAGAAGTTAATATTGAAAAAGTAAGTATTCAAACAGAAGATAATATTAATCTTCTAAGCTGGTTTCATAACAAAAATTTAAAAAATTATAAAACAATTGTTTACTTTCATGGAAATGCAGGAAAGCTTGAAAATAGGATCCACAAATTAAATCATTTTAAGGACCTAGATGTTAATTTTTTAATTATTGCATGGAGAGGTTTTAGTGGGAATAAAGGAAAGCCAACTGAGGAGGGTCTTTATGTCGATGGCGCTAGTGCAATAAACTGGTTGAAGGAAAAAGGTATAAAAGAAGAAGATATAATAATTTATGGCGAGTCATTAGGAACTGGAATTGCTACTCAAATTGCCCAGAATAAAAATTTTGCAGGATTAATTTTAGAAACGCCTTTCACATCAATGGTAGAGACTGCAAAAAATTTTTATCCATATATTCCTGTAGGTTTAATTTTAAAAGACAAGTATGAAAATTATAAAAAAATTAAAAATATTAATATTCCAATATTAGTAATGCATGGTGAGGCTGACCAAATAGTTCCATTTTGGATGGGTAAAAAAATTTTTAATTTAGCAAGAGAACCTAAATATTCATATTTTACAAAATATGACGATCATATGATGGAATATAATGATAAACTCGTATTAGCTCTTAAATCGTTTGTTGATAGTTTAAATTAAGCCACAATCTAAACAAACATAATTCAAAATTTTTTTTTAGGTTAATTTATGAAAAATTTTTTCTTTTTTTTTATTGTTTTGTTTTCATTTAATAATTTTTCAAACGCCAAAGAAAATTTTGCATCGATAGATAGCCTTTTTCATATTGATCAAATGAACTCCCATGATGAAAATTTTGCATTATATTTTAAAACCCGTGAAAAATCTGTCTTAGCTCGAGGAGAAAATTCAAATTATATTAATGATTTTCCAAAGGATCTTTATATTTACAACTACAAAACAAAAGAGTCTTTGCCATTGATCTCTTATGAATGGTTTCCCAAAACCGCAAAATATATTTTGAAGGAGTATGACTTTCCGGTTTTCCCAGACGACTTTGCATATTATCTTTTAAAAGATAACAAAACTTTAGTGATGATTAGTGCTGTAAAAAGTTTAAAAGCTAATTTTAAATTTGATATTATTGATAAAAAATTAGAGCTTTATCCTGTAAATGGAAAATTTGATTTTATTATTTCTTCAATAGCTAAAAATTGTGGACATTATGAATTTAAAGAACATTACAAATGTAGTTTTTATAAACCTTTAATTTCCAGCACCTTAATTAATTAATTTGAGTAAATGCCTCTGCGAATTTTTCGGCCTCAAAAATTTGTAAATCATCCTCTTTTTCACCTAATCCAAGAGCAATAATTGGTAGTTTATATTTTTTAGCAACAGCTAAAAGAATACCTCCTTTTGCTGTGCCATCTAATTTTGTCATAATAAGACCAGTTATTGGAATAATTTTATTAAATTCTTCAACTTGATTAATTACATTTTGACCCGAAGTTGCATCCAAAACTAAAATAACATCATGTGGAGCATCAGGATCAATTTTTTTAGTAACGTTTGCAATTTTTTTATATTCTTCCATCAAATTTTTTTTATTTTGTAATCTTCCAGCTGTATCAATTAAAACTTGGTTAAAATTATTGTTTAATGCATCTTCAATAGCCTTGTAAGCGACTGATGCAGGATCAGAGCCTTGAGATGATTTTGTAATTTGAACATCAATTTTGTTTGCCCAATTTTCTAGTTGTTCTATAGCTGCCGCTCTAAAAGTATCTGATGCAGCTAACATTACTTTGTTTCCATTACTTTTTAATATTTTACTTATTTTTCCAATAGTAGTTGTTTTTCCAACACCATTCACACCTGAAATTAATATTGCATTTAATTTTTCTTTTTTTTTGAAGAATTCTATTTTTTCTAATGGTTTCATTATTGAAATAATATAATTTTTTAAAATATTATTTATTTCTTCGGTTAAATCTTTATTAGGATCAATTTTTGTTTGAGAAATTATTTTTCTTATTTCTGAAGCCGAAACAATACCAACGTCTGATTGAATTAAGTAATCTTCAATTTTTTCTAATGTTTTGTCATCAATCTCTTTTTTTTACAACTATATCTCTTAAACCCGTTGTAAAAGCTGAGGCACTTTTTTTAAAACCTGATTTAAATTTTTCAAAAATTCCCATTAAATTTTAAAATTTATCTCCTCAATACCTGAAACTGGCCCTTTCATATGAATACTATTGTTTTCATCAATAGAAATTGTCAATCTACCTGTAGAAAATTCAATATCAACTTTATCATTTACCAGTCCGTTTTGTTTTGCGGCAAAAGCTGTTGCGCAAGCTGCAGTTCCACAAGCTTTGGTAAGTCCAGCTCCTCTTTCCCATACTCTAACTTTTATCAATTCTTTGTTAACAACAGTTGCTAATGTAACATTACATTTTTCTGGGAATAAAGGGTGGGTTTCAATTTTTGGTCCAATTTTTTCAATTTCAAAATTTTCAATATTATCAACAAAAAAAACTACATGTGGGTTTCCAACATTTACAGCAGTTCCGCCAGAAAATTCATTATTGTTTTTATCATTAATTTTAATACATAAATTATTTGTATTTAAATCTTTAGACAACGGAATCTCATCCCATTTTGTTTTTGCAATACCTATTTCTGTAGAAACTATTTTTTCTCCAACAATATTTGATTTTAATTTGCCAGATAAAGTTGTTAGGATAATTTCTTTTTTGTTATTTTCTTTGCCTAATAAATCAGCAATACATCGTGTACCATTTCCACACGCACCAGACATTCCTCCATCTGAATTATAAAATTCTAGTGAAGCATCTGAAATATCATTTTTTTTAATCAATATTAGTTGGTCACAACCAATAAATTTTCTGTCACAAATCTTTATTATTTGCTCTTTAGTTAAATTTGTAATTGTTTGCCTATTATCTATGATGACAAAATCATTACCTAAACCGTCCATTTTAAAAGCTTTAATATCCATATATAGATATTTAACTTATTTATTGACTTTTTGAACCTCTATTATAGGTTGTTGCCGTTTCCGCAAAAACATTAACTTTGCGGTGTCTTTGGAAACAAAGAGATCGACACTAGTCAGCGAGGGTTCGCCCACTAGTGCGTTAATGCTATGCGTAATAAATATGTTTGAAAATTTAACAAATAAATTTGAAGAAATTTTTTCTTCTCTGAAAAAGGCACCTTCACTCGATGAAGCTCAAGTAGATGAAGGTTTAAGAGGCATTAGGCAAGCCTTACTTGAAGCAGATGTCTCTTTAGATGTTGCAAAAGATTTTATTGAAAAAGTTAAGCCAAAAGCATTAGGCCAAGAGATAATAAGGTCTACCTCTCCTGGGGATATGGTTGTTAAAATTGTTTATGATGAGCTTGTAGACTTATTAGGTGCAACAAATAATGAGATAAACTTAAACGCAGTACCACCTGTGCCAATGATGTTAGTTGGATTACAAGGATCTGGAAAAACAACAACAACAGCAAAATTAGCAAAATTTTTAGAAAATAATAAAAAGAAAAAAGTAATGATGGTCAGTCTAGATATTTACAGACCAGCTGCACAAGAACAACTTAAATCTTTAGGAGAACAAAATAATATTTTAACTTTACCTATTATAGAAGGTCAGCAACCTGCTGATATTTGTAGAAGAGCAATAAGTGCTGCTAATTTAAATGGAGCTGAAATAATTTTATTTGATACTGCTGGTAGAACTCAAATTGATTTACAAATGATGAGTGAGATTAAGCAAATTGAAGCTGTCATTAATCCAACAGAAACTTTCTTAGTTGCAGACTCTTTAACAGGTCAAGTTGCAGCCTCAGTGGCAAAAGAATTTAAAAATACAGTTAATTTATCTGGAATTATTTTAACTAGGGCTGATGGTGATGCAAGAGGTGGAGCCGCAGTGAGTATGAAATATGTTTCAAACGTTCCAATTAAATTTTTAGGGATAGGAGAAAAAATAGATAATCTTGAAGTATTCCATCCAGATAGAATTGCAAACAGAATACTTGGTATGGGGGATATTGTATCTCTTGTAGAAAAGGCAGCACAAGATTTAGGAGAAGAAAATCTTAAAAAAGCAGAGGAAAATTTAAAAAAAGGTCAATTCTCTATGGAAGATTATCTATCTCAATTAAGACAAATGAAAAAAATGGGAGGCATTGAGGGAATTATGTCTTTTATGCCAGGAGTTTCTAAAATTAAATCTCAAATGGATTCAGCGGGAATTGATGAAAGTATAATTACTAAAAATGAAGCTATTATTTTATCAATGACAAAAAAAGAAAAAGAGAACCCAAAAATAATAGATGGTTCTAGAAAAAAAAGAATTGCTAATGGCTCTGGCACAGATCCGGCCACTATCAATAAATTGCTTAAGCAATTTAAAATGATGTCTGAAATGATGAAAAAGATGTCTAAAGGAAATCTGAAAGGTATGTCTGATAAAGGTATACCGCCAGAGCTATTTAACCAATTAAAGTAAAAAAAGGAGAAGAAATGTTAAAATTAAGGTTATCAAGAGGTGGAACAAAAAAACGTCCTGTTTACAAGGTTGTTGTTGCCGACAGTCGTTTTGCAAGAGATGGAAGATTTATAGAAAAGGTTGGTTTTTTTAACCCTCTATTACCAAAAGAGAAAAAAGAAAGAGTGGGCCTAGAATCTGAGAGAATTAAATATTGGCTTGGTCAAGGAGCTCAACCAACAACTAGAGTAGCAAGAATTTTAGGTGAGAACGAATTAATGCCTATGCCTGCAAATGGAAATAATCCAAATAA
>CACPOX010000020.1 GCA_902635665.1 uncultured Pelagibacteraceae bacterium
AAACTGGTGCTAAAATTCGTTCCTAAAAAAAATTAATGAGTTCAATTGATAATATAAGAAATTTAGCAATTATTGCACACATTGATCATGGAAAATCTACTATTGCTGATCGTATTATTCATAGTTGTGGCGGATTAACAGAAAGAGAGATGAAAGCTCAAGTTCTAGATTCTATGGATATTGAGCGAGAAAGAGGAATTACAATTAAAGCTCAAACTGTAAAACTAAATTACAAGGCTAAAAATGGAAATAATTATATTTTAAACATTATTGATACTCCAGGTCATGTAGATTTTAGTTATGAAGTTAGTAGATCTTTGTATGCATGCGAGGGTTCAATTCTAATTGTAGATAGCACACAAGGTGTAGAAGCTCAGACTCTAGCGAATGTTTATCAAGCTTTAGATATTAATCATGAGATAGTACCAGTATTAAATAAAGTTGACTTGCCCGCATCAGATTTAGATAGAACAAAAAAACAAATTGAGGAAGTGATAGGAATTGATACTGAAAACGCAATTCCATGTTCAGGAAAAACTGGCGAAGGAATAGAGGATATTTTAGAACAAATAATCACAGCATTACCCGCTCCTCAAGGAGAAAGTTCTGCACACTTAAAATGTTTATTGGTTGATAGTTGGTATGACACATATTTAGGGGTGGTTATTTTAGTGAGAGTGATTGATGGCAAACTTTCAAAACACATGAAAATAAGAATGATGTCAACCAATCAAGAATATATTGTTGAAAAAGTTGGGGTTTTTACTCCAAAACCAGTGGATATAAATGAATTAAAAACAGGTGAAATTGGATTTATTACAACTGGAATTAAAGTTTTATCCGAAACAAAAGTTGGAGATACAATTTGTGATGCTTTAAAACCATTAAAAGAAGCTTTGCCTGGATTTAAACCCAGTAAACCAGTAGTGTTCTGTGGGCTATTTCCAGTGGATAGTTCTGAGTTTCAAAAACTTAAGGACGGTTTAGCTAAATTACAATTAAATGATGCAAGTTTTTCTTTTGAACCTGAAACATCATCTGCTTTAGGATTAGGTTTTAGATGTGGATTTTTAGGTTTACTACATTTGGAAATTGTAACAGAAAGATTAGAAAGGGAATTTGACGTTAATTTATTAACAACTACACCTGGTGTTGTATATAAAGTTTATCTTAATAACGGAAATTTAATTGATCTTCAAAATCCATCGAGTTTACCTGATCCAACTTTAATAAAATATATTGAAGAGCCATGGATAAAAGCAACAATCATTACACCTGACCAATATTTAGGTTCAATTATAAAAATGTGTCAGGATAAAAGAGGAATTCAAACCAATTTAAGCTATTCGGGAAATAGAGCTGTTGTAAATTATGAGTTACCATTGAATGAAGTTGTTTTTGATTTTAATGATAGATTAAAATCTATGACTAGCGGATATGCTAGTTTTGATTATGAAATTATTGAGCATAGAGAGGGTGATTTGGTAAAACTTGGCATTTTAGTAAATGGAGAACCTGTAGATGCTTTAGCTATGATGATTCATAAAGATTTTGCACAAAAAACAGGGAGAGAGGTTTGTGAAAAATTAAAAAATTTGATACCTCGACACAACTTTATGATTCCAGTTCAAGCTGCAATAGGAGGTAAAATTATTGCGAGAGAAACAATTAAAGGTTTTAAAAAAGATGTTTTAACTAAAATTCACGGCGGTGGAGCAACTGATAGAAAAAGAAAACTTTTAGAAAAACAGAAAAAAGGAAAAGCTAGATCAAAACAATTCGGACGAGTTGAAATTCCACAAGAGGCATTTATTGGTGTACTTAAAATTCAAAAAGAATAACTTATGGGAAAAATAAATTGGGGAGTTATTGGTCTAGGAAATATTGCCCAAAAATTTTTAGAAAGTTTTTCAAAAATCCATAATTCAAATTTATTGGCAGTAGCCAGCAAAGATCAAGCAAAATTAGATTATAGTAAAGAAAAATTTAACATAAAAAGTGAATTTGCTTTTAATGATTATGAAAAATTAATAGACTGTAAGGAAATTGATATAGTTTATATATCCTTGCCAAATTCATTTCATTTTTATTGGATAAAAAAATGTATCGAAAATAAAAAAAAAATTTTAGTAGAGAAACCAGCAACACTAAATTATCAAGAAGCCTTAAATTTAAAAAATATTTTTGATTATAATAAATTATTTTTTTCTGAGGGTTTTATGTATCGTTATGATCCTTTAATCAAAAGCACAATTGATCTTATAAAAAATGATGAAATAGGAGATTTATTATCTTTAGAGTCCTCATTCGGTATCAATTTGTTAACTAAAAAAAAATTTATGTTTTTTAAAAAAAATAAAAAAATTGATAAAAATGATAGAAAATTTTGTAAAGAATTAGGAGGCGGTTGTATTTTGGATTTAGGTTGTTATGCAACATCTTTAACAATTCTAATTTCATCGTTAATAAAAAATATTGATAATAATAATTTTAGAATCAGAGTTTTTGAAAGAGAAATAGGCGAAACAGGGGTTGATGTTCACTCGAAAGCGAAGATCATTTTTGAAAATGGGTTTACATCAAATGTTAAAGCTTCTTATAAAGAGGATTTAGGAAATAACACTATTATAAAAGGCAAAAAAGGCAATATATTAATAGAAAACACTTTCCTTGGAATTAAGAAAATTAAGGTTAATTTAAAAAAAAGAAATTACATAATAGAAAAAAAATTAAATAAAAACATTTATTCATTAGAGATTGAAAATATTAGTCAAAACATTTTAGATGGAGCAAATAAACCTTTATTCCCAGCGATGCAACCAGAGGAAACAATTATTAATATGAAAGTTTTAGATAGTTGGAGAAATGAAAAATTGTAAAAAAATAGATTGTATAACTTTTTTTGATAATAATTATATGTTTGAAATCAGATATAATATTTTAGTAAACCATGTAGATTATTTTTTAATATGCGAGTCCCTTTATGATCATGCTGGAAAAAAAAAGAAAAAAAATTTTAATTTTAAGCACGAATATAACAAAAATAAGATTAAATATGTGCTTCTAGACAAACCTTTTCCAAATTTATCAAGTAGATGGCAAAATCAAGCCATCCAGAGAGACTTTATATTGGACAATCTTAGTTTTGCAGGTCCTGAGGATTATATATTTTTTTCAGATCCAGATGAAATAATCAGACCAGAAATTTTAATTAATTTTCAACTAAATAAAAAATATGGCATCTTTTTACATGATTGTTTTAATTACAAAATAAATCTTTTTAATCCATACGAAACTCCCTGGGAGGGAACAAGAGTTGTAAAAAAAAAAAATCTGAAATCCATAGATTTTATGAGGCAAAATATTTTAACAAAAAATTTGAATTATAGTTTTTTGAGAATTGATAAGGAAAAAAGTATTCAAGTATTTAAGAACGCTGGATGGCATTTTAACAATCTAATGTCACCAGAAAATATATCTTTAAAATTGAAAACATTTGCTCATGAAGAATACTCTGGAGAGGAATTTTCTTCTTTGAATATAATCAAAGATAAGATAAATAAAAAAATTGATCTCTTTAATAGAGGGCATACTTATAAAATTAAAAATTTAGATAAAAGTTTTCCTAAATATATATTAGATAATTTGAAAAAATTTGAAGAATATATAGTTTAAAATTTCGGAGAGATGGCCGAGTGGTTTAAGGCGCACGCTTGGAAAGCGTGTAAAGGAGAAATTCTTTCATGGGTTCGAATCCCATTCTCTCCGCCATTTCCAGCATATCATCCTTTGAAAATAAAATAATTAATAAATTTCAAATGTTTTTTACCAATCAGCCAAAGAAATTTTGAAATAAATATATTTAATAAAATTTTTTTTTTCTTAAATAAAAAATCGAAATTGTTATGGTCATATCCAAAACCACAATAAGAATAACCATATTTTAATAAATAGTTTATTAATTGTTTTTTTTGTTTTTTATTAAGATGTAAATATTCAACAGAAATATTTTTTATATTATAATCTTTAAAATCAATTGACATCAAAATCTCAAAATCTATTCCTTCAAGATCGACACTTAAATAATCTATATTTTTTTCTTTAATATAATTTTTGAATAAATTGTTTATTGAAACAGTTTTTATTTTAAATTCTTTAATTTTTGAATTTGGATAGTGTTTTATAACATGATTAATTTTCGAAGAGCACACCATATAATGAGGTGCATCATCCTCAGTATAAAAAAAAGTTATCTCACCATTTTCACTTGAAGATATTCCTAAATTTAAAATTTTTGAGTTATGAAAATCTCTATAACTTTCCTCTAATTTGTTTATATTTTTTGGATTAGCCTCAATTAAAAAAATTTTATCCTCCGATTTACTATTTTTTTTTATAAATTCAGTAAATCCACATCTGTTTATTTCTGTTTTATCCCAATCCCCAACACAAGCACCAAGATGAACATAATTCATTGTTTGATTTTAAAATAGATAAAATTATTAACAATATTTATACTACTTTATAAATTTTTTTCTGTTTAATTTTAATCTCTATCTCTATTTTATTTAATTAATTAAGCATTTTTTATTAAAAATGATATAATAAATTTCTCCGAAATTAAAAAATGACAAATAAAAATACTTATCAAGCTGATTCTATTAAAGTTCTTAAAGGTCTTGAGGCAGTTAGGAAAAGACCAGGAATGTATATTGGAGATACAGATGACGGAACTGGTTTACATCATATGGTTTATGAAGTTGTCGATAATTCTATTGATGAAGCATTAGCAGGTTATTGTAAAAATATAAATGTAAGAATTAATCCAAATGGAACAATAACAGTAAAAGACGATGGTAGAGGCATACCTGTAGATATTCATAGAGGAGAAAAAAAATCAGCAGCAGAAGTAATTATGACACAACTTCATGCTGGTGGTAAGTTTGATCACGATTCTTATAAAGTTTCTGGCGGATTGCACGGTGTAGGTGTTTCGGTAGTGAATGCATTGTCAGAGAAGTTATTATTAGAAATTAACAGAGAAGGTAAAAAGCACCATATTGAATTTGAAAATGGCGAGGCAAAAGCTCCACTCAAAGTAACTGGTAAATCAAAAAATACCGGAACTCAAATTACTTTTTTACCATCTAAAGAAATTTTTTCTTCAATTAAATTTAGCGCAAATATTCTTATAAAAAGAATGAGGGAGTTAGCATTTTTAAATAAAGGAATTAAAATAATATTTACTGACGCTAGTCAAAAGAGGGAAAAAATTTACGAATTTAAGTATGATGGTGGTGTTCTAGAATTTGTAGACTTTCTGGATGAAAAAAGAGAAAAATTACAAAATAAAAATGGCAACGAACTCTTTAAAAAACCAATTTATATTGAGGGAAAAAAAAATAATATTGAACTTGAATGCTCCTTAAAATGGAATGCTGGATATTCAGAAGATATTTTTCCTTATACAAATAATATATTTCAAAAAGATGGAGGAACTCATTTGCTTGGGTTCAGAAGTGCATTAACAAGAGTAGTAAATAAATATGCTAATGAAAATAATTTACTTAAAAAAAATAAATTAGCAATCTCAGGAGATGATATCAAAGAGGGCCTTACTTGTGTTCTTTCAACTAAAATTCCTGATCCAAAATTTTCTTCTCAGACTAAAGATAAACTTGTTTCATCAGAAGTTAGAATGATAGTAGAAACACTGGTCAATGAAAAATTATCTATTTGGTTTGATCAAAATCCATCGATCGCCAAAATTATTTTGGCTAAAGTAATTCAAGCAGCAATGGCGCGAGATGTTGCTAGAAAAGCAAGAGAAAATGTAAGAAGAAAAGGTGCACTGGAATTAAGTGGTCTTCCAGGAAAATTAGCAGATTGTCAAATTGGAAAACAAGAAGGCACAGAATTGTTTATAGTAGAGGGTGATTCAGCAGGAGGTTCAGCTAAACAGGGAAGAAATAGAGCAAACCAAGCAGTCTTACCTTTAAGGGGAAAAATACTTAATACTTATGTAGAAGATTTTAATGTAAAGAAAAATGGTAATGGTAATGGTAATGGCTCAGATCAAAGAACAAAGGCTTTATCTAAAATGATTTCTTCAAACGAAATAGTTACTTTGATTAATGCGTTAGGATTAGACCCAAAAGCACAAGAGATTGATTTAAAAGATTTGAGATATGGCAAAATTATTATCATGACTGATGCTGATGTTGATGGTTCCCATATTAGAGCTCTTCTTTTAACTTTTTTTAATAATAAGCCATTTAATAAATTAATTGAAAATGGTCATGTTTATTTAGCTCAACCTCCTTTGTTTAAAATTAACAAAGGTTCAAAAGGTATTTACATAAAAGATGAAAAGGAGTTAGAAGATTTTATTGTAAACACTAATAAAGAAATAAAAAAAATAAAAAAAGGTACAAAAGAGTTTTTTAAAGCAATAGATTTAGAAAAATCAAAAATGAATATTCAAAGATTTAAGGGACTTGGAGAAATGAATCCTGAGGAGTTATGGAGCACTACATTGGATCCAGAAAAAAGAAACTTATTGCAAGTGCAATACTCAAAAGATTTAAAAAAAGATCAAAGCTTGATACATACATTAATGGGTAACGATGTAGCATTAAGGAAAGATTTTATTGTTTCTAATGCTATAAATGTTCGGAATCTTGATATTTAAAAATGAAGTTTTTTGAAACTTCAAAATATCATTCTTTTAAAAAATCAACTTATATAACTTTAAGATGGATCGGAATTATAGGGCAATTAGTTGCAGTAAATTTTGTATATTTTTTTTTAAATTCTGATTTTGATTTTGTAACATCAAATATAGTAATATTTTTTGGTATATTAAGTAATTTATATTTAATTTTTATTTATAAAAAAACACAATTATCAGATAGGTCTGCTTTTCTATTTTTGCTTATCGATATTTTGCAATTAGGTGTTCTTCTTTACTTATCAGGCGGGATAACCAATCCATTTGTAATATTTATAATAATTCCAAGTGTTTTTTCTTCCTCAAACTTAAGCCTAAAAACCAATACTCTTTTAGTAATTTTAACAATAATTATAGTTATATTATTAACTTTTTATTACAAAGATTTGCCAATTAATTTAAATAGTGATTTTCATAATAATCATTATTTTTATTATTCTATTCCAACGTCATTAATTATTGCTTTAGTTTTTTTAAATTATTTTGCCATGACCTTTGGAACACAATCTAGATTAAGGAAAGAGGCGTTAACAAAAATGGAAGAAGTGATGGCGAAAGAACATGAGCTTTTGTCTTTAGGTGGTCAAGCTGCAGCTGCAGCACATTCTTTAGGCACTCCACTTTCAACAATAACAATAATCACTCATGACTTAATTAAGCAATTTAAGGGTCAGAAAGATATTGAAAAAGATATCGAATTATTAAATAGCCAAGTTGAGCGATGTAATGAGATTTTAAAGCGTTTAACCTTAAATCCTGTAGAAGAGGATGAATTTATTGATAAGGATCTTAATATTAGGCATTATTTGCATGAAATTATTTCATCATTTAAGGAAATAAGTAGAAAAAATTTTATATTTAATTTTGACCAGGACTCTAATCCAAAAAAAATTAGTAAATCTATAGAAGTTGTTTATGGGTTAAGAAATTTTATAGGAAATGCAAATAAATTTGCAAAAAATACTGTTTTTATTAATTTAAAAAGTGACAGTCAAATTACAGAGATCACCATAGAAGACGATGGTATAGGCTATCCTAGAGATATAATATCAAAAATTGGAGAACCTTACTTAAAATCGAATTATTCTAAAGATAAATCAAAGCAAGGCTTGGGTCTTGGATTATTTATTGGAAAAACTCTATTAGAGAAAAACTTTGCATCAGTAAATTGTAGAAATTCAAAAACTCGAAGTGGTGCTGAAGTTAATATTAGGTGGAAAAATAAAGAGTTATTTAATATTTAATGATATTTTTTTTTTGTTTCAAATAATGAACTTAATTCGGATATCATAACATCTCCTAATTCATTTACGTCAGTAATTTTTATTGCTTTATCATAATATCTGGAAACATCATGACCTATTCCTATAGCCAAAACTTCAATATCAGATTTATTTTCAATAAATTTAACAATTTTTTTTAAATGTTTTTCCAAAAAGTCTCCTGAATTTATAGAGAGAGTTGAGTCATCTACAGGGGCTCCATCAGAAATTACCATCAAAATTTTTCTCTCTTCTTTTCTTTTTTTAATTCTATTGTAAGCCCAAGATATCGCTTCTCCATCAATATTCTCTTTAAGTAACCCTTCTTTAAGCATTAGTCCCAAATTATTTTTTGCTTGTCTCCAATGAGTATCTGCACCTTTATATATAATATGTCTTAAATCATTTAATCTACCTGGTGTTTTAGGTTTTGAATTTTTTGTCCAAAGCTCTCTACTTTGTCCACCTTTCCAGTTTTTTGTTGTGAAACCTAAAATTTCAACTTTAACCGAGCATCTTTCTAGTGTTCTAGACAAAATATCTGCACATATAGCTGCAATAGTAATTGGTCTTCCTCTCATAGATCCGGAATTATCGATTAATAATGTTACAACTGTATCTTTAAAGTCTAAATCTTTCTCTTTTTTAAATGATAAAGAATTGTAAGGATCCATTATTATTCTTGGAAGTTTAGAACTATCCAATAGGCCCTCTTCTAAATCAAATTCCCAGGCTCTATTTTGTTTTGCAAGTAATTGTCTTTGTAGTTTATTTGCTAATTTTGTTATAACATCTTGAAAACCAATAAGCTGTTGATCCAAACTCTTCCTAAGTTTAGTTGCCTCATCAGCATTTTCTAAATTCTCAGCTTTTACAATTTCATCAAACTGTGTAGTAAATATTTTGTAATCAAGATTAATGTTATCTATGTCTTTTTTTAATATTTGTTCCGAACTTTGTTCATCTGACTCAAAATCATTTAGTTGCTCATCTAAGTTAAATTCATCAATACTATAATCTGCATCTAAAGAAGCTTGTGTTTCCTGATCGTTATTATCATCTTTATTATCCTCGTTTTCATTGTTTTGATCATCATTGGAAGGATTATCTTGACCTTGATTCTGATTTTCTTCCTCTTTTTCGTTATCTTCATCACTTTGGAAAATGTCCATTTCTTCAAATATTTGAGAAAATTTTGAAGCATAAGTGTTTTGATCTTCTAGATTTTTCATCAAAAATTCCTTATGTTTTTCAATAAAATCTTCGAAATCTTTTTCCCAAAAATTTAACATTCTAGAAGTTAGAGGATTTAACTTTATTTTATGAAAGTTTTTAAGCATGTAAAGTTCAAAAGCCTCTGCAACAGGGACATCTTCTTTTGCTTTTAATTGATCCTTTCTTTTACGATTTATTATTTGAGAATAATTTTCATTGAAGTTTTTTTCTATACCTTTAAGCATTTGCCCACCCAAGGCTTCGTATCTAATTTTTTCAGCGATATTATAAAGAGATCTTGAGGAAGTATTGCTAGGTAAATTTTTTTTATAAATAAAATCATCAGAAAATTTTTTTTTAAGAGCACTCGAATCAGTCTCAGCACGCAGTCTTATAAAGTCACTTGGATTTGTTAGATTGTCTATTTCTATTGAAATAGTATCTTTGTTTTTTTTATCCTCTGATTTTTTTTTATTTAGATCAAAATCTTCTGAAATTACTTTTGCTGTTGAGTTTAAAGCAATTCTGAATTTTTCTTTTAAATTAGTTTCTTTTGAGCTCATTTAAATTTGAATATTAACCAAAGACTCTGGTAATTCTTCTCCAAAACACCTTTGATAATATTCAGCGATAGTATTTTTTTCAATATCATCACACTTATTTAGAAAAGTTACTCTGAAAGCATAACCTGTGTCCTTAAATATCTCTGAGTTTTCAGCCCAGTGTAGCACGGTCCTAGGACTCATTACAGTCGAGATGTCTCCTGCTATAAATCCTTTACGAGTAAGAGATGCCACTTTTATCATATTGGCAACTTTTTCTTTACCTTTTGCATTGTTCAAGTTTTTATTTTTAGACAATACAATGTCCATTTCTCTATCAAGGCTAAGATAATTTAATGTTGTAACGATATTCCATCTATCCATCTGACCTTGATTAATTTGCTGTGTTCCATGATAAAGACCTGTGGTATCACCAAGACCTACAGTATTTGAAGTAGCAAATAATCTAAAAAATTTATTTTGTTTAATTACTTTGTTCTTGTCTAGTAATGTAAAGTTTCCTTCGGCTTCCAAAACTCTTTGGATTACAAACATTACATCAGGTCTTCCAGCGTCATATTCATCAAAAACAAGTGCAACAGGATTTTGAATTGACCAAGGCAAAATACCCTCATTAAATTGAGTCACTTGCTTACCATCTTTAAGCACTATGGCATCTTTTCCAATTAAATCTATTCTGCTTATATGACTATCTAAATTTACTCGAATACAAGGCCAATTTAATCTTGCAGCAATTTGTTCAATATGAGTAGATTTACCTGTTCCATGATATCCTTGAACTAAAACCCTTTTATTAAAAGCAAATCCAGAAATGATAGCTAAAGTAGTGTCTCTGTCAAATTTATAGTTTTTATCTATATCTGGAACATACTCATTTTTTTTTGAAAATGCGTCTACCTCCATTTCTGATTCAATACCAAAAGTTTGTTTTAATGAAACTTTAATATCTGGTTCTGTATTAAGATTTGGTGTCAATTTTTTCTCTATAGGTATTTTTTAATTGAGTATAAGCTAATGTTATAAGTTTTAGTTTTTCCTCGTATTTTTTATTACCAGAATTCATATCAGGGTGAAATTTTTTCACAAGTAATTTGAATTTATCCTGGATTTTCTTCCACTTTAAACCCACAGAAACTCCCAGTATTCCAAATGCTTTTATATCTTTATGATCAAATTTAAATTGACGCATATGATTATAATCTCCATTTATTTTTTCTTTATCAAGCTCATCTCTCAAAGTAGTATTCCACAATACCTTGAAAAAATTATCTGAGGAGCTAAAGCTTTGTGTGGGTTTGTGCCAAGTCATATCAGATTTTAAAAAATCCATTACCTGATCATCATTCATTCCTGAAAAATAATTCCAATTTTTATTAAATTCTTTAACATGTTCAAGGCAAAGCATTCTAAATTTTCTACTATTATCTTTTTCAACAGGTGCCTTATATTCACCGATTTCATTACAATTATTCCAGTCACAAATATTTTTCATGATGTATAATAATATATATGGATATAAATGAGTTAATTGCAATTATAAAAAAAAAATTATTAAATCAGATAAATATTGAAGATATAAATATTGAAGATAAATCTTTTCTTCATAAAAATCATAAAGGAAATCAAAAAGGAAAATTTCATTTAAAAATTATTATTGTTTCTGAAGAATTAAAAAAAATGAATAAAATTGAAGGCAATAAAAAAATTTACAAAATTTTAGATCAAGAATTAAAAGAATTTATTCACTCAATTCAGATTTTAATTAATTAAAAATTTTCTCAAAAATAAGCTTAGGTTTTTTTTGGAGTATTGTTTATTAAAAATTGGTTTACTAATTTTTTTTAATAAAACTAAATTAATATTTTCCGAATTATTCTTTTTATCTTTGATCATAAAAGATAAAATTTTGTTTAAATCTTTGATAGAAAAATATTTTTTTATTGAAAAAGTTAGATCAGAATTATCAATATGATTTACAATTAGATCAAATTGACTTTTACTAAGCATATTTTCTTTTAAACTGAAATTAAGTGCTGTTTTCATCCCGAGTATCACAGCTTCACCATGATTTAGTTTATTACTGTAGCCTAAGCTCGCCTCGTAAGCATGAGCAAACGTGTGACCAAAATTTAGAACTTTTCTTAATCCTTTTTCCTTTTCATCTTTTTCAACTATTTTTTTTTTAATCTTACAACTTTCATAAATTGCTTTTTCTATAAAAGGAGATGAAAGATTTAAAATTTTTTTCAGATTTTTATTTAAGAAATTAAAAAATTTTTTATTATCAATTAACGAATGCTTTAATATTTCACCGTATCCACAAATTATCTCTCTATTTGACAATGATTTGAGAAATTGGGTATCTGAGAGAACCAATGATGGTTGATAAAAACTTCCAATTAAATTTTTACCATATTTAGAATTGACTCCAGTTTTACCACCTATAGACGAGTCAACTTGTGCTAAAAGAGTGGTTGGAATATTTATAAACTTTAGGCCTCTTTTGAAAAGACTAGCTGCAAAACCGCTTACATCTCCCGTAATTCCTCCTCCTAAAGATATTAAACAATCATTTCTTGAGAAGTTTTCCTTTAATAAAACTTTTAGAATTTTATTTACG
>CACPOX010000021.1 GCA_902635665.1 uncultured Pelagibacteraceae bacterium
TGTTATTGATATAGGAAGTACTCCTTCTATAGATGAAGAACAAAATATTTTTTTAGAAAACACAAAAGATAATCAAAACGTAACATGTTTATCAAATCAAGATTGTAGAATTTTACAAAAAAAATATAAAAATATCAAAAATGTTATTATTGGTGATGCCAGAAATACAATGTTGGAAAAAGGTTCTTTTGAAATAGTACACTCAAGCGCAACTATTGAGCATGTAGGTTCATTTGAAAATCAAGTATCCTTTGTGAGAGAAATGCTCAGAATTTCAACAGAAAGTATCTTTATACAAACCCCAAATAGATTTTATCCTATAGACTTCCATACAATTTTACCATTTATTCATTGGTTACCAAAAAAAATTCATAGAAAATTATTAAAATTTTTAAAAAAGGATTTTTATTCTAAAGAAGAAAATTTAAATCTATTGACTACTAAAGAATTAAAAAAAATCTGTGAAATACTGAATATAAAAAAATATAAAATTTTAAAATATAAATTATTGTTTTTAACTTCAAATTTAATTCTAATAATTTATAAATAGATTGCTCAAAACAATGAAGTCAAAAAAGAATGTGTAAACAAAATAGAAACTACCGACTATGAAGTTTGCAATGAAAAATCTTATTTAGTAAGTAAATATACTAATTATTCTACTCAAGACGAGAAACGGAATGACCCTTCTTTTAAATAGATCCAATATCTTTTTTAAATTAAATCTCAGATTTTGCTCTGAAACGTTCATAAATCAACCTAGCCCTAACTCCTAAACTTAAAATTGGATCATGAGGAAGCCAAGTGGGTTTATTTCTTGCTTCAATAGTTTCTATCTCTTTTGTATTTTCATTACTTGCTTTGATTGCTATTTGTTCTCCAAATAAAGTACCAACTCCAATACCAGAGCCATTATAACAGCCTGCAACAAATACATTATCATCTATTTTTTCAAAAATTTGAGAACTGTTTCTTGTTCTTGAAACAATACCTGACCAAGAAGATTGAATAATATCATCAGGTAGTTCGGGAAATCTTTTTTTAATTCCTAGTCTTTGCTTAAATGATCTTTTCTTTAATTCAGGTTTAGACATCTCATAAGGATTATAAACTTCTGCGGTATTTCTAATTAAAATTCTTCTATCTTTAGTCATTCTTATTGTGGCACCCATTGGTCTAACAGGTAAAACACCCCACTCTTTCGGCTCACCAATAGATGCAAACTCTTCATTTGATAAAGATCTAGTCATACTTGCTGTTAAAGTAATAGGAAAATTATAATTAGACTTTATTCCTAAAGATTTAAGAAACCCATTTGTAGCAAAAATAATCTTTTTAGTTTTAATTGAACCATTTTTAAAATTGCAAATGATCAAGTCATTTACTTTTTTCCAATTTAATAATGAAGAATTTTCATAAAGATTTACGTTATCTGGTAATGTATCGATCATGGCTCTAACTAATTTACCCGGATGTAGCAAAACGCCTCCCTTGGTATAAAGAGCAATATTATAAAAATTTGTACCTAATCTTTCTTTGAGTTCTTTGTTTGATAATAAATTATGCTCAAAACCTAATTTAGATAAAGTGTCTGAAAAATTTTCTAATATTTTTTTGTCTTTTGCTTTTGATGAAGCAAAATACTTTCCACATTCATTCCAATCACAATCTACTTGATATTCTTTAATAAATCTTTTGACGGCATCAATTCCTAATTTATAAATATCAGCCTTTTTTTTATAATTATCTAATTCTTTATTAGAGGTAAAACCATCATTAAGTGTTGTATCCACTAAGTAGCCTGAGTTTCTTGAACTAGCACCCTCTCCTGCTAGCTGAGCATCAACTAATAATATTTTTTGACCAGGATAAAGTTGACCTAATTTTCTTGCTGCAGATAATCCTGTATAACCTGCTCCCACAATTAACCATTCACAGTTTAAATCAGATGAAAGTGAAACAATGCTATTTCTTAGACTTAAATCATTAACCCAACTGCAGCTATTATCGTTTACAACTTCCATAGAAGCAGATTACGATAATTGATTGTTATTTAAAAGATTTTAAGAATTTAAAGAAGGCTGCTTCTTCATATCCTCTTTTTTAATACCAGCTACTCTTACTGGTTTTTTCATAGCATCTCTTCTAAATGGTTCCCCAAGCTCTTGATTAAGAATTACCTCAATAAATGTTGTAATTCCTTTCTTCTGATCCTCACATGATTGCTTGATAGCTTTTGTGGTTTCTTCCATTGTTCTAACAGTTACACCTTTTAAACCACAAGCATCAGCTACTTTAGCGTAACTTAACTCTGGATCTAACTCAGTTCCAACAAAATTATCATCAAACCAAAGAGTCGTATTTCTTTTTTCTGCACCCCATTGATAGTTTCTAAAAATCACCATCGAAATTGCTGGCCATTCTTCTCTAGCACATGAACTCATCTCATTCATACTGATACCAAAAGCACCATCACCCGCAAAACCAATTACTGGAGTGTCTGGACATCCAATTTTTGCTCCTAATATAGATGGAAAACCATATCCACATGGACCAAATAAACCAGGTGCCAAATATTTTCTACCTTTTTCAAAAGTAGGATAAGCATTACCAATTGCACAGTTGTTTCCTATGTCACTTGATATAATTACATCATCTGGCATACCTGCTTGAATTGCTCTCCATGCTTGTCTAGGAGACATTCTATCTGAATCTCTTTTTCTAGCTTCTTCATTCCAAACTGTACCTTCATCATCTTCTTCATGATCTAAACTTGATAATTTTTGTAACCATGCAGACTTTGTTTGATGAATTATGTCTTTTCTTTTTTGTCTATCTGTATCACCTGCAGTTGGTGAAAGTTGTGCTAGTAATTGTTGTGCCACCAGTTTAGCATCACCACAAATTCCAACTGTAACTTTCTTTGTAAGACCAATTCGATCAGAATTCATATCTACTTGAATAATACTTGCATTTTTTGGCCAATAGTCCATTCCATAACCAGGCAATGTAGAGAATGGATTTAATCTTGTGCCTAAAGCTAAAACTACGTCTGCTTGTTTTATTAATTCCATTCCAGCTTTTGAACCATTGTATCCTAACGGACCAGCAGCTAAAGGATGGCTTCCTGGAAAACTATCATTATGTTGATAGCCCGAACACACTGGTGCATCTAATTTTTCTGCAAGTTTTTTACAATCTTCAATAGCTCCACCTATTACAACACCAGCACCTGACAAAATAACTGGAAATTTTGCTTTTGATAATAAGTCTGCAGCTTTTTTGATTGCATCTACTCCACCCGCTTGTCTCTCCAATCTTACAATTGGTGGAAGATCAATATCAATTACTTGTGTCCAATAATCTCTTGGAACATTTATCTGCGCAGGTGCAGATCCTCTAATAGCTTTTTCTATTACTCTATTTAATACTTCTGCCATTCTAGATGGGTCTCTAACTTCTTCTTGATAACAAACCATATCTTTAAATAAATTCATTTGTTCAACTTCTTGAAATCCACCTTGACCCATTGTTTTATTTGCAGCTTGAGGTGTAACTAATAAGAGCGGCGTATGATTCCAATAAGCTGTTTTGATTGGTGTAACTAATCCAGTAATACCAGGTCCGTTCTGAGCAATAACCATTGACATTTTACCAGTAGCTCTTGTGTAACCGTCAGCAATTAAACCACCATTTGTTTCATGAGCAACATCCCAGAAAGTAATACCTGCATCTGGAAAAATATCTGAAATTGGCATAAAGGCTGAACCGATAATTCCGAATGCATGTTCAATACCGTGCATTTGTAAAACTTTTACAAAAGCTTCTTCTGTTGTCATTTTTGTCATAAAACTAGAACCTCTCTAAAGTGTATAATTAAGTATTTATAAAATTCGTTTGTTAATTTTTGCGATTAATATATAAGATTTTACAAAATTCAAACAAACAAATCGACACGATATGGCAACAGATATTATAATTCACGATGAAAAAGACAACGTTGGAGTAGTTGTTATTGAAAAAATCACTCCAAAACAAGATTGCTCTTGCTGGGTAATGGAGAACGACAAAACTGTTAATATTCAATCAGCAGATGAAATTCCTTTAGGTCATAAAATTGCTATGGCTGACCTTAATGAAGGTGATACAATTATTAAGTATGGTCACGATATTGGTAAAGTAGTTAAATCAATTAAAAAAGGTGAGCATGTGCATGTTCACAATGTAAAAACAAAGAAGTGGTAATAATATGGAAATCCCAAAAAGTTTTTTAGGTTATAAAAGAGAAAACGGCAGAGCTGGAACAAGAAATCACGTAATCATTCTTCCAGTAGATGACATATCAAATGCTTGTGCTGAAGCTGTGGCAAACAATATTAAAGGAACAATTGCTCTTCCTCATTCTTACGGAAGACTACAATTTGGAGCAGATTTAGAATTACATTTCAGAACTATGATCGGAACTGCAAAAAATCCTAATGTTGCAGCTGCAATCATTATTGGAATTGAACCGAAATGGACAAAAAGAATTGTGGATGAGGTTGCTAAAACTGGAAAACCAGTTGAAGGATTTAGTATAGAAGGAGCTGGTGACATAGAAACTATTATGAAAGCTTCAAAAAAAGCTCAAGAATTTTCAATGTGGGCATCAGAAAAACAAAGAGAAGAATGTCCAATTAGTGATTTATGGATTTCAGTTAAATGTGGAGAATCTGATACTACATCAGGACTTGCATCTAATCCTACTGTTGGAAATTTAATGGATAAGCTTGAACCATTAGGTGTTCATTTATGTTTTGGAGAAACTTCTGAATTAACTGGCGCTGAAACTGTTTGTGAAAAAAGAGGTAAAACTCCAGAAGCTCAAGAAAAATTTAAAAAAACCTGGAATGAATATAATGACTTTATTCTAAAGGAAGCTACAGATGATTTGTCAGAAAGCCAACCTACAGCTGGTAATATCGCAGGTGGCTTAACTACTATTGAAGAAAAAGCATTTGGTAATTTTCAAAAAATTGGATCAAGACAATTTGTTGATGTTCTTACACCAGCTGAAGAACCACAAAAAGGTCCAGGCTTATATTTCATGGATACTTCTTCTGCGGCTGCTGAATGTGTAACTTTACAAGCTGCTGGTGGATTTAATATTCATTTATTCCCAACTGGACAAGGAAATATTATCGGAAATCCGATTGAACCTGTAGTCAAGTTAACTGCAAATCCATTAACAGCAGTTAGCATGAGTGAACATATTGATTGTGATGTTTCAAAAATTCTTTCTAGAGAAATGAATTTGGATCAAGCTGGCGATGAATTGATAAAAGCAACAATCAGAACTGCTAACGGAAGATTAACTTGCGCTGAAGCTTTAGGTCATAGAGAGTTTGTTATGACTAAACTTTACAGAAGCGCATAATTAACATCAACTTTAAATGAATTTAAAAAAATACCTGGTAGTAATACCAGGTATTATTTTAGCTTTTGTTCTTTACACTTTATCTCAAGGCTTCAATAATATTCTTGGTATTGAGTTATTGGGATATGAAAAAAGCCCAATATCTACTGCAATGATTGCTATTTTATTGGGGATGTTTTTTGGAAATATTTTTCAAATTAGAGAAAGTTTTTTAAAAGGATTGGATTTTACACAAAAATATATCTTAAAACTCGGTATTATTTGTCTGGGTATTCAATTGAAACCATTTGAGTTTTTAGAATTTGGAGCAATAGCAATTCCACTTATTATAATCTGTATAGTTAGTGTCTTAATTGTAATTAAATTTCTTATTAAAAAATTAAAAATTCCAACAAGAATGGCTTACTTAATATCAATAGGAAGCACAGTATGTGGAACTACAGCTATTATGGCTACAGCTCCAGTTATTGGAGCAAAAAAGAACGAGGTATCTTATGCCATTGCCAATATTACGTTATTTGGCATTCTTTCAATGTTAATCTACCCTTATTTTGCTAACTTTTATTTTGAAAGTGAGCCTCTATTAATTGGATTATTTTTAGGAACCTCTATCCATGAAACCTCTCAAGTTGCTGCTGCAGGACTGATTTATGACCAACAGTTTAATAGTCCTGAAACTTTAAATATTGCAACAGTCACAAAATTAATAAGGAATACCTTTCTAATTATCATGATCCCTTTATTTGCGTTTCTATATAATCGAGGAAAAACTACAGAAAAGAAATACTCAATAATAGATATTTTCCCTTACTTTGTATTAGGATTTGTTACCATGATAATAGTTAGAAATTTAGGTGATCTAATGTACTCAGATAATTACAAATGGTTGGTTACAGTTGAGGGTATTAAATTGTCCTCAAAAATATTTTTAACAATGGCTATGGCAGCAATTGGTCTCTCTACTAATTTAAAAGAAATTAAAAATATGGGCTACAAACCTTTTGTTGTAGGATTTGTAGGAATGGCAACAGTAGGATTGGTCAGTATTACAACTATCGAATTATATATAAATTTTTTTAATTAAGATTTAACTAATAATTTTTTTCTAAAGTTTGAAATAAACCGCCTTATAAAAGCGGCTCCAACACCTAAAATTATAGCAAACATAATTGTAAATAGTCCATAAAAGAAAGGCATCTCTTTTGAAAAATCAATTATAAATCGAGAAAAAAAATTCAAATCTGAAATAGTTGAATTCGCAGTTCCATTCTTAACCTGATCTGCAAAAAATGTATCGTATGCTATTGCTATACCTACTATAAGCAACAAAATCGCTAATAAAGCTCTTAAACCTGAACTATCGATTCTTTCTCCTAATTTTTGTCCAACTTGAACTCCTATAATTGATCCCACAACCAACATTAGAACTAATAATAAATCTATAGATCCATAATTAAAAGAATGAAGAAAAGTAACAACAACACTTACAAAAATTGTTACAAATAAAGATGTGCCAGGGACTAATTTAGTAGGCATTTTGATTATATAAATCATTGCTGGCACTAAAATAAAAGCTCCACCTATTCCCATAATTGCAGCAATAAAACCAACTAATAGACCAATTATTATTGGAGTAAAAATACTTTCGTATAATTTAGATTTTGGAAATCTCATCCTTAAAGGAAGACCATGAATCCAATAATGAACATGCAATTTTTTTTTAACTGTTATATTTCTTTTGGCTTTATCTATTTCGCCTAAACTTTCGACAAGCATAAGAGTACCAATAATTGCTAAAATGTACATATAAGCTAAGGATATAACGGTATCAATTTTTCCAATTCCTTTAAAATATGTAAATGTATAAATGCCTAATGTAGTTCCAATAACGCCACCAACAACAATCATAGAGCCCATTTTATAATCTAAAGTGTTTTTTAAATAATGAGTAGTAGATCCCGAAACAGATGTAGCTAAAATATTATTTGCTTCATTGGCAACTGCGTAAGCAGGAGGTATTCCTAAAAAAATTAGAAAAGGTGTCATTAAAAACCCACCCCCAACACCAAATAATCCTGAAAGCACTCCAACAATTGCGCTTAATAAAAGTATCTCTATAGGGTTAACAAAAACTTGAGCTATCGGTAAAAATACTTCCATAAAAAATTCAAAGTTTGTTAAAAAACAACTTAGTTAAAAGTAATAAAAGTTCCAACTAAAATCACTCCCCAGTAAGCGGTTAAGCTTGCTATAATTCCTGCTTTAATAAATATAGTTTTAAAATTTGAGAGTTTATTAATAATTTTTACGTTAGAAAGTAACATTAATTCCGTCAATACACCTACAACGAAATTTGTCAAACAATTATTTAAAGCTAGGTAATTTTTTTTCCTAATAGATCGTGGCTCCAAAAACCTTAACTGTATCGTCTTCGACTCCTAAGACCAACCTCCCAAGAAACTCTCCAGGGATCTCTTTATTTGTCTGCTTTATAAGAACAGTTATGTGATCACCTCTTCTAAGGCATCCAAAAGGTTCAAAAGTCTCTTTAAGATTAGTAATTAGTTTGTTATTAGCCCACTGCTTGCCAAGTTCTACCTCGTTAGCGCCAAAAAGCATTTGAGTAGAGAAATCTTTTGTAAATCCACCATAATCTTTGATATTAGATGATTTAACCAAATTATCCCATATAGGTTTGGCTAATTCATATATTTCATCATCTGATTTAGATAAAATATCCATTTAATTTAATTAAAATATCTTTAAGAAGCTTTTTTCTTCTCGTTTTCATCCACTATATGGTAGACAGGAACTTTCTCCATACTAAACTTACCAGTCTTAGGGTCTCTTCTTGAGACAGTTAAACAATGCCAGTTATCATCATCAAGTTTCATATGATCACCTCTATAATAATACCCTGGCCACCTAGTTTCTTCTCTAAACATAGTGTGCTCCGTTACACACTGAGAAGTTAAAGCTCTGTGTTTAAGCTCCCATGCTCTCATAAGTTGGTGATAATCTTCTGCTCCTACGTTTTCAAGATCTTCCTCAAGCCAAGCTAACAACTCTAATCCTCTTTTTAACATATTAGCATTAGTCATATAGTTTGTAGCTATTCCCCCTACATATTCATCCATTATTCTTTGTAAACGTTGTAAGCCTTGAATAGGTGATATATAACTTGGAGATACAGTTCCTCCGGTAATCTCATTTTGAGCAACTGTGTAGTTTTCTAAAGGTTTGTAAACTTTAGCTTTAAAATCTTCACATTGTTTATCAGAAACCTTTAAACCCTGAGCTTTTTTATCTTCAATGTATTTTACGGCTGCTTTCGCAGCTAATCTGCCCTCAGTAAATGAGCCTGACGAAAATTTGTGAGCGCTCCCCCCTACTGTATCACCTGCTCCAAATAATCCATCAATTGTTAGCATTCTGTTATAACCCCAGAAGTACTCCGGTGGAGACAGGTCCTCTGGTCCACTAACCCAAGCTCCAGAACAAGTAGCATGAGAACCCATTACGTATGGTTCAGACGTTGTTAATTCAGGGTTTGTATATTTTGGATCAATATTTTGAGACGCCCAAACTACAGCTTGACCTACAGTCATTCCTAAAAAGTTTTCCCAACCAACAGTTTCTAAATGTGGATCTTGAAAAGCCTCAGTAGTAACCATATGGATTGGTCCGCCACCTGCCATTGTTTCTTGAATAAAAGCATGGTTTCTTAAACACGTAGGAGTTGGATGGTGATCTATATATTCACCCACTAATTCTTTAGTCTGGTCGTACCATTTCTTCTCGTAGTTTTCGCCGTTTGCATTTTGTGTATATGTTTTTAAATGTAAGAAATAAGCTCCAACAGGTCCATATCCATCTTTAAATCTACATAACACAATTCTATTTTCCATTTGTGTCATCTTAGCTCCAGCCGCAATTGGTAATGCGTAAGCTGAACCATTACTCCAAGGAGCATACCAAGTTCTGCCCATACCTTCACCAACAGCTCTAGGCTTAAATATGTGTGAAGCTCCTCCTGCTGCAACAATTACAGCCTTTGCTCTAAATACATGGAAATCACCTGTTCTCATATTAAATCCAACAGCTCCACCCACTCTATTCTCTTGATCCTCATCCATTAAAAGATGAGTAATCATAATTCTATTATAAATTTTGTCTGCAGATTTTTTTGCTGCTTCTGCAACAATTGGCTTATAACTTTCACCGTGAATCATTATCTGCCACTTACCTTCTCTTAAATATCTTCCAGTCTCTTCATTTTTCATCATAGGAAGACCCCACTCATCAAACATATGTACAGTTGAGTCTACATGACGAGCCATATCATACCCTAAATCTTCTCTAACCATTCCCATCAAATCATTTCTTGCGTATCTGACATGATCTTCAGGTTGATTTTCACCCCACTGCATACCCATATAACAGTTGATTGCGTAAAGACCTTGAGCTACTGCACCACTTCTATCTATGTTTGCTTTTTCAACGCAAACAATTTTCATATCTCTACCCCAGTGCCTTGCTTCGAAAGTTGCACCAGTACCAGCCATACCTCCACCAACAACTAATATATCGCAATCTTCGTAATGTGTTTTATGACTTGCCATTAATAATAAACTCCTTTTTTGAACGACTCTTTAGGTACGGATGGAAGTTCTCCATCTATATTTAACCCCTCTGGTTCAGTGTATAATCTTTGTGAATTTATCTCTCCTTGATTGGGTTTATCTCCATCAGCTAATTTAGGAATAAATTTACCCCAAGGCTTTGTTGTAATTGGTGATACGAAATTTTTTTCAGTTCCATTTCTGAATTTAATTTTCCAAGAAATTGTTCCTTTTTCTTCTTCTCTTCTTACTCTAACACTATGTCCCATTGGAGCAAAGTCTGCATATCCTCTAACATCAATAGCATGATTAGGACAAGCTTTGACACAAGAATAACATTCCCAGCAAAAGTTAGGTTCAATATTTTTTGCACGTCTTATGTTTTCATCAATGTGCATTATATCTGATGGGCAAATATCTACGCAATGACCACAGCCATCACATCTTGTCATATAAACAAATGTTGACATATTATTCTCTCTCCTTTTTTAATTTTATCATAATTAATAATGTTTAGGTTGTTCTCTTTTAATACCTAAACCAAATTGTTCAGGCGCATCTGCAGGTGGTGGTAAATTATCTCTTGAACCATCTGCTTCAGCTAAATTTTTTTGTATTGCTGCACCAGGTTTATAAAACATATGTGCAAACTTAGACCAATAAACTCCTCCAAATAAAACTAGGTTTGAAACTATAAATAATACTAAAAATAAATTTGCATCCCATCTTCCCTCTAAATTTAAACTTTGAAGATATGACCATATAAATCCTGTTAATGAAGTTGCTATTAATGCTAATACAAATAAATCTGCTTTAATAATTCTGTACCAAGGTTGCGCTTCAGAATAAACATCAACTCTTAAGAAAAACCAAAACCACGATCCACCCAAGATAGTCATTAAAGCACCTACATGCCAGATCATTGGCCAAATAGTTGGTGTTTCCGCATTTGCTGAAGAATAACAAAATATCATCACAACAGAAGCAACCCAAAACAATATAGTTCCATACATTCCTAGAAGATGCGCAACTCTTCTTTTACCAGCACCTAGTTCTGATGTAGTACCAATGTCGTATGCAATTGTTTTTGAAACAACTACAATTCTCTCACCAGTGGTTAATTCTTTAGTTGCATTTTTTTTTGCTTTTTTAGCATTTTCAAAAAAATACTTAACATTTTTTTTATGAATAATGTCTAATAGAGTACCTGCAACAATCAATAAAACCATTAACACTACAAAGCCTTGAATAACTACAGATGGAACTGTCTCGGCTAAAATTGAAAAAGGATTTGTTGCAAACATTTTTAGTACCCTTGTAAAATAAAATTGAATTAATTTAAGGTTTTCTATTCTAGAAATTTATAGAGTTCAACCAAAAGTATTGGTCAATTTGTCTTTAATAACAACTTAGAGTTTACGTTTGTAGTGTTGTTTATTGGGAATCACTGACCTAACACCGCCCTGAGGATTCTCCACATCCCCTTCTCTTCTTGGGATTAAATGAATATGGCAATGCATAATAGATTGGCCTGCAGATTTTCCTGCATTTGTGCCTATATTGAAACCTTGAACACTAGAATCTTGTTTTAAAATTTTTTCTTTAGTTTTTAAGATTAACTCGTTACATGCCTGAATTTCATCTTTAGTAAGCTCAAAATATGTCTCTACATGTCTTTTAGGAACGATAAGACTATGAAATTCTGAGACAGGGTAGCTGTCTGTAGATGAATAAGCCAATTGATTTTCAAACTGAAGCTCTTCTTCTCTGATTTTACAAAATATACAAGGATTGTTTGGATCTTTCATATTTAAACAAGAGAGTTATATATTTTATTTAACTTAGTGTAGCAACCAGTCTTTCTTCTCTTCCATTTAAGTTCATTTATTTTTGAAACGGATGTTACTCCTTTGCCTGAGCCAATAAGAAGTATTTCATCATAATCACTTATTTTATTAATTGAAATTTCTTTGTAATTAATTTTAATTTTTTTACTTATAAATTTTATAGTATTTCCAAAATAACAATTTTTTTTAGGAGAAAATAACTTTCCATTTTTTATAAAAACCAAGTTTGAAGTACCTGTTTCCAAAAACTTTTCATTTGAAATTAGAGCAATATCAAATTTAGTTGAGTCAACTTTGCTTAATTTTGCTAATATTTTTTTATAATAAAGATTTTTATAATTTGGTTCTACTCGTTTATATTTAAACAATAAAAGATTAAAATTATTTTTAGGTTTTGGTCTTTTTCTAATTGAGACTGATATCAGTTTTTTATTTAACGCTATACGAAATAAATTATCAGGACCTTTGTATAGAGTATTTTTGTTGATTAAATCTTT
>CACPOX010000022.1 GCA_902635665.1 uncultured Pelagibacteraceae bacterium
AAAGGTTTATTTATGAGTATAAAAAGAATTTTATCCTGCCATCCAATAAAATTTTTAGGGGGTAGAGAAGGGTTTGATCCAGTTAAAAAAGAAATAAAGGATAATAAATAATGGAAACTCGAAATATAATTGCTGCCATAAGTTTATCAGCTGCAGTGATAATATTATATTCACTATTTTTTGCACCACCTCCTGTAACGAAAGAAAATTTAGCTGAAAAAACTAAAACTGAACAAAATTCAGATGCACCTAGTCTTGATCAAAAAGAAAATGTAAACGAAATTTCACGAGAAGAAGCTTTAAAACAAAGTGAAAGAATTCAATTTGAGAACCAAAGTATTGTTGGATCTATTTCATTAAAGGGAGCTGCAATAGACGATCTAACATTCAAAAAATACAATGTGAGTTTAGAAAGCGATGAAAAAGTAAAATTTCTAGCACCACGTAGTTCTAAAGATGGCTATATAATAGAAAGTGGTTTTATAACTACTGATAAAAATATTAACATTCCAAACTCAGATTCAATTTGGTCAGTTTCTGGAAATAATAAATTAACTGATCAATCTCCTATAAAACTAAGTTGGACAAATGATCAAGGGATCACTTTTGAAAAAGAAATTTCTTTAGACGATAAGTTTTTATTCACTATAAAACAAAGAATTATAAATTCTACAGATAAAAACTATGACTTCTATACTTATGGACAAATTATAAGAAATCAGATCCCAGAAGGTATAACTGATTTTTATATTCTCCATGAGGGTCCTATAGCTACATTAGATGAAGAATTAATTGAGGAAGATTATGATGATATTGAAGAGAAAAAATTTTCAAGAACAGCTCAAAAAGGATGGTTAGGAATTGGAGATAAATACTACATATCAACACTTATTCCACCAAGAGAAAAAGAATTCAAAACCACAATGGATTATAAGAACAAGTACAGAATAAACTTTGTTACAACAGAACCATTAGAGTTAACTAGCAATTCTTCTATAGAAGAAAATTTACAAATAATTGTAGCAGCAAAACGAGTTGATGTGATTGATGGATACGCAGAGTCTTTAAAAATAGATAAATTTGATCTTACAATTGATTGGGGGATGTTGTACTTTTTGACTCGTCCCTTGTTCACTGCTCTAGAGTATTTCTTTAAAATATTTGGTAACTACGGACTAGCAATCATAGCTGTTACAGTTTGTATTCGTTTAGCATTCTTTCCTCTAGCTAATTTCTCTTTTAGAAGCATGGCTAAGATGAAAGCCTTACAACCGGAACAAGCTCGTCTTAAGGAGTTGCATAAAGATGATAAAATGGCACTTCAAAAAGCTACCATGGCTTTATTTAAGCGTGAAAAGGTGAATCCTATGAGTGGGTGCCTACCGATACTTGTGCAAATACCAGTTTTCTTTGCATTATACAAAGTTTTATTCGTAACAATAGAAATGCGTCACATGCCTTTCTATGGTTGGATAGAAGATCTAAGTGCCAAAGATCCCACTTCCATATTCAATTTATTTGGATTGCTCCCATACGATGTGCCATCATTTTTGGTTATTGGAGCGTGGCCTGTAGCGATGGGAGTTTCGATGTTTATTCAGCAGAAATTGAATCCTGCTCCGACTGATCCAATGCAAGCTAAAATTTTTATGTTCTTCCCTTTATTTTTAACAGTAATTCTTGCACCATTCCCAAGTGGGTTAGTAATTTATTGGACAGTCAATAACATTTTAACAATGGCTCAGCAGGTTGTAATAATGAAACGTACAACAGTTAAAACTGCAACCTAATTAAAAAAAATAAATGGACCTTGAAAAGATATTACCTAAAGATGGGCCACCAATTAATGAAGTAACTAAATATATTGAAAAATACAAAAATGATTTAATAGTAATTAAATATGGTGGAAACGTTTTAATTGATAGAAATGTATTTAATAACTTTATAACTGATCTTAATGTTTTAAATAAATTAGGCCTTGCAACTGTTGTAATTCATGGTGGTGGGCCTAGAATTAAAAGAGAGCTAGAAAAATCAAATATTCAATCAAAATTTATTAGAGGACTAAGAGTAACTGACAAACATATAATTAATATTGTTGAATCTGTTTTGATTGATTTTAATGATGATATTGTTAATTCTTTAAAAAACAAAGGAACAGAGGCAATCTCTATTCACACAAAAAATAATAATGTTATAAACACTATACCAGAAGCAGAGGAGCTAGGATTTGTAGGAATACCAAATGAGATTAATAATAAACAAATATTAAATATAATTAATCAAAATAAAATTCCTATTATTTCACCATTAGGATTAGGTAAAGAAAATCAAACATATAATATTAATGGAGATACTGCCGCAATGGCCATAGCAAAATCTTTAAAATCAAGAAGACTTTTATTGATGACGAATGTGGATGGTGTTCTAGATAAAAATAAAAAATTAATAGAAGAAATTTCTTCATCTGAAGTTCTGGAAATGATTAAAGATGAAACTATTACAGAAGGTATGATACCTAAAATAAATGCTTGCTTAGATGCTGTAAACAACGGTGTCACTGCAGTTGGCATAATTAATGGTACAAAACCGCATTCATGTTTATGGGAAATTTTTTCTGATAAAGGTTCGGGGACATTAATAAGACAATGAAAGAATTAAAGAATATCAAAAACATATTATTTGATTGTGATGGGGTACTCTACAGCGATCTCGAAGGAGTATTTGGTCAAGTAAGTAAAAAAATGACCAAATATATTTCAAATAAATTAAATGTAGATTTAAAAGAGGCAAAAGAATTACAAACAAATTATTTTCATAAATACAACACTAGCCTTAATGGTTTAATGATACATCACGATATACCTCCAAGAGAATTTTTAGACTACGTACATGATATTAACTTAGATTTTTTAGAAAAAGATACTGTTTTGAGGAATGAACTAAAAAATATTAATCTAAACAAATTTGTATTTACAAATGGTAGTAAAGAACATGTTAAAAATATTACTACTCACTTAGGAATTGAAGATCAATTTGACGGGGTATTTGATATTGTTGATGCTGAGTACAGTCCAAAACCTGAGGCAAAAGCATTTGATCTTATGGTCAAAAAATTTAAGATCAATCCAACCGAGACACTTTATATTGAAGATATCGCAAAAAACTTATCTATTGGAAAAGAAAGAGGAGTAAAAACAGTTTGGTTAGTCAATGATGAATACTGGGGTAAAAAAGAGTCTGATGAAGAATATATTGATTACAAAATAGAAAATCTTTCTTTATTTTTAAAAGAAATAAGGTTATTAAAAAACTCATAAAATTATGAGTATTGAAAATATTATAAATGAAGCTTGGGAAAATAAAGACCAAGTAAGCCAAAATTCAGAAAAATCTTTAAAGGATGCTGTTAATCAAATTATTGACGATCTAGACAGTGGAAAAGCAAGAGTAGCTGAAAAAATCAATGGTGAATGGGTTACTCATCAACATCTTAAAAAGGCTATCATGTTAAGTTTTAGAATGTATCCAATGGAAAATTTAAATGGTCCATACAGTAGTTGGTATGACAAAGCTCATTTACTTAAAGGAAAAACAGCTGGATGGACAAAAGAAGATCATGAAAAAGCTGGTTTTAGAATGGTGCCTAATTCACCGGTAAGAAAAGGATCATTTGTAGGAAAGAATGCGGTTTTGATGCCATGTTATGTAAATATTGGAGCATATATTGATGAGGGTACTATGATGGATACATTCAGTCGTGCAGGAAGTTGTTGTCAGATTGGAAAAAATTGTCATATCTCAGCTGGAACTGGAGTTGGTGGAGTATTAGAACCAGCTCAAGCATTACCAACAATTATTGAAGATAATGTTTTCTTAGGAGCAATGTCTGAAGTGGTAGAAGGAGTAATAGTTGGAGAAGGTTCTGTTCTAAGTATGGGAATGTATATTGGACAATCAACAAAAATTGTTAATAGAAAAACTGGTGAAATAACTTATGGAAAAATTCCACCATATTCAGTGGTAGTTCCAGGATCCTTGCCAGATAAAAACAATCCAGAAGCGCCATCTTTGTATTGTGCAGTAATAATTAAACAAGTTGATGAAAAGACAAGATCAAAAACATCAGTTAATGATCTTTTAAGAGAATAAAAATGCAAAAAATTAATGAACTTCAATTAGCTAAAGAGCTAATTAGGTTTCCATCTGTTACAAAAACTGATGCCGGTGTTGTTAAATTTTTAGAAAAAAAATTAAAAAAAATCGGCTTCAAAACTAAAATTCTCGAGTTCAAAGATAAAAATAGTTATCCTGTAAAAAATCTTTATGCAAAACTTGGTACCACAAGTCCAAATTTTTGTTATGCAGGTCATTTAGATGTAGTGCCACCTGGTAATTTAAATGATTGGACTGTCAATCCATTCAAACCCGCTGTTAAGAAAGGATACTTAATTGGAAGAGGTGCAAATGATATGAAAAGCTCAATAGCGGCATTTGTTGCTGCGGTAAGTAATTTTTCTAAAATAAATAAAAAATTCGGTGGGTCTATTAGTCTTCTAATTACTGGAGACGAAGAAGGAATTGCAATTAATGGGACGAAAAAAGTTGTAGAGTATTTGAGAAAAAGAAAAGAAAAAATAGATTTTTGCTTAGTAGGAGAACCTACGAATCCAAACAAATTAGGAGAAATGATTAAAATTGGTCGTAGAGGTAGTATGACTGGAAAATTGTCTGTCATTGGTATTCAAGGTCATGTAGCTTACCCAAATAGAGCTAACAATCCGTCAACAGCTTTAGTTCGAATACTAAAAGAGTTAAAAGAAATTAAATTTGATAAAGGTACAAAAGATTTTCAACCTACAAATTTGGAAATAACAAAAATTAACATTGATAATTCAGCTGATAATGTAATTCCAGGATTAGCTAGTGCATCCTTTAATATTAGATTTAATAACAAACACACATCTTACAAATTAAAGAATAAAATAAATAAAATAATTAAAAAAATTTGTAATAAAAATAAATCAAAATATAAAATCGAATATAGTGTTTCTGGTGAGGCTTTTTTAACTAAGCCTAACAAAACCACATTTATGATACAAAATGCAATTAAGAGAATTACTAAAATTAAACCAAAACTATCTACAACCGGTGGTACGTCAGATGCTAGATTTATAAGAAAAATAGCTCCATGTTTAGAATTTGGGTTAGTAGGAAAAACTATGCATAAGGTAGGGGAATGTGTGTCCTTATCTGATTTAAAAAGATTAACTTTAATTTATACTAAAATCTTAGATAACTACTTTAAGTGAAAACTGGTTTAATTACATCAGATACATCTCAAAATCATGATACAGGTCCTGGGCATCCAGAACAAATAGCAAGAGTATCAGTCATAGTAGAAAATTTTAAAAAACTTAATAATAAAAATATTATATGGAAGAAACCATCTAAAGTTTCAGATGACATTCTTTTAACCACACATGAAACAAATTACTTGAATTTAGTAAAAAGTTCTTTTCCAAAAAAAGGTTTTTCTGCACTTGATGGTGATACAATTATTTCACCAGGAAGCAAAGACGCAACTTTCGATGCAGTTGGATCAATAATTACTGCAATCGATGGAGTAGAAAAAAAAGAATTTAGAAATGCATTTTGTGGTGTTCGTCCTCCTGGGCATCATAGCTCACAAGATAAAGCCGCTGGTTTTTGCATTTTAAATTCAGTGAGTATCGGTGCAAATTATTTGTTGAAAAAATATAAATATAAGAAAGTTGCAATAATAGATTTTGATGTACATCACGGTAATGGAACGCAGGATATTTTTTATGAAAATGAAAATGTTCTTTTTATATCAACTCATCAATATCCCTACTACCCAGGAACTGGTTCAGAACAAGAAAGAGGTAAATTTAACAATATCTTTAATATACCTTTACCAGCTGGCATAAGTTCAAACGAATATTTAAATGTATTTGACCGTGTATTAAAAAAATTAGAAGAGTTTAAACCAGAGTTTATACTGATTAGCGCTGGTTTTGACGCCCATGAGGATGACCCTCTTGCTCAATTTAATTTAAAAACAGAGGATTATTTTACTATTACCAAAAGAATATTAGAGGCTTCTAAAAAATTTTGTAATGGAAAAGTTGTTTCAATTTTAGAGGGCGGTTATGACCTAAATGCACTTCGAGACAGCACTAAAAGACATGTTGATGCTCTTTTAGAATTTAATTGATAATTCTTAAGAAAACTCTAAATAAAAATATTCATGAAATTATATAAAATAAAAAAATCTGGAATTGATAATAAAGGTAGAGGACTTTATGCAACTCGTGACATTAAAGAGGGAACCAAAATAATTGACTATGTTGGAAAACTTATAACTAAAAAACAAACACAAGATTCTGATAAGTACGATAATAGTAAACCGATATATTTATTTACAATAAATAAAAGATACGACCTAGATGGAGATTTTACATGGAATACTGCGGGTTTAATTAATCATTCTTGTGATAATAATTGTGATTATGATGGAAAGGGATTGAAAATTTGGGTCAAAGCAATCAAAGACATTAAAAAAGGTGAGGAGATTACATGTGATTACGGATTTGGTTATGATGAAAACTACAAACAATTTCCTTGTAAATGTAAATCAAAAAACTGTTGTGGCTATATTGTAAGAGCTGAGTCTAGATGGCGAATAAATAAAAAGTTTGCTATGATCAATAAAAATAAATTAATAATGAACTCTAAATAAAAATAAACCACCTGGTGGTGCAGGTGGAGCACACATTATTCTTTTTTTTGACTTAAATCTATTTTCAAAAATTTTCAAATCCCATTTCTTTTCTCCCAAATATTTTAAACAACCAACCATAGATCTAACCTGATGTTGTAAAAACGATTGAGAACTAAATTGAAATTCAATTTTATTTTTTGATGATTTAATATTTATTGACTTAATAGTTTTAATTGGACTTTTTGCATTACAGCTTGAAGATCTAAAAGTTGAATAATCATGGGTTCCTAATAGCTTTTTTGCACCCTTTTTCATTAATTCTAAATTTAAAGGCTTTCTAACATGCCATGCTCTATTTTTTTCAATTATTGGTTGGCTTATTTGATTAAAAATAAAATATTTATAAATTCTTTGTTTTGCTGAAAATCTAGCATGAAATTTATTGTTTCTTTTTTTAATATTTTTAATTGCAATATCTTTTAAATTTAAAAAATGATTTATGGATTTTAAAAATTTAATTGTATCGGTTATTTTATTTTTGCAATCAAAGTGTGCGGATTGCTCAAATGCATGAACACCCGCATCCGTTCTTCCTTGGCCATGTAAAATAATTTTTTCTTTTAATAATTTTGATAATTTTTCTTGAATTAATCCTTGAATGGTTGGGCCTTTTTTTTGAATTTGCCATCCTCTAAAATTTGTCCCTACATACTCAATAAGTATTTGGTATCTATTCATTATAAAAATGAACCCTTTTTAATTTGTGTTCCTAAAACAAATTCTCCAATACTTTGAGACTTTTTTCCTTGTCTTTGTATTTCTTTAATTTTTATTGATTTTTTGTCTCCACACGAAATTTCTAAATGGTCAGATAAAACCTCGCCTGGTTTTCCTTGTGCTTGTCCAATTTCTGCTTTTAATATTTTATATCTCTCACCGTTGAACATGAAATAAGCTCCTGGAACTGGATAAAGTCCATTTATTTTACCAATTATAATTTTAGCATCCTCTTTCCAATTAATCTGCCCCTCTAATTTTTGAATTTTTAATGCGTATGTCGCTGATGAGTGATCTTGTTCTATAAAGTTTGCTTTATCTTCATATATATCATCTATATTATCTAAAATTTTCTCTGCAGCCAAACTTGATAGCTTTTCATTAATATCTTCAGCATTTAAATTATTTTCTATATTAATTTTATAAACATTACATACCGGTCCTGTATCTAGTTCCTCTCCTATTTTCATAATACTAATCCCTGTCTCTTTATCTAAATTCATAATTGATCTTTGAATTGGAGCAGCACCTCTCCACTTTGGAAGAATAGATGCATGTATATTAATAAATCCTTTTTTAGTTAAATTTAAATATGAATTTGGTATAATTTGACCATAGGCAACAACTATTGCCAAATCTGCCTCTAATGATTTAAAATATTCAAATTCCTCTAAATTTTCTTTTAATGAATTTGGTGTTCTAAATTCTATATTTAAAGTTTCTGAAATTAATTGAATAGGTGACTTGTTAATTTTTTGACCTCTTTTAGATTTTTGAGGTGGTTGAGTATAAACACAAGAAATAGGATATCCATTTTGATAAAGTGATTTTAAAATTGGAACAGCAAACATGGGAGTACCCATAAAAACTATTTTTTTTAGCATTGATTAAGCTTCTGCGGAAGTGGATTTTAATTTTGATAATTTTTTAATTATCATTGATCTTTTTAATTTTGAAAGATAATCAATAAATAGTATCCCCTCTAAATGGTCCATTTCATGCTGAATACATGTTGCAAGAAGACCTTCTGCCTTTAATAATTTCTTTTCTCCATCATAATCAAGATATTCTACTTCACACTTACTAGGTCTATCAATTTCTGCAAACTGATTTGGAACAGAAAGACATCCTTCTTCATAAGTTGCTTTTTCTGGATCTTTATTTTTAATAACTGGATTTACGAAATATCTTGGCTCTTTTTTATTCTCATCTTTACTTATATCCATCACAATAATTCTCTTTGGTACACCAACTTGTATGGCCGCAAGACCAATTCCATTTGCTTCATACATTGTCTCAAGCATATCATCCATCAATTTTTGTTCTTCTTTACCAACACTATTAACTGGTTTAGAAATTTGTCTAAGCAACTTATTTGGTTCTGTTATTATAGTTCTGATAGTCATAAGTAAGTATTATTTTATTATAATTTTTATACTTTTAAAGGAAGAACTTTTAGCAATAGTTTATTTCTAATTAAATCAACATTTAATTGATTTAAAGTATTAATAATAAAATAAACTGTATCTTCATCAATATTTTCTATTTTATCGGGACCAATTACTTCAATTATTCTCAGCAATGCAGCTCCTGTCTCATTATTATCAATCATTCTTTGTATATCGGCTGGCATTTCGGATTGCTTTTTCTCATAAAGACCATCATATTTTTTTGAAATTTCGACTCCGTCAGATTTGAGTGCCTCTAAAAAAATTATATCCTTTTTTGATAGAAAATATTTTTTATCTTTTTTAATTTTCTTTAAAAATTTATTTAGATCTTCTTCAATTTTAGATTTTGCATAATCTCCATTGAAATACTTTATAAGTTTTGATTGATGTAAAATTTTATTATTATACTTAATCTTTTTATTAGCAGTTGCTTTATTGTTTAGATTGTTGTTATAAAATGTTGTAAAATTTGAAGGCACATCCTCAACATTGATCTCACCTAAAAATTTTTTTAATTCTAAATCAAAGGCACCACCTATATTATCAGAAATAAATAAATCTTTTAACAATTTAATAAGTTCTAATTTAAGTTTTGGTTGTTCTGTTAAAAGGGTTCGTTGATACAAAAGAGCTCGTCCCTCGATTGAAGATAGAGATTTGTATGCCTCTTTTGCATTTAAAAATTGGTTAATATTAAATTGAAATTTTTTATAAAATTCAAACAACTCCTCCTCGGAATAATTTTTATCATTAACAGCTTTTTCTATTGTAGAAATTTTCTCTACATCAGTAATTTCTACATCCTGAATTTTGTATAGCAAATTAGCAGCTGAAAGATATTTCCAAATTATTTTAGGAGTATCTTTACTTGGTTCATAAGAAAACTCAGGGTTAGTTCTATGAGCTAAATGAAAATCTAAAATTGAGTTCGTTGATATTTCTTTATCTACATCATCAAAATATCCAAATAAATAATTAATTTTTTTTTCATAATAATCATCTTCAAAACCTAACTCTTTTTTTAAATCTAAAATTAATTGTGCCTCCTCATTTTTTCCATAATTTATTAAACAATATAAATTAAATTTAGATAAATATTCATCTTGAAGAGGTTCTGTATTTTTAGAAAAAATCTCACAAGATTTTTTGATATTTGACTCTGATAAATAACTATCAACCAAATATCTTGCTAAATTTGGATGTAAATTTAGTATTTGATTTTTAATTAAATATTCTTCAATTAATTCTAAGCTTGCATCTTTAATTAACCAATCTGATTTAAAACTCAGAAATTCTTGCTCAGTAATATTTTTGGTGGGTAAATGAGCATTGGTTAAAAGAGATATGTGCATTATGTCAGATGCATCTTTTGAAAGATTAAACTTATTAATACTCTCAAATAAATTTTTTAATTTGGTACCATCTGAATTTGACCACATATTCATGCTCAGGCCATATTCGCTTGGATCATATAACCCAACGATTTTTATTTCTTTTGATGAAAACTCTTTATCAAGTTTAATTGTATCCTTTTGTTTATTTGTTTGTAATTGATAAACACTATTCTGATTGTTGATTTCAAGTTTTTGATTTGAAATATTTGTCTCAGAAATAACTTGAGTATCTTTTTTTTCTATATTCCAAATATCAATTGGCTTTTCCTCTGTAAACGCTGGGGTAATAAAAACAAGACAAGCTAATGGAATAAAAAAAAATTTCTTATTTAACGATTTTAAAATTTTCATTTGGAATAATTTTTTCAACTTCTTTTTTGGGTGCAGGAAAATCAATTGTACTTAGAAAAAAAATAATACCTAAAATAACCCCTAATCCAATTATAAATTTAATCACCAGTCCTATGATGCTTGCTTTGCCTGAACTTGTGTTTTTAGTGAATTGCATATACTTTTAGTTAATTTCAAATTAAGACATATTTATGTTTTTTCAATAAAGAAACTTATGAAATCAAAAGAAAATCTTGTTTTTTTAGGAATGATGGGTTCAGGTAAGAGCTCTATAGGGTCTTTGGTAGCTAAGAAATTAAAATTAAATTTTATAGACATCGATAAAGAAATTGAAAGAAATTTAAATACTACAATAAAAAAAATCTTTGAAATTAAGGGTGAAGATTATTTCAGAAAAATTGAGGAACAGACAACTTTAAAAAAACTTAAATTAAACTCTAAAGTGATTTCACTTGGTGGTGGGGCTTTTGCAAATCACAATATTAGAAAAGAAATTATAAAAAATCACTTATCTTTTTGGCTCAATTGGGATGATGAAATATTGCTAAATAGAATTAAAAATAGTAGGAAAAGACCACTAGCTTTTAATGCAACAGATGAAGAG
>CACPOX010000023.1 GCA_902635665.1 uncultured Pelagibacteraceae bacterium
GTTTACGCTTTATCCAGAGGTTTTTCCTGGTCCTTTATCTAAAGGACTTTATGGAAAAGCTTTATCAAATAATTTATGGAATCTTAAAGTTGTAAACATAAGAGATGCAGCTGATGACAAACATAAAACAGTAGATGATACACCTTATGGGGGTGGTTCAGGGATGTTGTTAAAAGCAGATGTTCTTGCAAAGTCTTTAGATGAAAACAAAAATGAGAGTGAAAGAATTTTATACTTATCACCAAAAGGAAAAAAATTTGATCAAAATTTAGCAAAAGAGCTATCTAATGAAAAATCTCTGTCTTTAATTTGTGGTCATTTTGAAGGTATAGATGAAAGAATACTTTCAACAAGAAATATTGAGGAAATTAGTATTGGAGATTATGTTTTGTCAGGCGGAGAGTCAGCAGCATATGTAGTTATAGATAGTATTTTAAGGTTGCTGCCAGGTGTACTTGGAAATGAAAATTCTAAATTAGATGAAACCTTTGAAAATGGTCTTCTAGAGTACCCCCAGTATACAAAACCTCAAATTTGGGAGGAAAAAGCTGTGCCAGACGTGCTATTATCAGGTGATCATAATAAAATTAAACACTGGCGTTTGTCTCAATCTGAGGCTATAACACGCGTCCGAAGACCAGATTTATGGGAAAAATATAAGAAGAATTAACTTGATAAATATTAACATGAAAACAATTGAAGAAATAAACCAGCATAACGTTAACAAAATTCTCTCAGAGAAAAAAATTCCAGAATTTTATCCTGGAGATGTTGTTAAAGTTGGTGTGAGAATTACTGAGGGTAAAAAAGAAAGAATTCAATATTTTGAGGGAGTATGTATTGCTAAAAAAAGCAGAGACTTAAACTCATCTTTTACGGTTAGAAAGATTTCCTTTGGAGAGGGTGTTGAGAGGACTTTCCCTTTATTTGGAACTTTAATTGATTCAATTAAAGTTATTAGATCAGGTAAAGTAAGAAGAGCAAAACTTTATTATCTAAGAGACAGAACTGGTAAATCAGCAAGGATTGCAGAAAAAATTAGAAAAAAAATTGGTATTGATATTGATGCAAAACCAGAAACAGTTACAGAGGAAAATGTAGCTCCTGCAGTAGAAGCAACTAAAGAAGAAGCTCCTAAAGCAGAAGCGGCACCTAAAGCAGAAGCGGCACCTAAAAAAGAAGCGGCACCTAAAGAAGAAGCAGCTCCAGCAGCACAAGCTCCTAAAGAAGAAAAAAAATCAGAAAGCTCTACAGAAAAAAAATAATTTTTTTTCAATGTCTACAACATTATATGATAAAATTTGGAACGATCATCTAGTTGATCAACAAGATGACGGTACATCTTTACTTTTTGTAGATAGACATTTAATTCATGAGGTGACAAGCCCCCAAGCTTTTGAAGGTTTGAGAAATTCTAATAGAAAAGTTAGACACCCAAATTTAACTTTAGCAGTTGCAGATCATAATGTTCCAACAACTGACAGATCAAAAGGTATTTCCGATGAAGAGTCAAAAATTCAAGTAGATACTTTAGAGGCAAATTGTAAAGAATTCAGTGTTCAGTTATTTGGTATGGATGATAAGAGGCAAGGTATTGTTCATATTATAGGACCTGAACAAGGTTTTACTCAACCAGGTACAGTTATTGTTTGTGGAGACAGTCATACTGCAACGCATGGAGCATTTGGTGCCTTAGCATTTGGAATAGGTACTTCAGAAGTTGAACATGTTTTAGCAACTCAAACACTAGTTCAAAAGAAAGCTAAAAATTTTAGAATTAATGTTAATGGTGAACTTCCTTTAGGAGTTACTTCTAAAGATGTAATACTTCAAATAATTGGAAAAATAGGTACAGCAGGTGGAACAGGATCTGTTGTGGAATATGCTGGAGATTTAATAAGATCATTAAGTGTTGAGCAAAGAATGACTATTTGTAATATGACAATTGAGGGTGGTGCAAGAGCAGGATTAATTGCACCAGATGAAAAAATTTTTGAATATCTAAAAGGAAAACCAATGTCACCGAAAGGTGAAAATTGGGACAAAGCTTTGAACTATTGGGAAACTTTAAAAACAGATACTGGTGCGAGATTTGATAAAGAAATTAGCCTAAATGCAAATGAAATTTTACCTATGATTACATGGGGTACATCGCCACAAGATGTAATAACAATTGATGGAAAAGTTCCAAATCCAAATAACGAAATTGATGAAGATAAAAAAAATTCAATTGAAAGAGCTTTAAAGTATATGGGTCTAAAACCTGACATGTCAGCTACAGATATAAAAATAGATAAAGTATTTATTGGTAGTTGTACCAATGGCAGAATAGAAGATTTAAGAGAAGCAGCAAAAATCTTAAAAGATAAAAAAGTATCATCACATGTTAATGCTATTGTTGTTCCAGGGTCAGGCTTAGTTAAAGAACAAGCAGAGCAAGAAGGACTAGATAAAATTTTTGTTAGTTCAGGGTTTGAATGGAGAGAACCAGGTTGTTCTATGTGTCTAGCGATGAATGCTGATAAATTAAAGCCAGAAGAAAGATGTGCCTCTACATCAAATAGAAATTTTGAAGGAAGACAAGGTAGAGGTGGTAGAACCCATCTCGTTAGTCCTGGGATGGCTGCAGCAGCTGCAATTTCAGGTAATTTAGATGATGTCAGAAAGTATCAAAATTAAATGCAAAAATTTAATAAATTAAAAAGTATCCCAGCTTATTTACCAATTGTAAATATTGATACAGATATGATAATTCCAAAACAGTTTTTAAAAACTATCAAAAGAACTGGTCTTGGAAAAAATTTATTTTTTGAAATGAGATATGATGATCAAGGCAAAGAAATAAATGATTTTGTATTAAATAATGATCCATTTAATCAATCCAAAATTTTAATTGCTGGAAAAAACTTTGGATGCGGCTCATCAAGAGAACATGCTCCTTGGGCTTTGTTAGATTTTGGAATTACTTGTGTAATAAGTTCAAGTTATGCAGATATTTTTTTTTAGTAATTGTTTTAAAAATGGAATTTTGCCTATAATCCTTGAAGAAGAAAAAATAAAAGAGCTATCTGAATATGCGATCAGAAAAGAGGAAATTTCTATTGATTTGAATGAAGAAAAAATATTTTATGGAAACAATGAGCTAAAATTTGAAGTTGATCCGTTTAAGAAAAAATGTTTATTAGAAGGACTTGATGATATCGCTTTATCATTAAAAAAATCAGAAAAAATAGAAAAGTTTGAAAAAAATTTAAAAAACGAAAAGCCTTGGGTATTTAATGATTAAAGTAAAAAAAAGAAAAATACTTTTACTTCCTGGTGATGGTATTGGTCCAGAGGTAATAACTGAGGTAAAAAAAATCATCAATTGGTTTAATGATAAAAAATCTTTAGATTTTGAAATAGATCAGGAGCTAGTTGGTGGTTGTTCTTACGATAAACACGGTACTCCAATCACTGATGAAGTTTTTTATAAAGCGCTAGAAAGTGAAGTCATTATGCTTGGAGCAGTTGGTGGTCCTACATGGGATAATCTAGAATTTTCCAAAAAACCAGAAAGAGCATTATTAAAACTTAGGAAAGAATTAAAACTTTTTGCAAATTTAAGACCTGCAATTTGTTTCAAACAATTAGTTGATGCTTCAACCCTTAAGCCAGAGGTAGTTTCAGGACTAGATATAATGATAGTAAGAGAATTAACAGGTGGTATATATTTCGGTGAACCTAGAGGAATTAAGCCAATTGAAAATGGAGAAAGAAAAGGAATTAATACTCACACTTATACGACTAGTGAAATCACTAGAGTAGCCAGGATCGCTTTTGATTTAGCTAGAAAAAGATTAAATAAGGTTACTTCTTGTGAAAAATCAAATGTGATGGAAGCAGGACAATTGTGGAAAGAAGAAGTTCAAGAACTTCATGAAAAAGAATACAAAGATGTAGAATTAAGTCATATGTTAGCAGATAATTGTGCTATGCAGCTTTTAAGAAACCCGAAACAATTTGATGTAATTGTAACAGATAATTTGTTTGGAGATATGTTGTCAGACCAAGCTTCAATGTTAACAGGATCTTTAGGTCTTTTACCCTCAGCATCTTTAGGTGCAAAAAATAAAGATGGTGAGATGAGAGCGATGTACGAGCCTATACACGGGTCAGCTCCAGATATAGCTGGTAAAGGGATAGCAAATCCAATCGCTTCTATTTTGAGCTTTGCAATGGCACTGAGGTATTCTTTAGATCTTGATAAAGAAGCAGATATTTTAGAAAAAGCAGTTCAAGATGTTTTAAATGATGGGTTAAGAACTAAAGATATAATGTCAGAAGGCATGAAAGAAACTTCCACCTCAGCAATGGGTGATGCGATAATTTCAAAATTGCAATAAAACTAGAATTATTCTAAGCTTTAAATATGCCAAGTTATACAGCGCCAGTAAAAGATATGATGTTTCTCTTTGAAAAATTAAGAGACAATAAAAATTATAATGAGCTAGAAAAATATAATGAGGTGAGTGCAGATCTTGTCAAAGATATCTTAGAAGAAGCAGCTAAAATAAATCAAAATTTAATTTTACCTCTTGCTAAAGCAGGTGATGAAAATCCAGCAATTTTAGAAAATGGTGTTGTTAGAACACCACCGGGTTACAAAGAGGCATATCAGAAATATATTGAAGATGGTTGGACATCATTGTCTTGCGATCCTAAATATGGAGGCCAAGGAATGCCAAAAACAGTAAGTACATTTTTTGATGAAATGCTTTCCTCAGCCAGTTTGTCATTTAAATTATATAGCGAACTTAGTATTGGTGCCTATAATTGTATTAATCATCATGCTTCAGAAGAAATAAAAGATAAATATTTACCAAAGATCGTCGAGGGTAAATGGAGTGGCACAATGTGTTTAACAGAACCAGTCTGTGGTACAGATTTAGGTTTATTAAAAACTAAAGCAACTAAACAATCTGATGACACCTATAAAATTAGTGGTCAAAAAATTTTTATAACCTCTGGTGATCACGACTTAACTGAAAATATTATTCATTTAGTTTTAGCAAGATCAACAGATTCTCCTGCAGGTACCAAGGGAATTAGTTTATTTCTAGTTCCAAAATTTATTGTAAATGAAGATGGTAGTGTTGGTCAAAGAAATGGAATTTCAACAGGATCTATAGAGAGCAAAATGGGAATAAAGGGTTCAGCAACATGTGTATTAAATTTTGATGAGGCAACTGGATATATGATTGGTAACAAAGACAAAGGTCTTAGTGCTATGTTTACCATGATGAACCTTGAGAGAATAGTGGTAGGCATTCAAGGTTTAGGAATTTCTGAAATTGCGTATCAAAATTCACTTGCTTATGCAAAAGAGAGAAAGCAAGGAAAAACAAATAATTCAAAATCTACTAATGGCGCAGACTTTATAATTGATCATGCGGATATTAGAAGATCTTTACTTAATATGAAGTCAATTATTGAAGGAGAAAGAGCTTTATGTTTTTGGTTATCACAACAAACTGAGGTGAGTCTTTATCATCCAGATGAAAAAATTAAACAAGAAGCTTTGAATTATGTTTCATTGATGACACCAGTTGTTAAATCATTATTTACAGATTTAGCTATGGAAATTACGAACGATGCGATGCAAATACATGGTGGATATGGGTATACTAAAGACCAAGGAATAGAGCAATTATATAGAGATAATCGTATTACTCCAATCTATGAAGGAACAAATTCTGTTCAGGCAGCAGATTTAGTATTTAGAAAATTATCAAATAAAAATGGCGATGTTATCAATAAGTTTTTAGATATGATTAAATCTGAATGCGATAGTAAAAATGAAAAAGTAAAAACATTTTCAAAAGAATTAGATCATTATTTAGATATTTTATCTAAGTTTACCGACTGGATTAAGGATAAACATAAAATAGAAAAAGACGATGTTAGTGCTGCAGCAAATGATTATTTAAGAAGTCTGGGATATGTTTCAATTGCTTATGCTTGGATCAAAATTTTAGAAGTAAGCTTTAAGGATTTTGATTCAAATAAAGAATTTTATTCTGATAAAATAAATACAGCAAAATTTTATTTTGATAAGGTATTGCCTAGAGCTGAGTATCATTACAAATCTGCTATTACCGGAAGTTCCAACATAATGAATTTTAAGTTTAATTAATAATGAATCATTACGAGAAAAATTTAGATAAAAATAAAGCGAACTACGTTCCACTTACCCCATTAACGTTTCTTAAAAGAGCAAGGGAAATTTATCCAAATTATGAAGCTATAATTTATGAGGATAGGAAATATACTTGGAATGAAGTTTATAAAAGAGCTGTAAAATTTGCTAGTGCGCTGTCAAAAATTGGAATTAAAAAAGGTGATACCGTTTCATTTTTAGCTTTTAATACACCAGAGATTTTTGAAGCACATTATTCAGTACCTATGACGGGTGCAGTATTAAATACAATTAATATAAGATTAGATGCAAATACAATTTCATATATTTTAGATCACAGTGATGCAAAGGTGTTAGTAGTTGATCGACAATTACATGTAGAAGTTAAAAAGGCATTAAAAACTTTAGATAAGAAAATTACAATAATTGATATTGATGATAAAAATGCTGACCAATCGAAATTAGAAAAAATTGGTGATTTAGAATATGAGAGTTTCTTAAATACAGGGGATGAAAATTTCGATTGGCAAATGCCGGAGGACGAATGGCAAGCAATATCATTAAGCTATACTTCGGGTACCACAGGAAATCCAAAGGGAGTAGTTTATCATCATAGAGGAGCATATTTAATGTCCACGGGAAGTTCAGTGGCTTGGAACATGCCAAATAGATTAAATTTTTTAACAGTGGTTCCAATGTTTCATTGTAACGGTTGGTGTTACCCATGGACAGTTCCAATGTTAAATGGAAGGACAATTTGTTTAAGAAATATTGATATAAAAAAAATTTTTGAATTAATCGACAAATATGAAGTAACTCATTTTGGTGGTGCCCCAATAGTATTAAATATGATTACAGGAGCTCCTGAAAGTGACAAAAAAAAATTAAAACAAAAAGTTTATGTTTTGACTGCTGGAGCGCCACCACCAAGTATAATTTTCAAAAAAATGACAGCATTAGGTTTTGAAGTTATGCATGTCTATGGTTTAACTGAAACTTATGGGCATGTTACTCAGTGTGCTTGGAATGATGAATGGAACAATTTTGATGAGGAAAAACAAAATGAAATTAAAGCCAGGCAAGGTGTGAGATATCCAAATACTGAAGGTGTAGTTGTTTTGGATCCAGAAACAATGAAAGAAGTTCCCAAAGATGGAAAAACAATTGGTGAAATTATGATTAGAGGGAATGTCGTAATGAAAGGTTACTTTAAAGACAAAGAAGCTACTGATAAAGCTATGAAAGATGGATGGTTTCATAGTGGTGATTTAGCTGTAATGCATCCTGATGGGTATGTAAAAATACAAGATAGATCAAAAGATATAATTATTTCCGGAGGTGAAAATATTTCCTCAATTGAAATAGAAAACACACTTTCTAAACATCCATCAGTTTCTATTGCCGCAGTTGTTGCTAAACCTGATGAAAAATGGGGAGAAGTTCCTTGTGCATTTATTGAAATGGTTAAAGATAAGCCAGTATCAGAAAAAGAATTAATTGATTTTTGTAAAGAAACTTTAGCGGGATTTAAAGTTCCCAAGAAAGTTGTCTTCTGTGAGTTGCCAAAAACTTCAACAGGAAAAATACAAAAGTTTGAATTAAGAAAACAAGTTTAGGTAATTTTTGAATTTTCAATTGGAAAATAAAAATGTTTATGTGTCTGATGCAGGACAGGGCATTGATCAAAATAAAGAAACAATAGTATTTCTTCATGGAAGTGGTCTTTCGCATATTGTTTGGTCTCTAACTGAACAGTTTTTTTCAAATAATAATTTTAACGTATTATCTATTGATTTACCTGGGCACGGTAATTCAGATGGCCCTTGCTTAGATAGTATTGAAAAAAATAGCTGATTGGTTGGAACAGGTTTTTAATAAACTTAATTTAAACAATTTAATTTTAATTGGTCATTCTCAAGGTTGTTTGGAGATACTTGAATATGCTCATAAATATAAAAATAGATTAAAAAAGTTAGTTTTTATCGGAGGGTCAAATAAGATGCCAGTTCATCCAGATTTAATTGATCTAGCAAAAAATGGAGATTCCGATGCTGTTAAATTAATGATGAAGTGGGGTTATGAAGGTTCAAAAAGATTTATTGGAGGTAATCCAGTAGAGAAAATAATACAATCACCTAGAGACATAAGAGACATACTGGCAGTAGACCTTGTTGCATGTAACAATTACAAAAATGGTTCTGATGCTGCTAAATTAATTGAATTTCCATCGATGCTTATTTTTGGTTCTTTAGATAAAATGGTTAGTCTAGAAGCAGGAAAAAAATTTTCTAACCTAATTCATAATTCATCTACACATATAATTGAGGATTGTGGGCACATGATTATGATTGAAAAAGCATTTGAAATGAGGGACAAGGTTTTAGAATTTTTAAAAAAATGAAAAAATTTTTTATTGCAAAATCGAGAAGACTAAGAGGTACACCGTATACTTCTAGAATTGAAGAACAAGGTGTTACAGCTTATACTATTTATAACCATATGTTGCTTCCAGCTGCTTTTGGTTCTGTAGAAGACTCTTATCATCATTTAAAAGAGTACGTTCAAGTTTGGGATGTAGCAGCTGAAAGACAGGTAGAAATTTCAGGAAAAGATTCAGCTGAATTAGTTCAGCTAATGACTTGTAGAGATTTATCAAAATCTAAAGATGGAAGATGTTATTATTGTCCAATTATAGATGATAATGCTGGATTAATTAATGATCCAGTTGTTTTAAGATTAAATGAAAACAAATGGTGGATTTCTATTGCTGATACTGACGTAATATTATTTGCAAAAGGATTAGCAATTGGAAATAAATTTGATGTTGAAATCATAGAGCCCAAAGTTGATATCATGGCCGTGCAAGGGCCAAAATCATTTAAGCTAATGGAAAAAGTGTTTGGAGAACAGATTACAAAATTAAAATTTTTTGGTTTTGATTATTTTGATTTTGGTGGTGCAAAGCACCTTATTGCACAATCTGGATGGTCTAAACAAGGAGGCTATGAAGTATATGTCCAAAATACTGAAGCAGGCTTAAAACTATATGATCATTTATTTGAAATTGGAAAAGAATTTAACATTAAACCAGGGTGTCCCAATTTAATTGAACGAATCGAAAGTGGACTATTATCTCATGGCAATGATATGGATAACGGAGACAATCCTTATGAATGTGGTTTTGATAAATATGTAAACATAGACAGTGAAACTATTTTTTTAGGAAAAGAAAAATTAAGGAAATTAAAATCCGAAGGTATAAAAAGAAAATTAATGGGTGTTAAGTTAGATTTGGATAAAATAAGTTTAACAGGATCTTTAGATCTTACTGATGATAATAACAAAATCATTGGAGAACTAAGGTCAGCCTGTTATTCGCCTTATTTTAAAAAAGTAATTGGTATTGCTATGATGAAAAAATCGCATTGGAATATAGACCAAGACGTAAAAGCTGGCATAAATGGTGATATTTATAGTGGTAAAGTTTGCGATTTACCTTTTATTTAGTATAACAACTTTAAAATGAACATAGCTATAGTAGGTGCAACAGGAAATGTTGGTAGGAAAACTCTTGAAGTTTTTAATAAAAAGAACTTCAAGTTTGATAATCTATATTTAGTTGCATCAAAAAAAAGTGCAGGAAAAAAAATCTCTTTTAGAGATAAAGAGTATGAAATTGAGAATTTAGATACATATGATTTTTCAAAAGCAGATATAACTTTTTTTGCAGCAGGAGGAAAAATTGCTGAAAAATTTGCAGAAAAGGCTGCCAAACATACAATCGTAATAGATAATTCAAGTTTTTTTAGGATGGATCCAGATGTTCCATTGATTGTCCCACAAGTGAATGCATCTGATATCAAAAAAATGAAAAAAAATATAATTGCAAATCCAAACTGCTCTACAGCGCAATTAGTTATTGCGCTTAAACCTCTTCATGATTTATTTAAAATAAAAAGAGTAGTGGTATCAACTTACCAATCAGTTTCAGGTGGTGGTAAAGATCCAATGGATGAATTAGTTGAACAAACTAAAAAATATTTAGAAGGTAAAAAAATTGAGTCAAAAAATTTTACTAAACAAATAGCATTTAATATAATTCCGCACATTGATGTATTTGCTGATGATGGATACACAAAAGAAGAATTAAAAATGACAAATGAAACCAAAAAGATTTTAGATGAAACAATTGAGCTTACAGCAACATGCGTAAGAATTCCTGTATTGGTTTCTCACTCTGAGGCTGTAAATATAGAGTTTGAAAAGCCATTTAATTTAGAAAAAGTTAGAGAAGCTCTAAGTAATGCTGAAGGATGTGAGGTTATAGATAAAAGAGAAAATGGAGGTTATAGCACGCCACTAGAAGCCACAGGAAAAGACGAGACTTATATATCAAGAATTAGAGAAGATAAAACAAAAGAGAATTCTATTAATTTATGGATAGTATCAGACAATTTATTAAGAGGTGCAGCTCTAAATTCTGTCGAAATTGCAGAGACAATAATTAATTCAAAATAGGCAATGGAAAATAAACCACTATCACCACATATACAAATTTATAAATGGCATATTTCGTCTCTAGTATCTATTTCTCATAGGATTACCGGAATAATAAATATTCTAGCAATAACATTAATGTGTATTTGGTTTGCATTAATTCTTTTAGGTGAAAGTAATTATGAAATAATTAAAATTTTTTTACAAACCTTT
>CACPOX010000024.1 GCA_902635665.1 uncultured Pelagibacteraceae bacterium
AGATGAAATTAAAATTTTAAAAAAGATTTCAGAATGGCCCAAATGCATTGATGCAGCTAGTTCAAAATTAGAACCACACAGAATACCTGTTTATTTATATGATCTGGCTTCAGAATTTCATTCATATTGGAATCTTGGTAAACAAAACCCGGAAAAAAGATTTATTAATGATCAAAAAACAGTTTCACCAGATAAATTAATTTTTTTAAAAGCAATATCTAACGTTGTAAATTCTGGAATGAATATAGTTGGTGTAGATACACCGGATAAAATGTAATGCTAAAAGAAATTAAGTATTTAATCTTTATTGTTGTAATTGCTTCATTTATTTTTTTGACTGGTAGGTATTATTTTTCAGATGAAAATAAAAAAAAATCATACAGATCTTATAAAAACAATGATGAAAAAATTAAATTATATTCAAAAAATTTACCTGTTTTGGAAAAGGATACACAAAATGTAATAGAATACGTTAAGCAAACAAACAAAAAAAAGAAAAAAAAGTTTAATTTTTGGAAACTTTTAGAGAATGATTAAGAATAGAAGAGCTTTTATTGTTGGTTTAAAATCATCAACATTATCAAATAAAGAAATTACCTTTTTAAAGAAATATAAACCATGGGGTGTTATTTTATTTTCCAGAAACATAAATTCAATTGAACAAACTAAAAAATTAACTGATAGTATAAAAAAGATATTTAAAGACAAAAAATACCCAATATTAATTGATCAAGAGGGCGGAAGAGTAAATCGATTAAGTAAAATTATCTCATTTGACAATTTAACTTCTAAATATTTTGGTAATTTATTCACAAAAGATAAGAAAAAATTTAGTATTATTTATAAATTATTTATTGATAAGACTTCGTATTTACTTAAATCAATCGGTGTTAATATAAATACAGTCCCAGTTTTAGACCTAAGAGTTAAAGGTGCTAGCAGCATTATTGGCGATAGATCTTTTTCAACAAACAAAAAAAATATTTCTAAAATTGGAGATATTTGTATTGATTATTTTCACGAAAATTCCATTGGAACTGTGATGAAACATATACCAGGACATGGATTAGCTAAGGTAGATAGTCATAAATTTACTCCTGTTGTTACAAAAAACTTAAATTATTTAAATAAAAATGATTTTTTTCCATTCAAGAAAAAACAAAGCTATTTTGCAATGACAGCGCATGTAATTTATCGAAGTATCGATAAGCTAAATACAGCTACACACTCTAAAAAAATTATAAATTTAATTAGAAAAAAAATTGACTTTAAAAACATTTTAATTTCAGACGATTTATCAATGAAAAGTTTAAAAGATGATTTAAAAACTAATACTATTAAAACGTTTAGCGCAGGTTGTAACCTTGCTCTTCATTGTAATGGCAAATTGTCTGAAATGAAGGTAGTTGGTGATAATTCACCAAAGGTTAGTAATTTTATTATTAAAAAAACATCGCTATTTTATAAAATTTTAAGTTAATATCATAACATGACTATTTCTGATTCTGCATTATTCAATGTTGATATTAATAATTATAATGGCCCTCTAGATGTCCTTTTGGATTTAGCCAAAGCTCAAAAGGTAGATCTTGAGGAGATATCAATCACAAAGTTAGCTGATCAGTTTCATGATTATATTACAAAAGAAAAAGACTTAAATTTAGAAATTGCGTCAGAATATTTATTGATGGCAACTTGGTTAGCATATTTAAAATCTAAATTATTACTTCCAGGAACACCTGAAGAAGAATTTAAAGTCCAAGAAGTCGCTGAAAAATTAAAATTACAACTTAAAAAATTAGAATTAATAAGATTACTTTCCGAACAAATGCTTAAAAGAAAAAGATTAGGAAGAGAAATTCGATCAAGAGGAATGAAAGGAAATATAAGGTCTATTTATAGTACTGAGTATAATTTAAGTTTATTTGAGCTTCTCAAGTCATATTCAACAATTATTATGACAAAGGACTTTCAAAAAATGAATATTCCAAAATTACCAGTATTTACTGCTGAGGATGGAATTAAAACAATAAGAGAATTTTTTGGTAAATTGATTGATTGGAAAAAATTAGATGATTTAATTCCTAAAAATTTTAAAAGTGGTTCAAAATATAAACGCACTGGAAAAGCAGGAATTTTTGCTGGTTCATTAGAATTAGTCAAAGAAGGTAATTTAACTATGAAACAAGATAAGTTATTTGACGATATTTATGTGAAGGAAAATAATGATTAAAAAAGAAAAAATTTCAAAAGATAATATTGTTAAATTTCCATCTAAGTTGTCTGATTTAGAAAAAGAAATTGAAGCAGTTATTTTTGCTGCTGCTGAACCATTAGATGTTGATACAATCGAAAGTAAAATAACAAAAAAAGGTAGTGTTTCTAAATCATTAGAAAAGTTACAACAAGAATACTCTAAACGTGGAATTAATCTTGTTTGTATAAAAGAAAAGTGGTCGTTTAGAACTTCACCTAACTTATCTAATATCATGTCACAAGAAAGGACTGTCGAAAAAAAACTTTCTAGAGCTGCTGTAGAGACTTTAGCAATAATTGTTTATCATCAACCCGTTACTAGAGCAGAGATTGAGGAGATAAGAGGAGTTGCATTTGGAACGAATACTCTTGAAATATTGATGGAACTAAACTGGGTCAAACCAGGTGGTCGTAAAGATGTACCAGGTAGACCAATTCAATATGTTACAACTGATGAATTTTTAAGTCATTTCAATCTTCAAAAATTATCTGATTTACCAACAATTGATGAATTAGGTGCTGCTGGATTAATTGACAGTTCTAGTGTTGATAATGCAATTTTTGGAACTGGAAAATTCTACAAAGAAAAACAAGAAGAAAAAAAAGAGGATATTTATTCTAATATTGACGAGATGTTAAACAGCACTCTTAATACAGAAGAGAAAGATTAACAAAAAAGTAACTTTTAAATTAACCATAAAAAGGTTATAAGTTTTTCATGAGCATAGGAATTTGGCAAATAGCAATCGTAGTTATATTAGTAGTCTTATTATTTGGAAGAGGTAAAATCTCTAGTCTGATGGGTGATGTAGCTAAGGGAATTAAAAGTTTCAAAAAAGGAATGGCGTCAGATGTTACTGACGATACAGAGCCAAAAAATATATCCGACGAAAATAAAGACTCAGAAAACAAAGATTAAATCACATGCCTACTATTGGTTGGTTTGAGATATTAATTGTTGTTGGTATTGCAATTGTTGTTCTTGGTCCTAAAGATTTTCCAATCATGTTAAAGAAAGCAGGTTCTTGGATAGGGACTGCAAAAAGATATGTGAGCAATATTCAAAATGAAGTTTCAAATTTAGAAATTGATGAAGAAAAAATTGATAAAGAAATAAAAAAAGAAACAAAAAAAGATGAGCAATGAGGAAAATGAAGGTGGATTTGTTAGCCATCTAACAGAATTAAGAAAAAGATTAATACATAGTTTTATATTTCTAATAATCTTTTTTATTATTTGTTACGTATTTGCAGAACACATATACGGTTTTTTAGTTGATCCATTTGCTCAAGCTGTAAAAGATGATGGGTCTGACAGAAGGCTTATTTTTACAGCATTACAAGAAACTTTTTTAACGTATATTAAGGTATCCTTTTTCACAGCTTTCTTCGTGACATGTCCATTTATTCTTATGCAAATATGGAAATTTATTGCCCCGGGATTATACAAACATGAAAAAGTTGCCTTACTTCCATATCTTGTACTAACACCAATCCTTTTCTTTTTAGGAGGTATGCTTGTTTACTATTTGATAATGCCTCTTGCTATTAAATTTTTTTTATCATTTGAAAGTACAGGGATGTCTACAAGTCTACCAATTCAATTAGAAGCTAAAGTAAATGAATACTTGTCACTTGTTATGAAGTTAATTTTTGCATTTGGAATAAGTTTCCAACTACCCATAGTCTTAAGCTTATTAGCAAGAATAGGTGTTGTTGATAGTAAATTTTTGAAAGAAAGAAGAAAGTATGTAGTAATAATTATATTTGCTGCTGCTGCATTACTTACACCACCAGATCCAATTACTCAAATAGGTTTAGCTATACCTTTATTAATTTTATATGAATTGTCAATATTTTCAGTAAAATTTATAGAAAATAAAAATTTAGAAAAAACTGATGCATAATTTAAAAGAAATTAGAAAGGATTTTTCAAAATTTGAAAAAGAGCTTGAAAAACGTTCAGTTAAAATTGATTTTAATAATTTAAAAAAGCTTGATGAGTTAAATAGAGATTTAATTCAAAAGAAAGAAAACTTAGAAAAAGAAAAAAAAGATATTTCAAAATCTAAAGATGAAAGTTTATTCAAAAAATCTAAAGAAATATCTACAGAATTGGAAAAGATTACTGAGCAGCAAAAAAATACCAAAACTGAATTAGATAATATTTTATCAAGCATACCAAACATACCTCATCCAGACGTTCCAAATGGAAAAGATGAAAATGATAATGTGGAAATTTTAAAAACTGGGAAAGTTCCTGAATTTGATTTTAAACCTAGATCTCATTATGAACTTGGTGAAAATTTAGGCATGCTTGATTTTGATCTAGCAACAAAAACAACTGGATCAAGATTTGTATTTGTTAAAAAAGAGTTAGCATTACTAGAACGAGCTTTATCTAATTTTATGCTGGATACTCATATTATTCAAAACGGCTATCAAGAAATCTCACCTCCATTGATAGCTTCTGACAATACAATGTATGGAACCGGGCAATTACCAAAATTTGAAAACGATCAATTTGAGATAAAATTTGATCAAGGATCTGATAGAAAATTTTTAATTCCAACAGCTGAAGTAATATTAACTAATATTGTTAAAGATAAAATTGTTGATCAAAAAGAATTACCTATGAGATTTGTTGCTTCAACTCCATGTTTTAGAAAAGAAGCAGGCAGTTATGGAAAAGATACCAAAGGAATGATTAGACAACATCAATTTTATAAAGTTGAGATGGTCAGTATCGTTGAAAAAGAAAATTGTCTTGAAGAATTAGAGCGAATGACTAATTGCGCGACAGATATTCTGGATAAGTTAGAGTTACCTTATAGAAAAGTAATTTTATGCTCTGGGGATATGGGTTTCAGTGCTGAAAAAACCTATGATATCGAAGTGTGGTTACCATCAGAAAACAAGTATCGTGAAATATCATCATGCTCTTCTTGTTCAACGTTTCAGGCACAAAGAATGAAATCAAGATATAAAAATAAAAACAAGGAAACTGTTTTTGTTGGAACATTAAATGGAAGTGGTTTAGCTGTGGGTAGAACTTTAATTGCTGTTCTAGAAAACTATCAACAAAAAGATGGTTCAATTATTGTTCCTAAGATACTGCGACCGTATATGAATAATTTGGAATTGATTTCAGCTAAATAAAGTTGTTTTAATTACATAGATAGTATAAATATTCACATAATTTATAAGGAGATTTATGGAAGGCTCAGGAATAGGACAATTTATACCGTTAATTTTAATATTTGTTATTTTTTATTTTTTCTTAATTAGACCACAGCAAAAAAAAGTTAAAGAACACAAAGCAATGGTTGAAAGTCTTAAGAGAGGTGACAAGGTTGTTACTTCTGGTGGAATTACAGGTACTGTGGAAAGACTTATAGACAATGATAAAGTTGAAGTAGAAATTGCTGAAAACGTAAAAGTTGAGATAGTTAAATCAACAGGTATCCAAAGTCTTGTTAATACAAATACACAAGAAGTTAAAAAATAATTATTTTTAGTTAAGTGCTTTATTTCTCTAAGTTAAGAATTTTATTTATAACTCTTTTTTCAGTTTTATTTATTTTAATTGCCTCATCAAATCTTTTTAAATTTGATGATAATTTTTTTGACAAAAAAATTAATCTAGGATTAGACCTTCAAGGTGGATCATATCTATTACTTGAAATTGACAATGAACCTGTAATTGAACAAAAACTTCAAAACTTAACAACAACTATCAGAAATTACTTCAAAGAAAAAAATATTAAGATCAACAATATAAAGATAGAAAATCAAAATATTTTTTTTAATGCAACAGAAAATGATAAGCAATCTATCTTAGATGTTTTTCAAGATGAAAATAGCGATCTTAATCCTTATTACCCAAGATTTAAATCACATCAGTTAGAAATTGAAGATACAGGGTTAAATTTTAAAGTTAATTTTTCAAGACAGGGTTTAATTAAACTTAAAACTTCTTCTCAAGATCAAGCTATAGAAATAGTTAGAAGAAGGGTGGATGAGGTTGGAACTAATGAACCCAACATACTTAAAAGAGGAAATAACAGAATTTTAGTAGAGCTACCTGGATTAGATGATCCGATGAGAATAAAATCATTGCTTGGCAAAACTGCAAACCTTACTTTTCGGTTTGTAACAAATGATGAAAATGATCGTTTTGGTGTTGAAAAGTTAAAATTTGAAAATGGTCTAGAAGAAGCCACAGTTAGTAAAAGAATTATAATAAGTGGTGAAAATTTACTTGATGCTCAACCAAAAATGGACACTCAAACTAACCAAACAATTGTTTCATTTACCTTAGATAGAGTAGGTGCAAAAAGATTTGGTAAGGCAACGTCAACTGGTATTGGAAAGCAATTAGCAATTGTTTTAGATGGTAAAATTATTAGTGCACCTGTAGTTAGAGATACCATTGCAAGCGGTTCTGGTCAAATAAGTGGTGGTTTCACTTTTCAAACAGCAACTGATCTAGCTTTATTATTAAGATCAGGAGCATTACCAGCACCATTAGAAATTATTGAAGAAAGAACGGTTGGACCTGATCTTGGACAAGACTCAATTAATGCAGGAATGATTGCCTTAGCAATAGGTTTTATGTTGGTGATAATTTTTATGTTCGTAAAATATAAAATTTTTGGATTAATTACTAATGTAACTCTGATAGTTAATTTATTTATTCTGTTAGGCGTTTTAACTTTATTTGAAGCCACTTTAACATTACCTGGTATTGCAGGAATTATTCTAACTGTAGGTATGGCTGTTGATGCAAATGTTTTAATTTTTGAGAGAATTAAAGAAGAATTAAAAGACGAGACTAATAATATTTTGGCTTTTGATGGCGGATATACTAAATCAAGAACAGCAATTTTAGATGCTAATATTACTACATTATTAGCAGCAATTATTTTGTTTTTCATGGGCTCAGGTCCAGTGAAAGGTTTTGCTGTAACTTTAGGAGTTGGAATTTTTACTACTCTATTTTCAGTCTATTTTATAGCAAGATTGTTCACTAGTATTTATGTATCAAGAAATAAAGATAAGGAAAAATTAATTTAATGATTGCTTTTAACAAATATTATAATCACTTTAATTTACTATCATCAGTTTTAATTATTGTTTCATTATTATTACTAATTTTTAAAGGTCTTAATTTTGGTATAGATTTCAAAGGTGGTACTTTAATTGAATTAAGAGCTTCAGATTCTAAAATAAATGTTAGTTCATTAAGAGACAGATTTAGTCAAATGGATCTAGGAGATGTTTCCGTTAAGAAATTTGGTAATGATAAAGATTTTTTAGTTAAATTTGAAAACAAAGATAACAAAAAGAATATTATTGAAGAAATTAAAGCTAATTTAGATAAATCTTTTGGAAATAACTATGATTTTAGAAGGGTAGAGAATGTTGGGCCAAAGGTAAGTGCTGAATTATTAAAATCAGGCGTAATAGCAATATCTTTGTCTTTAGCATTAATGCTAATCTATATTTGGATTAGATTTGAATGGCAATTCAGTTTGGGTGCAATTTTAGCTTTGTTTCATGATGTTATTGTAACTCTTGGAGTTTTTTCTTTATTTAGCTTAGAAATAAATTTATCAATTATTGCAGCAGTCTTAACTATAGTTGGATATTCTATGAATGATACTGTGGTTATCTTTGACCGTGTACGTGAAAATTTAAGAAAATATTCTGATATAAAAATTTTTGAATTAACAAATATTTCTATAAATGAAACTTTATCTAGAACTATAATAACTTCTGCAACTACTTTGCTTGCTTTATTAGCAATTTATTTTTTTGGTGGAGAAATATTAAAAGGATTTTCATTAGCAATGATACTCGGTGTTATTTTTGGAACTTATTCTTCTATTTATATAGCTAATACTGTTTTGGTTAGACTAAGAGTTTCACAAAAAACTGTTCTTAGAGAAGAAGAGGATAAAAAATAATTTAATATAAATTTTGAGCAATTACCATTGTAAGTAACATTGGTAAGGATAACAAAGTATTTGTTCTTGAGAATAGCATTGCAGTTTTAGCTGATTTGGCTTTTGTTTCTGGATCACTTTCAACTATTCCTAAAGCTCTTTTTTGATTTGGCCAAATTACAAACCATACATTAAATGCCATTATAATTCCAAGCCACATTCCAATTCCAATTGCAGTGTGCTTAGGTACACCTGACCCAAGACTTAAACTCATTGCATCATGAAGATATCCATTAAGATAAGCAAGAATTAAACCTGAAAGAACAGTTAACGCTGCAGCCCATCTAAAATAAAATAATGCAGCAGGAGCAATTACTTTACCAATGGCTGGTTTTTGTTCATCTGGAATTTTTCCCATGTTTGGAATTTGAACAAAATTGAAATACCACAATAATCCAATCCACATAATTGCAACAATTACATGTATATATCTAAACAACCAGCTCCAGAATAATGCATCAATAGCTATCCCATCGTTTAAATAAAATAATCCTAAAAACAATATTATTGCTAACGCAAGTGATGTGTGAATTGTTTTTGATAATGATGATAATAAATTACTCATGATTCTACATAACTATACACTAATTTTTTAATATTTTTAAGTTGTTAAATCTAAGCTAATAGAGGTTTTAAAAATTGACCGGTATAACTATCCTTAACTTTGCATACTTCTTCAGGTTTTCCTTCGGCGACAATATTACCACCTTTTACACCACCCTCAGGACCCATATCCACAATGTAATCTGCTGTTTTAATTACATCTAAATTATGTTCAATGACAACTACTGTGTTCCCAAGTTTTACAAATGTATGAAGTATTTCCAAAAGTTTTTTAATATCATGTTGATGCAAACCTGTGGTTGGTTCATCTAAAATATACATAGTTCTTCCTGTTGATCTTTTTGAAAGTTCTTTTGCAAGCTTGATTCGTTGCGCTTCACCTCCTGATAGGGTAGTTGCTTGCTGACCAATTTTTATATAACCTAACCCAACCTTTTTAAGAGTTAACAATTTTGTTTTTATATTAGATATATTTTCAAAATACTCACATCCCTCATCGACAGACATATCTAAAACATCAGCAATACTTTTACCTTTAAATTTAATTTCTAAAGTTTCTCTATTGTACCTGGTACCCTTACATTCATCACACTGTATATAAACATCAGGTAAAAAATGCATTTCATATGTAATTACACCATCACCTTCACAAGCCTCACATCTACCTCCTTTAACATTGAAAGAAAATCTTCCTGGTTTATATCCTCTTGTTTTGGACTCTGGCAGGCTTGTAAACCAATCTCTAATAGGTCCAAAGGCCCCTGTATATGTTGCTGGATTTGATCTAGGGGTTCTTCCAATAGGAGATTGGTCAATATCAATTATTTTATCAATTAATTCTACGCCCTTATAACCTTTAAATGATTTAGGTGCTTTTCTTGCTTTATTATTTAAAGTTAAATTTAAAGCATGAAACAATGTTTGTAATATTAGGGTAGATTTTCCACTTCCAGAAACACCAGTAACACAGGTAAATGTTCCGGTTGGAATTTTAAGATTTACATTATTTAAATTATTTCCACTTGCACCATTGATTTCTACAAATCTTCCATTTTTAGCTAAACGTCGTGATTTTGGAATTTCAATTGTTTTTTTATTTGCAAGATATTGACCTGTAATACTATTTTTATCTTTTTTAATCTCATCATATGATCCTTCTGCCGTTATCTCGCCGCCATTACTTCCAGCTTCAGGACCTAGATCAATAATATGATCTGCATTTTCCATTGTCTCAGTGTCATGCTCTACAACAATAACAGTATTACCTAGATCTCGTAATCTTTTTAGTGCATTAATCAGTTTAACGTTATCTTTTTGGTGTAATCCAATTGAAGGTTCATCCAAAACGTATAAAACACCAGTTAAACCAGATCCAATCTGTGAAGCCAGCCTTATTCTTTGAGCTTCACCACCTGACAAAGTTCCAGACTCTCTAGACAATGTTAAATAATCTAGACCAACATTTAAAAGAAAATTTAATCTTTCATTGATTTCTTTTAGAACATGTTCAGCTATTTTAAATTGTCTTTTATCAAGGTTATTTTCTAAATTTTTAAACCATTCTGCTGCATCTAAAATAGATTTTTTTGTTACTTCACTAATATTAAGATCATTAATTTTTACACATAATGCTTCTTCTTTTAATCTATCACCATTACAGGCTTCACAGGCAGTATCAGATTGATATTCAGCTATTGCTTCTCTTTTCCATTCGCTATCAGACTCTAAAAATCTTCGTTCAAGATTATTAACTACACCTTCAAAGGTTTTTTTATAAGAATATTTCTCGTATCCATCGTCATAATTAAATTTAATCTCATCTTCATCT
>CACPOX010000025.1 GCA_902635665.1 uncultured Pelagibacteraceae bacterium
CTTTTCTTCAAATATTTTTGGTTCTTTTTTGTTAGCATCTAATTTTATTACATTGCTCTCTACAGGAACAATTTCCTCTTTCTTGATTTCTTCTCTACTTTTTGGTGCAGATTTAACTGATCCACTATCAGCTGATACAGAACCTAATAATGCTCCTACTTCAACAACTGATCCGTCTTGTGAATTTATCTCAGTTAACACACCAGAAATTGGAGATGGCACTTCTAAATTTACCTTATCTGTCTCTAGCTCAACAATTGGTTCATCTGCTTCGACTGTATCACCTGCGTTTTTTAACCATTTTGCTACAGTCGCTTCTGTTATACTTTCACCAAGAGCTGGGACTACAATTTTTTCACTCATTATAATTAATCAAAAACCTCGTTAATTATTTCTTGTTGTTGAGAATTATGCCTTTTGGCATATCCTGTTGCAGGAGTTGCGTCTGGGCTTCTTCCTATATAAGAAATTTTATTATTATTAGCCTTTAAAGTGTCTAATGTCCATTGGATATAATCTCTAACTGAAAACCAAGCACCCATATTTTTTGGTTCTTCTTGGCACCAGAAGAATTCAGCATTATTAACATATTGTTTTAACTCCTTAACTAGAGCTTTTGCTGGAAATGGATACAATTGTTCAATTCTATACACCACTACATCATCTTTTTTGAGTTTTTCTCTGGCATCTAATAAATCAAAATATACTTTTCCAGAACAAAGAATTACTTTTTTAATTTTAGAGCTTTCTTTTAGTTTAATAAATCCTTTAGACTTAGGATCGATAGCATGATCCCACAACACTCTATGGAAAGAGTTTTTTTTGTTAAAATCTTCTAAATTTGAAACACAATATTTATTTCTTAATAGTGATTTCGGTGTCATTATAACTAGTGGCTTTCTGAAACTCCTATGCATTTGTCTTCTTAAAGCATGAAAATAATTTGCTGGAGTTGTGCAGTTCATTACTTGCATATTATCGTTTGAGCAAAGTTGTAAAAATCTTTCTAGCCTTGCTGATGAATGCTCTGGTCCTTGTCCTTCATATCCATGAGGTAATAACATTACTATACCAGATGCTCTATTCCATTTTCTCTCACCAGATGCAATAAATTGATCAATTACTACTTGAGCACCATTTGCAAAATCACCAAATTGTGCTTCCCAAAGAGTAAGGGTATTTGGTTCTACTAGACTGTAACCGTATTCAAAGCCCAAAACTGCAAGTTCAGATAAAAAACTATCAACTACTTCAAATTGCTTTTGATTATTAGAAATATTATTAAGAGGAATGTACCTAGTGTTATCTATTTGATTTCTCAACACAGAATGTCGTTGACTGAATGTCCCTCTTCCAGAATCTTGTCCTACAAGTCTAACTGGATATCCCTCTTCAAGCAAAGATCCAAACGCTAGAGCCTCTGCTGAAGACCAGTCTATTCCAGCACCTTTTTCAATACTTTCTTTTCTGGCATTAAATATTTTAGAGATAGTCTTGTGAATATTTTTTTCTTCAGGAATGCCATTTATTTTATCTGAAATTATTTTTAATTTATTTTCGTCATAACCTGTTATGCCCCTTTTATCTTTACCTCTTTCAGGTTTATATCTTGACCATGTTCCCTCGAACCATTCTATTTTAGGTTTATAATCTTTTGCACTTTTATACTGTTCATCAAGTAAATCTTTAAATGATTTAACATTTTGATTTAGTAATTCTTGAGTTATAGATTTTTCGTTTACCAATTTATTTCCATAAATTTTATAAACACTGGGATGAGATCTAATTTTTTTATACATTAAAGGTTGAGTAAATGAAGGCTCGTCTCCCTCATTATGTCCAAATCTTCTATAGCAAATTAAATCTACTACTACGTCTCTATTAAATTTTAGTCGAAATTCTGTTGCTATTCTGGTCGCATAAACAACTGCTTCTGGATCATCTCCATTAACATGAAGAATTGGTGCCTCTACCATTTTTGCAACATCAGATGGATATGGTGAAGACCTAGCAAATCTCGGACTAGTAGTAAATCCTATCTGATTATTAACAATAATATGAATTGTTCCTCCAGTGTTGTGTCCTGGTAGTCCAGACATTGCAAAACATTCTGCCACAACTCCTTGGCCTGCAAAAGCTGCGTCCCCATGAATAAGAATAGGTATAACTTTATTTCTTTCACGGTCTTTGTGGAAAAACTGTTTGGCTCTTGTCTGTCCCAAAACAACTGGGTTAACAGCTTCTAGATGTGAAGGATTATCTGTTAAACTTACATGTACTGAGTTTCCATCAAATTCCCTATCTGATGATGCTCCAAGATGATATTTTACATCTCCAGCGCCATCTTCAGTATCAGAACTAAACTCACCAGCAAATTCATTAAAAATTCTTTTGTAAGATTTTTGTAAAACATTTGCCAAAACATTAAGTCTGCCTCTATGAGACATGCCTATTTTAACTTCTTTAATATTATTTTGACCACCAATTTTTATTATTTGTTCAAGAGCAGGTATTAAACTTTCACCACCATCTAGTCCAAACCTTTTTGTTCCCACATATTTGGTAGCTAAAAATTTTTCAAACCCTTCTGCCTGTACTAATTTATTTAAAATTGCCTCTTTACCATTTTTTGTAAATTGGAGCGCATTTTTATCTTGCTCTATTCTGTCTCTAAACCACTTTCTTTCAACTGGATTTGAAATATGCATGAACTCATAACCTATTTTTCCACAATAGGTCTTCTTCATAAACTTAAGTATTTCTCTTATGTTTGCATGCTTACGATTAATTACACCATTTAGAAAAATTTTTTTATCGTAATTTTCTTTTTTAAAACCATAAAAATCTGGATGAAGTTCATCTAAATATTCTGACTCTCTCATTTCTAAAGGATCCAAATCTGCTAATAAATGTCCTCTTAGTCTATATGCTCTAATTAATGCTACAGCACTGATAGAATCTTTATTTGAGTCAGCAAGTAATTGAAAATTAAATTTTTCTGAAGTGTCTAATTTGACATTATCAAAATCACTTTTATCCTGTTCCTCTATTTTTTTCTGTAATTCATCAATATTGATCTTTTTTTTAGAAGGCCCCCAAGATGGACCATTAATTTCTTTTGCTATTAAATCTAATTCTTCGCCAATTCCCTCAAAATAATTTGCCCAACTTTCTGGAAGATCTGCATCTTTATTAATAAATTTTAAATACATCTCTTCTATGAATGCACTATTAGACTTATTCAAAAATGAAGTTTTTTCGAAATCAAGATTTTTTGATGAAGACATCTTTTTTATTTAATATATCCCTCTAATATTATTTTTCAATTAGACAGTTTATTAAATAAAGTTTTTCCAATGATTGATGGTGATTTAGCAACAGTAATGCCAGATTCTTCCATTTTTTTTATTTTATCTTCAGCCCCACCTTTGCCACCTGAAATTATAGCACCAGCATGTCCCATTCTTCTGCCTGGAGGAGCAGTAATTCCTGCAATAAATCCAACAATTGGCTTTTTGATCTTATGATTTTTTATAAAGTCAGCAGCTTCCTCTTCAGCTGTTCCTCCGATTTCACCTATCATTAAAATAGACTCTGTTTCATCATCATTTAAAAATAAATCTAAACAGTCTATAAAATTTGTTCCATTAATAGGATCACCACCAATACCAATACAAGTTGATTGACCCAGTCCATTTTCGGTTGTTTGAGCTACTGCCTCATATGTTAATGTACCTGACCTTGATACAATTCCAACACTTCCTCTTTTATGAATATTACCTGGCATAATTCCTATTTTACATTCATCTGGTGTAATAATTCCTGGACAATTAGGTCCAATTAATCTGCTATTTGAATAACTTAATTTTTGTCTTACTCTAAGCATATCTTGGATTGGAATTCCCTCTGTTATACAAACAATAAGTTCAATTGATGCATCAATTGCTTCAATTATTGCTGCTGCTGCAAATTTAGCAGGCACATAAATCATAGTTGCGTCAGCGCCAACTTCATTTTTTGCTTCTAAAACACTGTTAAAAACAGGTCTATCTAAATGTTTTTGTCCACCTTTCTTTGGTGTAACTCCACCAACAAGATTGGTTCCATATTTTATAGCCTGCTCTGAATGAAAAGTTCCATGTGCGCCTGTAAATCCCTGACAAATTACTTTTGTATTATTATTTACTAAAACTGACATATTATTTTATTGCCTCAACAATTTTCTTAGCTGCATCATCTAAATTTTCTGCAGAAATTAATTCTAATCCAGAATTATCAAGAATTTCTTTTCCTTCTTTAAAATTTGTACCTGCTAATCGTACAACTAAAGGAACACTAATATTTATTTCCTTAGCTGCATCTACTACTCCTTGAGCAAGAACATCACATCTCATAATTCCTCCAAAAATATTTATTAAAATACCTTTAACATTTTTGTCTGAGAGAATTATCTTTAATGCTGCAGATACTTTTTCTTTAGATGCTCCACCACCTACATCTAAAAAATTTGCTGGCGTTTTGCCATACAATTTAATTATATCCATGGTTGCCATCGCTAATCCTGCTCCATTCACCATGCAGCCGATACTTCCATCCAGCTTGATATATGCAAGATCATGCTCGCTAGCTTCTATCTCTGTAGGATCTTCCTCATTAAAATCTCTTAATTCAACAATTTCTGGATGCCTGAATAAAGCGTTAGAGTCGAAATTAACTTTTGCATCTAAACAAACAATTTTTTCCTCTTTTGTCAAAATTAATGGATTTACTTCAACCATGTTTGCATCAGTACTTACAAACATTTTATATATTGATTTTATTAAGGTTATTGCTTGTTTTTTTGCGTCTTCATTTAAATTAAAAATATTAATTATTTTTTCACAATCGGACTCAGAAATTTCATCACCTATATCAACTTTTGTAGTTATAATTTTTTCAGGTGAACTGCTTGCAACTTCTTCAATGTCCATCCCTCCTTGGTCACTTGATATAAATGCAATTTTAGAACTTGCCCTATCAACCAGACACGATAAGTAAAATTCTTTATCTATATTTGATGATTCTTCTACGTATAATCTTTTTACCTCTCTACCTTCAGGACCAGTTTGATGAGTAACTAGTGTTTTTCCTAGTAATTCTTTAGCTGCTACAGTTAGTTCCTCAATAGAGTTTAAAATTTTTACACCACCAGCTTTTCCTCTACCTCCAGCATGGATTTGTGCTTTAAGTACATATTTATCAGTTTTGAGTGCTTTTGCTTTTTCAATAAGTTCATCAACATTAAGCGCAAATACTCCATCGGGAACTACAGCTCCATATTTTTTTAATATTTGTTTAGCTTGATGCTCGTGAATATTCATTATTATTTAGATAAATCAGGATCTATTTTAGATGCAGCTTCCCATAAAGCTTTTACAGCATCTATTGAATGCATAAATTCTTTTTTTTCTTTTTCATCTAAATCAATCTCTTCAATTTTTTCTATACCATCTTTTCCAATGACAACAGGAACACCTGCATAAACATTTTTCACACCGTATTCTCCATTTAATTGTACAGCGCAGGGTAATAATTTTTTCTGATCATTCAAATATGCTTCTGCCATTTGCACTCCTGAAGCTGCTGGTGCATAAAAGGCTGATCCTTTTTCTAAATATTTAACTATTTCTGCACCACCATCTCGTGTTCTTTGATTAATTTCCTCAACTCTTTCTGAAGAAATCTTTCCATCTTTTACAAGATCTAACAATGGTTTACCTGAAATTTTTGTAAATCTTGGCATAGGAACCATGGTGTCACCATGACCACCCATAACCATTGCCTCAATTTCTCTTACTGGCACATTTAGTTCTAATGATAAAAATAATTTAAATCTCGAACTATCTAAAATACCTGCCATACCAACAACTTTATTTGATGACAAACCTGAAAATTTTTGAAATGCCATAACCATAACATCTAAAGGATTGGTGATACAGATCACAAAAGCGTTAGGAGCATTTTTCTTTACCCCCTCAGCAACTTGTTTAATAATTTTTAAATTAATTCCAAGAAGATCGTCTCGGCTCATTCCAGGTTTTCTTGGAACGCCTGCTGTAATTATTATTACATCTGAGTCTTTTATGTCCTCATAATTATCAGTTCCTGAAAACCTAACATTGAAACCATCTACAGATGAAGATTGTGCGATATCTAATGCTTTTCCTTTTGCAATACCACTAGCTACATCAAATAAAACCACTTCATTCACTAATTCTTTTGTTCCTATTAAATGTGCAAGAGTTCCACCTATTTGGCCTGCACCAATTAAAGATATTTTTGTCATTTATTCCTTTATTTCATTGTTGGCATAACAAATTCCGCATTTGATCGGACACCTGAAGGCCATCTGGATGTTACTGTTTTAAGTTTAGTATAAAATTTTATTCCTTCCATACCATGCATTCCGCTATCTCCAAATAATGATCTTTTCCAACCACCAAAACTATGAAATGCCATTGGAACTGGGATAGGAACATTAATACCAACCATACCTACTTGAATTTTACTTGCAAAAGTTCTGCCTGCATCACCATCTCTTGTATAAATACTAACTCCATTTCCATACTCATGGTCGTTAATTAATTTCGCTGCCTCTTCAAAAGTTTTTACTCGAACAACTGATAAGACTGGACCGAATATTTCCTCTTTATAAATTCTCATATCTTTATTTACATAGTCAAATAAACATCCACCTATATAGAAACCATTTTCATAACCTTGAAGTTTTAAACCTCTACCATCAACTACTAGTTTAGCACCTTCCTTGACACCTAAATCAACATAACTCGTAACTTTTTCTAGATGTTGTTTTGTAACTAAAGGCCCCATTTCTGATGTTTTATCCATTCCAGGACCAACTTTTAAAGCTTCAGCTTTTTTTGATAATCTAGATACAAGTTCATCTCCAATATCTCCAACTGCAACCGCAACAGATTGAGCCATACATCTTTCTCCAGCTGAACCATAAGCAGCACCCATTAGACCATTAACTGCACCATCTAAATCACAATCTGGCATAACAACTAAGTGATTTTTTGCTCCACCTAGGGCTTGAACTCTTTTTTCATTTTTAGCTGAATTTTCATAAATGTATTTTGCAATAGGAGTAGATCCAACAAAACTAACAGCTTTGATATCTTTGTTTTCTAAGATTGCATCAACTGCTTCTTTATCTCCATTTATTACGTTGAATACTCCATCTGGAAGACCCGCGTCAGAAAGTAGTTCAGCTAATCTTATTGCACAAGAAGGGTCTTTTTCTGATGGTTTAAGAATAAAAGTATTTCCACAAGCTATTGCTATTGGAAACATCCACATTGGTACCATAGCAGGAAAATTAAATGGCGTGATACCAGCAACAACTCCTAATGGTTGTCTGATTGACCAACTATCAACATTTGTACCCACATTTTCAGAAAACTCACCTTTTAATAAATGTGGAATTCCACAAGCAAATTCTACTACCTCAAGTCCTCTAGTTAAAGAACCTCTTGCATCTTCATAAACTTTTCCATGTTCAGAAACTATTAATTTAGTCAATTCATCTGAATTTTTTTCAATTAATTCTTTAAATTTAAAAATTATTCTAGCTCTTTGTAATGCAGGTTTTAAAGACCAAGTTTCAAATGCTCTTTTTGCTATCTCGACAGCACCGTCTAAATCAGATTTTGAAGCAAGTCTTACCTCAGACTCTTGTTCGCCAGTTGCTGGATTAAAAAACTTTCCCCTTTTTATCTGAAGATCCCGGAATTATTTTACCGTTTACGAAGTGTTCTATTAATTTCATGAATACGGTGTTTTAGATCAAAAACATCGAATAGTCTATTTAAACATTAGCCGTTGCTAACATTTTTTTTATTTCAGCTATAGCTTTTGCTGGATTCAGCCCCTTAGGACACGCATTTGTACAATTTAAAATAGTATGACATCTATATAATTTTAATTCATCAGCAACTTTTTTTAATCTTGCTTTTCTCTCTTCATCTCTACTATCAATGATCCATCTATATGCCTGTAGCAAAACTGCTGGACCTAAATATTTATCTCCATTCCACCAATAACTTGGACAAGATGTAGAACAACAAGCACACATGATACATTCGTAAGCACCATCAAGTTTTGCTCTATCTTCTTTAGACTGAAAAATTTCTGTCGTTTCTTTTGTTGAATTATTTTTCAACCAAGGTTCGATGGATTGATATTGTTTATACAAGCCATCTAAATCACCGATCAAATCTCTTTTAACTTTTAAATGAGGCAGTGGATAAATATCAATGTCACCATCTATCTCTGCATGAGGAGTTGTACAAGCTAGTCCATTTTTACCCCCCATATTCATAGCGCATGAACCGCAAACACCATGAGCACACGACCTTCTGTAGGCTAGTGTGGGATCAATTTCATTTTTAATTTTATTTAAAATATCTAAAACTTTTGAAGGACAATTGTCCATATCAACTTCATAAGTATCTATTCTTGGATTTTCTCCAGTTGATGGATCCCATCTATAAATATTAATTTTTCTTAAATTTTTTGATCCAGTTTTATCCTCAAAATATTTTCCTTTTTTAATCTCTGAATTTTTTGGTAAGCTTATTTGTGCCATTAATAAATCCGTTCTTGCGGTGGAAAATATTGTACATCAGTAGTCAAAGTTGATTGATGTACAGGTCTGTAACTAATTTTGCTATTTTTGCCATCAAACCAAGCGAGAGTGTGTTGCATAAATTTTTGATCATCTCTATTTGGATAATCCTCTCTAGCATGTGCGCCTCTGCTTTCTTTTCTTTGATATGCAGAATCCACTGTTGTAACGGCTTGTCTTATTAGATTATCAAATTCTAACGTTTCAACTAGATCGGTATTAAAAACTAAAGATCTATCTTTAACAGAAATTGAGTCTATACCATCATAAGTTTTTCTAATTTCATCCACACCTTCTTTCAAATTTTTTTCTGTTCTAAATACAGCGCATTTAGACTGCATAGTTTTTTGCATCGATAGCCTCAAATCTGCAGTACTATTTTCACCTTTGGCATTTCTTAACTTATCAAATCTATCTAAACATTTTTGGGTTTCAGACTCAGGAATTTCCTCATGCGGTGTTCCTGGTGTTATCAATTCAGCTGCTCTCTTTGCTGCTGATCTTCCAAATACTACTAAATCAATTAAAGAATTAGATCCAAGTCTGTTAGCTCCATGTACAGATACACATGCAGCTTCACCAATAGCCATTAATCCAGGCACAGTTTTTTCTGAACCATTAACAGTTAACACTTCAGCTTTATAGTTAGTAGGAATACCTCCCATGTTATAATGAACTGTTGGTACAACAGGAATTGGTTCTTTTGTGACATTTACATTTGCAAATAATCTTGCTGCCTCGGTTATTCCAGGTAGCCTACTCTCAATAATTTCTTTATCTAAATGACTTAAATTTAAATGAACATGATCTTGATCTTTTCCAACACCTCTTCCCTCATTAATCTCAATTGACATAGATCTACTTACTACATCCCTTGAAGCTAAATCTTTTGCATTCGGTGCATATCTTTCCATAAATCTTTCACCTTTAGAATTCGTAAGATATCCCCCTTCTCCACGTGCACCCTCGGTTATTAAAGTACCATGACCATATATTCCTGTTGGATGAAATTGGACAAATTCCATATCCTGAAGTGGCAATCCCGCTCTTAAAACCATAGCATTACCATCTCCTGTACAAGTGTGAGCAGAAGTTGCTGAATAATAAACTTTTCCATATCCTCCAGTTGCTATGATAACAGTGTGAGCTCTAAATCTGTGAATTGTTCCATCATTTAAATTCCATGCAATTAATCCTTTACATTCTCCATTTTTCATTAAAAGGTCCAAAGCAAAATACTCAATAAAAAATTCTGTATTATGTTTTAGAGCCTGTCCATAAAGAGTATGCAATATTGCATGTCCTGTTCTATCTGCAGCAGCGCATGTTCTTTGCACTATTCCGTTTCCATAGTTTTTGGTCATACCACCAAACGGTCTTTGATAAATTTTTCCTTCATCAGTTCGACTAAAAGGAACACCATATTTCTCTAATTCTAAAACTGCTTTGGGAGCTTCTTTACATAAATATTCAATACTATCTTGGTCCCCTAACCAATCTGCACCTTTTACAGTATCATACATATGCCATCGCCAGTCATCTTCGCCCATGTTACCAAGTGCAGCTGATATACCTCCTTGTGCAGCAGATGTATGGCTCCTTGTTGGAAATACTTTTGAAATACATGCTGTTTTCAGGCCAGCCTCACTAAGCCCCACAGCTGCCCTTAATCCTGAACCACCTGCTCCAAGTACAACAACGTCGTACTCATGATCAATTATTTCGTATGCTTTCATGTGTTTAAATTAAATATTACAAAAATTGTAATTAATGGGATTATTATAGCAAAAAAATTAAGAGCTTTGTTTGCGGCATTTTTGGTTTTTTCATCTTTAATATAGTCTTCAAAAACCTCACTTATACTCAAAGCAGAGAAAAAATATGCAAATACC
>CACPOX010000026.1 GCA_902635665.1 uncultured Pelagibacteraceae bacterium
AGTTTTAAAATTATTTCCAAATGCAAAGAAAAAATTAAATATTATAAAAAAAGGTGATCACAGTTTATCAAATAAAAAATGGCTAAAAATAATTTTAAAAGAGCTTAAATTGTTAATTTAGCTAACTTTTTTAATATCTTTTTTTAAAGTGATTGGATTTTTTAATTTATCCAACATTTCTTTAGGACACACCTGAACAAAATTATTTACTTCACCATCAAAGTTTTCAATTATTTTTTTTGATAATTGAGATTCAGTCTCTTTAAAGTGCTCTTTGACTAAATTTTTTAAATATTTTTTCCAGTAATCTGTTTCTATATTTTGCCAAACTACTGATTCTGGATTTACTTTCTTTTCGAATTGTTTTGATTTATCATATATAAATGCCATTCCACCTGTCATACCAGCTGCAAAATTATCACCAACAACTCCTAAAATTACTACAGTTCCACCAGTCATATATTCACATCCATTGGAATCACATCCTTCAATTACTGTAACTGCACCAGAATTTCTAACAGAAAATCTTTCGCCAGCTTGGCCAGAGGCAAAAAGTTTTCCTGAAGTGGCTCCGTAAAGGACAGTATTTCCTAAAATTGTATTCTCATTTGAAACTAAATTGCTCTCTTCAGGTAATTTTATTGAAATTGTAGCTCCTGACAAACCTTTACCAACATAATCATTAGCATCTCCCTTTAATACAAGTTTTAAACCTTTAGAAGAAAATGCTCCGAATGATTGACCCGCTGATCCTTTGAAATTTAAAACTAAAAAGTTTTCATCAAGTTTTTCGTAACCGTATTTTTTATACAAATGATGAGAAATTCTAGTGCCTACTGCCCTGTGAGTATTTTTTATTTGATATTCTTTTTCAATTTTTTCAGAATTGTCTAAAGCTTTTTCAATTTCTGGCCAAATTTCTTGGTCAAGAGTATCTGGTACACTATTTATTTCTTGATCCTTACAATACCTTGAATTATTTCCAGTATCAGCTTGAACAAATAAAGGATTTAAATCTAAATCGTCTAAATTTGGAGAACCCTTACTAACTTGTTTTAACAAGTCTGTCCTACCAATCACTTCATTTAATGATTTAAAACCTAAATTTGCTAATATTTCTCTTACTTCACTGGCTATAAATGTGAACAAATTAACTACTTTTTCTGGAGTTCCAGTAAATTTTTCTCTGAGCTTTTCATCTTGAGTGCAAACGCCTACAGGACATGTATTTGAATGACACTGCCTTACCATTATACATCCCATTGCAACTAATGCTGTAGTAGCAACACCATATTCTTCAGCACCCATCATTGCAGCTATCACCACGTCTCTTCCAGTTTTAATTCCACCGTCTGTTCTTAATGTCACTTTATGTCTAAGATTATTTAAAGTTAATACTTGGTTTGCTTCCGTCAAACCCATTTCCCATGGTATTCCAACATACTTAACACTAGTCTGTGGTGTTGCTCCTGTTCCGCCATTATGTCCAGAAATTAATATTATATCTGCTTTTGCTTTAGCTACACCAGCTGCAATTGTTCCTACTCCAGAGGAAGCAACAAGCTTAACTCCAATTCTTGCTTTAGGATTTATCTGTTTTAAATCATAAATTAGTTGTGCAAGATCTTCGATTGAATAAATATCATGATGTGGTGGTGGTGATATTAAAGTAACTCCAGGAGTTGAATGTCTAAGTTTAGCAATCTCCTCTGTAACTTTAAATCCCGGTAGCTGACCTCCCTCACCAGGCTTAGCGCCTTGTGCAATTTTAATTTCTATCTCATTACAATTATTAAGATAATTAACTGTAACTCCGAATCTTGCAGAAGCTATTTGTTTTACTCTTGAGTTTGCGCTGTCACCATTATCTAAAACTTTAAATCTACTTGCATCTTCACCGCCCTCTCCACTACATGAAGCACCTTTAATCCTGTTCATACCAGTTGCCAAAGTTTCATGCGCCTCTTTTGATAAAGCTCCATGAGACATGCTCCCACTTCCAAATCTTTTTAAAATATTTTCTATTGGCTCAACCTCAGAAATATCTATTGGCCCACTTAATTTTTTTTCCCTGAAATCAATTAAGTCTCTAAGATTAATAGGTGGTAAGCTGTATATTCCATCCGCATATCTTTTATAGGCATCATAAGAATTAGAACCTACTGCACTTTGGAGTAAATGAATTAATTTTCCTTGATATTGATGTGTTTCACCATTTTTACGATATCTATATATACCGCCTATTGGCAATATGGTTTCAGAACTTTCAAATGCCTCTTTATGAATTTCTCTAATTTTTTTCTCTATACCCGTAAGTCCAATACCTGAAATTTTAGAGACAACTCCTGGAAAATAATCAGCAACAATTGTTCTACTTAAACCTACAGTTTCAAAGTTACATCCACCTCTATAAGAACTTAGAACTGAAATACCCATCTTAGACATGATCTTTAATAAACCTGCGTTTACTGATTTTATGTATCTCTCTACACATTCATCAAAGCTAAATTGACCAAATAATTTCTTTTCATGACGCTGAAATAAACTATCAAATGCTAAATATGGATTTACAGTAGTTGCTCCAACTCCTATTAAAGTTGCAAAAGAGTGTGTATCTAAAGCCTCTCCAGATTGAACATTTATTGATACATATCCTCTTAGTTTTTTTTCAATAAGGAATGAATTAATTGATCCAACTGCTAAAAGCATTGGTATTGGAAGTTTTGAGCTAGAAAGCTCCTTATCACTTAAAATTAATTGAGTAACTCCCTGTCTTACTGCAATTTCAGCTTCTTTTTGGATTTTTTTAATTGAGTCAAATAAAGTTTCTTCCTCAGAAAAAGTACAATCTATTATAGATGAATTATTGCCAAAAAAATTTATAAATTTTTCGAACTGAGAATTTGATAATATTGGACTATTTAAAACATAAATATTTTGCTTTGTTAAATTATCAAAATTTAAAATATTTCCAAGATTTCCAAATCTTGTTTTCAAACTCATAACCTTGTTTTCTCTTAAAGAGTCTATTGGTGGGTTTGTGACTTGACTAAAATTCTGTCTAAAAAAATGGTATAACGGTCTATACCTATCTGACAAAACAGCCAATGGTGTATCGTCCCCCATAGATCCAGTTGCTTCTTTAGCATCTTCTGCCATAGGATGCAGTATGAGCTCAAGATCTTCTAGACTTATTCCAAAAGTATATTGCCTTCTTCTTAAATCATCTCCCGAAAAAAAATTTTTTTCATCTGAAATAGTTAACTTATCATCTAGGTCGATAATTTGTGAATTAAAGTGTTTATACTCTTTGGCTAAATAATCTTTTATTTGCTTATTGGTAAATACTTTACCTTTTTCTATTCTAACTCCAATTATTTCCCCGGGACCCAATCTTCCCTTTGACAAAATTCTTTTTTCATTTAATTCAATCATTCCTGTTTCAGAACCTGCAAATAATAATTTGTCTTTTGTAATTGCGTATCTTAAAGGTCTTAATCCATTTCTATCATTTGCAGCTATAACCCACTCATTATCAGTTCCAGCAATAGCAGCTGGTCCATCCCATGGCTCCATAGTGCTGTTTAAAAAATTAAATAATTGTTGGTGATCTTTTGGTAAAGTTTTATTTTTTTTAGACCATGCATCTGGAACTAGCATAAGCTTTGCCAAAGGAGCTGGTTGACCAGATATATTTAATAATTCAAAAACATTGTCTAATGCAGCAGAGTCTGATGCTCCCTGTTGTATAACGGGTTTTAAATTTTCAACATCGTCAAAAAGGGGACTGTTCATCTCTTGTTCATGAACTTTCATCCAATTTTTATTTCCTCTATAAGTATTAATTTCTCCATTATGTGCTATGGCTCTAAAGGGTTGAGCTAAATTCCAGCTAGGCGCTGTATTTGTTGAAAATCTTTGATGAAAAATAGCAAACCTTGAAACAAATCTCTCATCTTTTAAATCAAGGTAGAAATCTGAGATAGCTTCAGCTAAAAACATCCCCTTGTAAATGATAGATTTAGAACTCAATGAACAAATATAAAAATTGTTTAAAGATTTTTTAAAAGCTTCATTTTCTATCTTTCTTCTAGTTTCATAAATTTTTCTTTCTAAATCTTTATTTGTTAATTCTGGATTATAAGGTTTAAAAAATACTTGAATAATTTCAGGCATTGTTTGGAATGCCTTTTCTCCTAAAACTTTTGGATTAACTGGAACTTGTCTCCAACCGTAAATACTAAAATCATTTTTTGTTAATTCACTTTCTACAATAGTTTTGCAACTTTCTTGCGCTGCATAATCATTACGAGGCAGAAATATCATACCCACACATATTTCAGAATTGTCATGTGTGTGTCCTGTCACTTCTATCTTTTCAATGAAGAAATCTTTTGGTATTTCAACATGAATTCCAGCTCCGTCACCAGTTTTCCCGTCGGCATCTACAGCGCCTCTATGCCAAACTGCTTTTAACGCTTCAATACCATACTCTACAACTTTACGAGATTTTTTACCTTCAGTTGATGCAATTATACCAACACCACAAGCATCATGCTCCATGTCTTCTGAATAAACATTATTTTCTTTTAAAAGGTGAAGGTTCTTTTTATAATTTTTCATTAAGCCACTCTTTTTTCCACTTTAGATTTACTCTCTAGGTAAGTTTTAATTGAAGCTGCCGCATCTCTTCCATCTTTTATCGCCCAAACAACTAATGAAGCTCCTCTAACTATATCACCAGCAGCAAACACACCTTTTATGTTTGTTTCCATAGTATCAAAATCTGTTTTAATAGTTCCCCACTTTGTTACTTGTAATTCACTACTATCAAACAAATTTGGTAAATCCTCAGGATCAAAACCAAGTGCTTTAATAACCATATCTGCTTTTGTTTCGTAACTAGAACCTTCTTGTACTTGTGGCTTTCTTCTTCCTGTCTCGTCTGGATCTCCTAATTTAATTTGATCTACAATTATTTTTTCTACTTTATTTGTACCTTTAAATTCTTTAGGACTTGATAACCAAACAAACTCAACACCTTCTTCTTCTGCATTTGCAACTTCTCTAGCAGATCCTGGCATATTTTCTTTATCTCTTCTATACAAACATTTAACAGATTTTGCCCTCTGTCTTACAGAGGTTCTTACACAATCCATTGCTGTGTCACCTCCACCGATTACAACAATGTCTTTACCTTCTGCATTTAAAATTCCTTTATCAAACAACTCAACATCATCTCCTAGACCTTTCTTATTAGATGCTGTTAAAAAATCCATTGCAGGAAAAATATTATCAAGATCATTTCCAGGTAAGTTTACTTCTCTTGCTTTATAAACTCCTGTTGCAATTAAAATTGCATCATGTTTTTTTCTCAATTGGTCTAGGCTTGCGTCCTTACCAACTTCAAAATTTTGAACAAATTCAATTCCTCCATCCTTTAAAAGTTTTGTTCTTCGCTCTACAACTTCTTTTTCTAATTTAAAATTTGGAATTCCATAAATTAATAATCCTCCTGCTCTATCATATCTATCGTAGACAGTAATTTTATACCCAATTTTTCTTAATTGTTCTGCAGCAGCTAAACCAGCAGGACCTGCTCCTATAATTCCTACGCTTTGATTTTTTTCATTCGTTACTTTAATTGGTTTTACCCAGCCCTCAGCCCAAGCATTATCTGTAATATATTTTTCTACTGATCCAATAGTTACTGTTCCATGACCAGACTGTTCAATTACACAATTTCCCTCGCACAATCTATCTTGGGGGCAAATTCGGCCACACACTTCAGGCATATTGTTTGTGCTTTGGGATAATTCATACGCCTCTTTTAATCTTCCCTCTGCTGTCAGTTTAAGCCAATCTGGAATGTTATTACTTAAAGGACAATGAACTTGGCAAAAAGGTACTCCACATTGCGAACACCTACTCGACTGTTCTTTGGCTTTTTCACTGATATACTCGTCATAAATTTCGTTAAAATCTTTCTTTCTCGTATCAACTTCTCTTTTAGGTGGAGTTTGTTGACCTATTTTAACAAATTTGAGCATTTTATCGGGCATAATATTATTTAAGTTTTGGCAAAATATACCTTGATTTATGTATATAAAGCATAAAATAGGTCATAAATATTGACCTTAATTTTTAAATTATTACCGCCAATTAACACGTTTTTAATTATTGCATAGCTATTATGCTTAAATCGAATTGTTTTAAATAAATACTTTATAAGTTACGAAGAAATAATGTTTCAAAATATTATAGAAGTTTTAATTCTCTCTGCAATTCAAGGAATATCTGAATTTCTTCCTATTAGTTCTTCTGCTCATTTAATTTTGGTTTCTACTTTATATGAATTTAAATCTAGTTCTTTGCTTATTGATATCAGCCTCCATCTAGGTTCACTAATAGCAATAATTTATTTTTTTAAAGATGAACTGTTTGATATCAGAAAAAATAAAAGAATTTTAAATTTAATTGTATTGGGATCTATTCCATTAATAATTGTTGGATACATACTTTATAGTACAAATTTAATTTATCAGTTAAGAAATTTAGAGGTCATTGCTTGGACTACTTTAATATTCGCAATTATTTTATACATCTCAGACAAAAATCGATTTGATAAAAAAATTTCTTCAAATTTAAATTTTCAGTCAATAATATTTATAGGTGTTTTCCAAATTTTCTCTCTTGTACCCGGAGTGAGTAGGGCAGGAATTACTATAACAGCTGCGAGAATTTTAAAATTTAATAGAGTAGATTCAAGTAAGATATCTTTTTTACTTTCAATCCCAGCATTAGCTGGAGCTAGTGTCTTAAGCTTAAAAGATGTTTTTGAACAATCAATTCAGTTTAATTACTTAGTTGTTATCGCAATTATATCTTCTTTTATTTTTTCTTTTCTAACAGTTAAATTCTTTTTAATTTATATAAATAAATTTTCAATGAATGCATTTGTAATTTATAGAATAATAATTGCTTTGATTTTATTTAGTTTAATTTATTAAATATATTTCTTTTTAATTAAAGGGAGTAATTGAGATAAGAGAACTCCACATAGAATAAAAAAACATCCAAGTAAATTATTAACATCTAGAATTTGATTTAAAATAAACCAAGCAGCTATAGTTGCAAATACACCTTCAAGAGAAAAAATTATTGCTGCAGGTGCTGGCGTAATATTACGCTGGGCATAAATTTGTAATACAAATGCAAATCCGCCAGATAATATACCTGCATATAAAATTGAATAAATTTCCTTTAAAATATTACTTAAAATAAATTCTTCATAAATAATTCCAATTATAAATGAAAAAAAAGCCACAATTAAAGTCTGCGCAGCTCCTAAGGTAAGTGGAAGATTGTATTTAGTTATAATAATCCCAGTAAAAATGATATGAGTACTCCAAAATAAAGCTCCGAGAACAACTAAAGTATCTCCTAATCTTACTGTTGCGTCATGAAAATTTGTTAATAAATATCCTCCAATTAAACATAGAACTACAGAAGGCCATACACTCCAATGCATTGATTTTTTACCGAACAAAAAAATGATAATCGGTACCATTGGTACATAAAAAATTGTAAAAAAAGCAGCGTTTGCAACATCTGTATAAAGCAAAGCAACTTGTTGTAGTGCAGAGCCTAAAAATAAAGAAATTCCAATTAACAATGAATAAATAATGAAAGTTTTTTTATCTAATTTAAATTCTGATTTAAAATTTTTTAATTCAAATAAAATCATAAGTGGAATTATGGCTAAAAAACCAACAAAAAATCTCACAGCATTAAATGTAAAAGGGCCGATATTATCCATGCCGGTGTCTTGGGCAATAAAAGTTGTTCCCCAAATGAAAGTGCACAATAAGGCACTAAATAATGATATGGATTTACTCATTTTTAATTAGACAGCTAGTTTATAAGCAAAATTTTTGCCTAAGTTTTCTTTTAGATCATTATTAAACCTAGCTGCTTCTGCACCATCAATAATTCTATGATCATAAGATAAAGAAATTGGGAGCATAGTCCTAGTTTGAAATTTCCCATTCATAAAAATTTGTTTTTTTTCTGATCTTCCTACTCCTAATATAGCAACTTCAGGATAATTAATTATAGGAGTAAAAAATGAACCTCCTATACCACCTAAACTCGTAATCGTCATCGAGCCGCCAAATAATTCTTTTTTATCAATTTTTAAATTTCTACAAAGTTCGCTTACCTCTTTTAATTCTTTACTTATCAGAGAAATTTTTTTGTTATTTGCATTTCTTATTTTTGGAACCATTAATCCATTTGGTGTGTCAACTGCTATCCCAATATGGTAATATTTTTTTAAAGTCATTTTTCCAGTCTCAATTTCGTCAATTGAAGAATTAAAACTAGGAAATTTCTTAAGAGATGCAACTAAAGCCTTTATTATAAATGCTAGAGGTGTAATTTTAATTTTTTCTCCAGTATACATATCTGTTAATGAACTTCTAAAACTTTCCATCTCCGTTATGTCAGCTTCATCGTGATTTGTAACATGAGGAATTGTTGTCCATGAATTTGTAAGATATTTTGATGATAATTTTTTTACTCTTGGTATGTCTTTAATTTCTATTTCACCAAAATCAGAATGTTCAAATTCGTTTTTAATTTTATCTGGTTTACTATCTTTTACTACAACGTTGTTTTTTGAATTAGATGAAACAAATTTTTTAATATCATCTTCAACAACTCTGCCATCTTTCTGACTTCCCGCTACTTGATTAATATCTACACCAAGTTCTCTAGCAAATTTTCTAGCTTTTGGACTTGCGGATGAAATTTCTGAAATATTATTTTTAGAAAATGTTTTTTCAAGGATTTCAGGTTTTATTACCTCAATATTTTTTAATTCTTTTTCAATTTCTGGTTTTTCTTTAACCTCTTCCTTTTTAACTTCTGAATCACTATCTACTGTTAAAATTAAGTCGCCCTCAGAAACTTTGTCTCCTACTTTTATTTTTAAGTTTTTAATTTTACCTTCTAAATTTGATGGTATTTCTACGCTAGATTTATCACTTTCAATTGTTATTAGGGCATCATTTTTTTTAATTGATTGACCTTCGGTAACTAATACCTCAATAACCTCAACATCTTTAAAATCTCCAATATTAGGTACTTTAATCTCAGTTTCTGACATTATAATTTTGTTGGCATTGGTTTGTTGGTATCAATATTATACTTCTTCATTGCATCTTTTGCATGTTTGGAAGTAATAAGCTGTTCTTTCGCTAAAATACTTAAACCATAAGCAACCAAATGTTCTTTATCTACCTCAAAAAATTTTCTTAAATTTTTTCTTGTATCGCTTCTTCCAAAACCATCTGCTCCTAATGAATAAAAGCTTTTATTAGTATAAGGTCTGATTTGATCTGAATTCATTCTCATATAATCAGAT
>CACPOX010000027.1 GCA_902635665.1 uncultured Pelagibacteraceae bacterium
TGTAAATGAAGCTTATCAAATGACAAAAGATAATAATTGTAATTTAATTGATATTAGGGAGATAACCGAGTTAGAAAATACGGGAAGAGTTGAGGGGGCAAACCATATTCCAAGAGGGATGCTTGAAGTTTATTTAGATCCAAATAGTCCGATCTTCCAAAATGGACAAATTGATAAAAATAAGGAATTTGTTTTATTTTGTGCTGGAGGTGTGAGATCTGCTTTGGCAGTAAAATCATTAAAAGAAATGGGATATGAAAATACTTCTCATATTGATGGTGGATTTGCAGCAATGAGTAATAGTAGTTTTAAAATTGTTTAATTTTTATTTATCTCTTCTAAAGCATATTCAAGTCTATCTTGTCCCCAAAAAATTTTATTATTAACTATAAAAGTTGGAGTTCCAAAAACTTCTTTATGAAAAGCATCTGTAGTTAATTTAATCAATTTATCTTTTACAGATTGTTCTTTTATAGTTTGAAAAAATTCTTCACTATCAATTTTTAATTCCCTAATTAATTTAGAAATATTTTCAAAGTTTGATAAGTTATGATTATCTTTCCAATAAGCATCAAAAAAACAATTTATGTAATCGTTTTGCTTATCTTTACTAACACTAATGCACCCTCTCATAATATTTAAAGAATTTATTGGAAAATTAGAATTCCATTTGAATTCAATATTATTTTTTTTAGATACTAAATTGCAGTCGTTTATATTATTTCTTAATTTATATTTATTAAATGCAGGAGAATCAATTCCGGCTAGTTTATGAAGACCTCCTAAATAAATTGGTTTGTAATTAAAAATGATATTTTTATGTTTAAGAATTTTTTTGTGAGCAATATACGCATATGGACTAATTATATCGAAATAAAAATCTATATGATTACTCATATAAACTAATTTTTTTTGCGTAAAAAATTCTGATTATCCAATACAAAAATAAACCTATTGGACCGATTAAATAAGTCACAATTAATGGCACAGCTATCAAAACTTTATTAATAGAAAACTTTTGAGAGTCTTTAACAATCCAGCCACCAATAAATAAGTTTATTGCTATAAAATGAGTCCAAAATATCATTATGTACAGATGATCTTCAAATAATCTAGATAACTCATTTAGACCTAAATAAAGAGTGAAATTTCCATCAAAATCATAACCAATTAAATATGATTTATATAAAATAAAGACATACACACCACTCAATATGAAAAAAGGAAATATTGATGTTACAAAAATTCTACTTAAATGTGATTGAGGAAATACTATCAAGATAAACCAAAAAGGTAAAACTCCAAGGTTGATCCACATGTAAAGTGTCTCAATTGTGAAATAAGTATAAATTTGTTCAATCATATAGATATATTATATTAAATCTAACAATGATTCCTATAAGAAATAGAAAAAAAACGCTCCAAGTAACTGTTGATGAGATGCGTAATTTTGCCTTTGCTTATATTGAAAAGTATGCTCCTTCAAAACAACAACTCAAAACTTATTTATTAAAAAAATACATGAAACTATCAGCGTCCGATGTAAGAAAAAAAGATGTAAATAAATTGATTGATATTGTTTTGTCTGACTTAGAAAAAAACAGATTTATAAATGATCAATTTTATTCAGAAAGTAAAGCTAAAAGTATGATTCAAAGAGGAAACTCAATTAATAAGATTAGAAATTATTTAATTGGAAAAGGTATTAACGAAACATTTATTAAGGATACAGTCGAAAAAATAAAGGAAGATAATTCTGATCAAGATTTTTTTTCAGCAATAAAATTATGTAAAAAAAAAAGAATTGGTCCAGCAAGAGCAGAGGACAATAGAGCTTTATTTTATAAAAAAGATATTTCACTCCTTGCAAGAAATGGATTTGATTTTGAAACATCAAAAAAGGTAATGGATATAGAAAAAGACGAATATCTAAAAATAATAAATCTACTTTAACTTTTTATCTTTTTCTTTTTCTACAAGAAGATTTATTTTATTTCTTATATAATTTTTTACAAAAACGAAAACCAATAATCCAAATATTGAAACTGATACGATAATTATTAATATTATTCTTAATGTTTCATCCATTATAAAATATTTTTATTTTTCAAAATTATACTTGGATTTTTTAAATCTTTTTTGCCATACAAAATTTCATTTCCCTCAAAATCAGTTACAGTTCCACCTGAATGTTCTAAAATTGCATGACCAGCTGCTATATCCCATTCATATGCTCTTGGTTCAGCAACATAACCATCGTATTCACCAGCAGCAACGACACAGAATTTCAAAGAGCTTTTCATTTTAATATTCTCTTTTACCCCCAAATCATCATAAACTTTTTGAATTTCAGGTTTAATTTTATTTGAGTATGAAATAAATTTTAAATTTTCTGTTTTCTTTGTAGATATATTACTTAAGTTTATTTTTTTACCGTTGCTAAGCTCAAAAGCATTACCTTTTTCATATGAATAAAACATTCTTTTTTTTGCAGGAGCATTTATTAATCCTGCAACTGGCTTGTTGTTGATAATTAAACCAGCGTTAATGGTAAATTCTTCTAGATTATTAATATAATCATAAGTTCCATCAATAGGATCAATAAGCCAGAAATCTTTTAAATTTAGTTTATCTTTATTATCAGAAGTCTCCTCTGAAATGATGGGTAAATTAGGAGTAATCTCAGAAATTTTGTTTGATATAAATTTATTTACTTCCAAATCACCATTACTTACAGGTGTATTGTCTGATTTTATTTTTTTTACCAAACCCTTTTCTCTTAATTGAACAGCTAAATCTCCGGCCTCTAAAAAATTATCAATTAAATTTTCAACAATCTCTTTTAAGTTCACCTTCATTTTCCTAGTTTTTTTAATTCAATGTTTTTTGCGTTAATTACTTTTTTTCCAGCATTTTCAAAATTAACTGTCACTTTATCGTTAATTATAGATTGCACTTGCCCAATTCCCCATTCTTTTTTTTGAGGATTAGTGACTTTGTCACCTGGTTCATAATCTAAAATCATTTAATTTAACTTATATTGTAAATCAGTATAAATACCACCTTATGAATAAAGATTTAAATTCTATTGGTTTGGATAAAAAACCTTCAGATACTACTGTAGTTGTTGCAATGTCGGGTGGAGTAGATTCTTCCACCGTTGCAGGTATCATGAAAAAAGAAGGTTATAATGTAATTGGTATAACACTAAAACTTTATGATGATGGGAAAGAAGTAGCTGCATCAAAACAATGTTGTTCAGGTCAAGATATAATGGACGCTAAACGTGTTGCACATAAGTTAGGTATAGAGCATAAAATTTTATATTACCAAGACAAGTTTAAGCAAGGTGTTATAGATAATTTTGTTGAGAGTTATTTAAAAGGTGAAACCCCAATTCCATGTGTTCAATGTAATCAAACTGTTAAATTTAAAGATTTATTTGAAGTTTCAAAAGAACTCAAAGCCGATGCATTAGTTACTGGTCATTATGTAAAAAGTATTACAGAAAATAGAACTACTAACATGTATAGAGCTATAGATGAAAATAGAGATCAAAGTTATTTTTTATTTAATACAACTAGAGAACAATTAGATTATTTAAGATTTCCATTAGGCGGAATGTTAAAAGACAAAACTAGAGAAATTGCAAAAAATTTAGATTTAAACGTTGCTGATAAACCTGACAGTCAAGACATCTGCTTTGTCCCAAATGGTGATTATGCATCAGTAATACAAAAGTTTAGACCAGACTCCTTTCAGAAAGGAAATATAAAAAATTTAGACGGAGATGTAATTGGTGTTCATGATGGAATTATCAATTTTACAATTGGACAAAGAAAAGGAATTAAAGTTTCAGATAAAGAAGCCCTTTATGTATTAAAGATAAATTCGGATAAAAATGAAATAATAGTTGGTCCTAAAGAAAAACTTGGAAAAAAAACAATTATTTTAAAGGAAATAAATTTATTAACTAACAAAGAGGATTTAAATCAAAATTTATTTGTTAAAGTTAGATCTACTGGAAGTCTTCTAGAAGCAAAAGTTGATCTTATAGATAACAATAATGCTAAAGTTAATTTAGCAATTCCTGAAGATGGCATTTCACCTGGTCAGGCATGTGTCTTTTATCGTAGGGACCAATTTGGCCACAAAGTGCTTGGTGGTGGTTGGATTAAAGAATAATAGAAAAATTATTTCTTCTTATTTTTTCTTTTAGCTCTTCTTTTTTTAGACCCTTGTTTTCTTCGGCCTCTATGTTTCTTTGGGTAACTCATTTAGTCCTATTTTAATTTTATTGACGTTTTTCATGGGATATAGCATTGTCTTAATAACATATCAAATTTATTATGGTTAATTCCTTCAAGACTTTCCTGAAACATACGGCTAAAGATTTTCATAATCAGTCAGTAAATCCTCCTGTGGTTAGAGCTTCTACAATTATATTTAAATCAATGAAGGATATTAGAAAAACTCAAGCTAAGGCAATTAAAAATCCAATAGGAGGATATTATGATTATGGAAGGCAAGGCACATCAACAACTTACATATTGCAAAAAATTTTAACAAAGCTTGAGGAAAGTTATCATGTTTTCACTACACCAACTGGCTTTGGTTCAGTTTTTTTAGCAATATTCAGTGTTACTAGACCTGGTGATGAAATTATCGCTGCAGATCCTGTTTATAGTCCAACAAGATTATTAACTGAAAATTTTTTAAAAGAATTTAATATTAAAACATCTTTTTATAATCCACATGATTTAAAAACATTAGAAAAAAGTATTACAAAAAAAACAAAGTTAATATTTGTTGAAAATCCCGGTAGTAATTCATTTGATTTTCAAGATATTGGAAAAATTCTATCTATTGCAAAAAAACACAAAGTTTTAACAGCGATAGATAATACCTGGGGGACTCCTTATTTCTTAAAACCTATCAAACTAGGTTTTGATATGTCTATTGTATCAGCAACAAAATATTATTCAGGTCATTCGGATGTAATGGGTGGCTCACTAGCTGTTAATAAAAAAGTATTTTCAAAAGTTAAAGCTGCTGAAAGGATTACAGGTTTAAGATTAGGACCTGATGATGCTTATTTAATTACAAGAGGTTTAAGGACCCTAGATGTTCGATTAGATAGACATAGAGAAAATGCAAAAAAAGTTGCTGAGTTTTTATCTAAATTCAAAAATATAAAACTACTCTATCCATATAAGAAAGACTCTTACAATTTTAGAATGTGGAAAAAATATTATTCAGGAGCATCTGGGTTAATGGGTTTAAAGATAAAATGCAAAAATATTAATTCTATAAGAAAATTTGTTAATTCATTAAAATTATTTGGTTACGGTTATAGCTGGGGTGGTTTTGAAAGTCTTGCTTTACATCAGGAATATAGAGAAACTGGAAAAAGAAAATTTTTGAATTTAGCTAAAGATGAACATTTAGTTAGACTTCATATTGGACTAGAAGATCCTAATGATCTAATTAATGATCTTAAAAAAGCTTTAAAATTTATAAAATAAAATTGTGAATAATTTTTTTCCAAATAAAACTGCATTCATAACACTTATTGCATGCTGCTTAGTAGTTATTATTTCTTTAGGAATTAGACAAACCTTTGGATTATTTTATTTTGATTTTTCAACAGATTTGGACATAACAATTTCACAATTTGGATTTGCAATGGGATTGCAATTATTTTTATGGGGAGCTTTTAATCCTTTGTTTGGAGTTATCACAGATAAGTATGGTGGTAGTATTGCAATCTTTATAGGATTTTTATTTTATTTAGCTGGGTTACTACTTTTTTATTTAGGATTTAATACTGGTGTTAATTTTATATATACAATAGGAATTTTAATTGGTGTGGGTCTTGGATCTACAGCCATTAGTATTCCAGTATCTGTAGTAGCAAAGCATTATCCTGCCTCAAAAAGAACAATGGCTACAGGAATAGTTACAAGTGCAGGTTCTTTTGGATATTTTGTTTCTCCAATATTTGTAAGTTATTCCTTAACCGAGAATGGCTGGGAACCTACAATTTTATATTTTTGTTTTTTATTGGGTTTAGGTTTGTTAGTTGCTTTATTTGTAAGTACCCCAAAAATACCAATAGGAAGTGGTGAAAATAATAATCAAACAGCAACTGAGGCTTTAAAAGAAGCACTTTCAAATAAAAGTTTTATTTATTTAACTTTAGGATTTTTTGTTTGTGGATGGCATATTGCATTAGTAGCAACTCATATCCCAACTTATATGATGGACAATGGTTTACCGGATTGGTGTGCTACAACCGTACTATCGCTAATTGGTCTTTTTAACATGGTAGGAACAATTGTTAGTGGTTATTTAGCAACAAGATACAGTAAAAAATACATTTTAAGTTTAATTTATTTGCTAAGAGGCGTTTCGATAATTATTTTTATTTTTTTTCCACCAAGTGTAATTAACTCTATAATCTTTGGCATAACCTTTGGTTTCTTGTGGTTATCTACTGTGCCACCTACAAATGGTATCGTTGCTCATATATTTGGAACTAAATATGTTGGTATGCTATATGGAATTGTATTTGTAAGTCATCAAATTGGATCTTTCTTGGGCGCATATTTGAGCGGAGTATTCTATGAGTTGAATGGAAATTTTGATTATGCATGGTACGGATCTATCGCATTATCAATTTTTGCAGGTTTGATACATTTGCCTATAAAAGAGAAAGCAATTGAAAGAATTCAACCAGCATAAGTTAAAATTCAATCCCTATTTAGAGGATCTTTATCAATCAGACAAACCTTTGATTATTTATAAAGTAGATGAAGGATACAATATTTATACTGATTTTTCAAAAAAGATCATTTTAACAAAAAAAAATATACATAAATTTCTTAATACGTTAGAGAAAAAAAAATACAAAAAAGAAACAGATTTATATCTTGGTTTTTTTGGTTATGAGATTTTATGTAATTTGATTGGTATTAATTTAAAAAATAAAAAAAGGATAAACTTTTATAAAGGAATTTTTTATAAACCTGAGACTATAATTAAAATAAGAAAAGATATTAAAGTTATATCCAATATTAAAAAACATAAATTCAATTATCAATTTAGCAAAACTCAAATATTAAGTCCTTTTAAGATTAATGTTTCTTATGCAAAATATAAAAAAATATTTGAATTATTTTCAAAAAAAATAAGAGAGGGTGAGACCTATCAAATTAAAATTTGCACAAAATATAAGAATAAATCATTAATTAATCCTGTTAATTTTTTTTGGAAATTAATGCGTGTTAATGCATCTCCAGAGTCATTTATGATAAAAGACAAGGATTATTCTATAGTAAGTTGTTCTCCTGAAACATTAATAGATAAGAAAAAAAACAAAATAATTACCAAACCAATAGCTGGTACTTTTAAGAAAAAATTATTATCCAATAAAAATATAGCACTTAAATATTTTAAAAATAATGAGAAAGAAACCAAAGAACACAACATGATAGTTGATATGGAAAGAAGTGATTTATCCAAAATTTGCAAACCAGGAAGTGTTAAAATACTTAAAAAAAAATATGTCGAGGAATACAAACATCTTTTTCATTACGTTACTACAATCGGAGGAATATTAAATAAAAATACAAAATTGATTGACATCATTAAGGCAATGATGCCGGGAGGATCCGTAATTGGTTGCCCTAAAATTAGAACTTTAGAACTTTTAAACAACCAAGAAAAAGAAAGTAGAAATATTTTTACAGGAAGTTTTGGACTTATTAAATTTAACCTAGATATGAAGTTTAATATTATAATTAGATCTATATTAAATTATAAAAATCAATCGGAGATCTCTGCCGCATCTGGAGTGGTATTAGATAGTTCACCAAAGAAAGAGTTTAATGAAAACTATATTAAAGCAAAATCTTTACTGGAGTTATTTAAATGATTTACATAATTGATCATCAAGACTCTTTCACATGGAACGTAGTTCATCAATTTGCAAAATTTGATAGAGTAATTTGCTCAAACTATTATGAAGTAAATGATAAATTGCTTGATAAAAGCGATGTGATCGTTTTATCTCCAGGACCTGGATCACCAAAGGATTATCCTACTACTTCAAAAATTTATAAAAAATATAAAGGAATGAAAAAAATTATTGGTATTTGTCTTGGTTATCAAATGATTTTACACAATGAGGGTGGCAAAATAATACAACAAAAAAGAATATATCATGGTTTTCAATCCAAAATAAAAATAAACAATCAAAGTAAAATTTTTAAAAATAATCAGCAGTTTAAAGTTGGAAGATATCATTCATTAAAATTAATGGAGCCATTTAAATCAAATTCAATTAAAATAACTATGAGATGCAATAAAACAAAAATACCAATGGGCCTTGAGGATAATCAAAATAAAATATATGGATTTCAATTTCATCCAGAATCTTTTTTAACAGAAAATGGCAACACTCTTATTAAAAAAATCTTATCAGCTTAGTAATCTTAAAGAAGTTAATTTCAAAGA
>CACPOX010000028.1 GCA_902635665.1 uncultured Pelagibacteraceae bacterium
TTTTAATTTCTGATAATTCATTACCTTTATCTATAATAACTGCATTTGATGTAATAAAATGTGGTCTTGGAAAAATACTATATTTCAAATTATCTGATATTTTGAAATCTATTTTAAATTTATCTTTTAAATCACTTCTTAGTTCTGCTGAAACAGAAGATTGCTTAAAAAAAGTAGGTAATAATAAGTATGTTAGAAAAAAAACCAGAACTGCGACAAATGTTAGAATAATTTTATTATTTCTTGTTAAATTTCTTAAATTATTAAAATTTAACTTGTTTAAATTTTTCTCTAAAAGACTATTAATTGATCTGTTAATATTAATAAATTTTTTAATGAAAAAATTAGATTTACTCATTTTAATTATGAATTCTTATAAAGTATTATTTTAAATGATAAACAAAGATTATTTAAAAAATTTAAATGATGCACAAAAAGAGGCTGTATTACATATAGAAGGTCCTCTTTTGATTGTTGCGGGAGCAGGATCTGGAAAAACTAAAGTTTTAACATCTAGAATTGCCAATATAATTAAGGAAAAAAAGGCATTTCCCAATCAAATTTTAGCAGTCACATTTACCAACAAAGCTGCAAGAGAAATGCAAAATAGGGTGAGCAATATACTTGGCTCAACTGCAGTGGGACTTTCTTGGCTTGGGACATTTCACTCAATTTGTGCAAAATTATTAAGAAAGCATGCGTCGGCAGCAAATCTTAATTCTAACTTTACCATCATTGATACAGATGATCAGATCAGACTAGTAAAAAATATATGTAAAGCAGAAAATATAGATATCAAACAATTATCACCGAGATTTATATTGGCTATAATAGATCGTTGGAAAAATAAAGGATTTTATCCTAATGAAGTAGTTTTAAATAAAAAAGATATTTACGAAAAAACAATCCTTCCTTTGTATAAAATTTATCAGCAAAAATTAACAGACTTAAATTCTTGTGATTTTGGAGATCTTATTTTGCATACTGTAAAAATTCTAGAATTAAATAATGACATTAGAGAAATATATTCAAAAAATTTCAAATTTATTCTTGTTGATGAATATCAAGATACAAATTTTATTCAAAGTAAATGGCTAAATCTTCTATCAGAAAAAAATAATAATATTTGTTGTGTTGGAGATGACGATCAATCAATTTATAGTTGGAGAGGCGCAGAAATAAAAAATTTTTTAGAATTTGATAAAGTTTACAAAAATACAAAAGTAATAAGATTAGAACAAAATTATAGATCTTCACAAAATATTTTATCTGTAGCTTCAAATATTATTTCTAATAACCAAAATAGAGTAGGCAAAACATTAATTACTACCATGGAAGAAGGTGACTTGGTAAAATTAAATTGTTTTAAAAATGGTAAAGATGAAGCAATTGGAGTTTCAGACGAGATTGAAAAAAAAATTAAAAAAAATTATTCCTTTAACAATATTGCAATCCTAGTAAGAGCTATTTTCCAAACACGTGAGTTTGAAGAACGTTTTCTTAAAATTGGGATGCCTTATAGAATATTGGGTGGTACAAAGTTTTATGAAAGAGCAGAAATTAAAGATTGTATTGCTTATCTAAGATTAATTTACCAAAGAAAAGATGATCTTGCTTATGAAAGAATAGTAAATAATCCAAAAAGATCTATAGGAGATAGTACCTTAAAAAATATTCACGAATTTGCTAAACAAAATAATTTAAGTTTAGAAAGTGCATCAATTAAAATGCTTAGTCAAAATTTAATTAAACCAAAGGCAAAAATTGGTTTAAATTTATTCATCAATTCATTATCTAAATGGAGAAATGATTTGATAATTAAAAAATCAAATCATATAAAATTATTGCAAATTGTCTTAGATGAATCTGGATATTCGGCAATGTTAAAAAATAAAAAAGATTTAGATAACGAAAATAGGTTAGAAAACATTAAAGAATTATTAAGTGCCATGAAAGAATTTGATAATTTAGAGAGTTTTTTAGAACATGTCTCATTAGCAACCTCAGTAGACCAAGATTGGGATGGTCAAAAAATTAATATGATGACAATGCACGCTGCAAAAGGATTGGAGTTTGATGTTGTTTTTCTTCCAGGATGGGAAGAAGGGTTGTTTCCGCATCAAAAGTCTATTGAGGAAAAAGGACAAAATGGCTTAGAGGAAGAAAGACGTTTGGCCTATGTGGGGATTACCAGAGCAAAGAAAAAAGCAATAATATCATTTTCAATGAATAGATTTTATCAGGGAGACTGGATAGATAGTATGGCCTCAAGATTTGTAGATGAATTGCCAGAAAAGAACATAGAGAAAAATTCATTTTTTGATGAAGAAATAAATAACGATAACGACTTTGATTTTAATCAAGATTTTGAAATTGAGGAAGGTACAAGGAGTCCAGGTTGGATAAGATACCAAAAAAGAATTAAATGAAAAAATATATTCAAATATTAAGAAAAAAATTTAAAAAATATCAAATAGATGGATACGTCATACCAAAAAATGATGAATATTTTACTGAATATTCAAAAATAAATAGATTAAAAATTATCTCAAATTTCAGTGGCTCTGCTGGATTAGCAATAATATTAAAAAAGAAAAACTATTTATTTACTGATGGAAGATACTCAATTCAAAGTCAAGTTGAATGTGGAAAAAATTTTAAAATTTATGGATTTGAAAGATTAATTAACTGTAATTTATTTAAAAATTTAACTTTAGGAATTGATCCAAAATTATTTACAAATTCGCAAATCAAAAATTATTTTTTAAAAAATAATACAATTAAATACATTAATGAAAATTTAATTGATGAAATAAAAAAACAAAAAGAAAACACTAATATCCCTTTTTTTTCATTAAATAGTAATATAGTTGGTGAAAGTGCCAGCTCTAAAATTGAAAAAATTTCTAAGTATCTAAAAAAAAATAAATCAGATTATATTTTTATAAGTGCACCAGAAAATGTAGCATGGATATTAAATATTAGAGGCGGAGATAGTCCAAATAGTCCAATTCCAAATTCAAGGCTAATTATAAGCAAAACGAAAAAAATATTATTAATTAGTAAAAAAGAAAAATGTAAAAAATTAATAAAAAATAAAATTATTAAATTAAATCAGCTTTTAGATGTTAATAAATTACCAAATGAAATTTTTAAACTTACGGGAATTAAATTCATAATTGATGATAAATCATGTTCTATATTTTATGAAAATTTAATTAATTCAAAATTTAAAATTGCTAGTAGAGAAGATCCCACTTATCTTTTAAAAGCAATTAAAAACAAAGTGGAAATTAAGAGTATGATTAATTCTCATATTTTAGACGGTGTTGCTTTAACAAAATTTATTCATTGGATAAAAAAAATTAATAAAAATAAAATTACTGAAGTAGAAGCGGCGAGAAAATTAGAAAAATTTAGAAAAATGAATAAAAACTTTCTTTATCCAAGTTTTGACACTATAGCTGGTTCAGGAAAAAATGGGGCTATAGTACATTACCGAGCAAAAAAAGAAAATTGTAGAAATTTAAATAAAAAAGATATTTTTCTTTGTGACTCAGGTGGTCAATATAAATATGGGACAACAGATGTTACGAGAACAATTTGTTTTTCTAATCAAAGAAAAAATATTAAAAATATTTTCACCAAAGTTTTAAAAGGTCATATTGCCGTTGCCACAACAAATATTAATAAAGATAATATTGGAAAAAAAATTGATAAAAGAGCAAGAAAATTCTTAAAAAAAAGTAATTTAGATTATGCACATGGTACTGGACATGGAGTTGGTTTTTTTCTAAATGTTCATGAAGGGCCACAATCAATCACTAAGATAAATAAAGTTAAAATAAAACCAGGAATGGTTTTAAGTAATGAACCTGGTTTCTATAAGAAGAACCATTTTGGAATACGTATTGAAAATTTAGTTTATGTAGAAAAGAAAAATGGTAAAGTATTCTTTGAAAATCTTACAATGGCTCCTATAGAAAAAGATTTAATTAATTTTGATTTATTGACTGTTTTTGAAAAAAATTATCTATTTAAGTATCATTTGGAAGTTTACTCAAAAATATCAAAATATTTAAAACAAAATGAAAAGAAATGGTTAGCTAGTCTTATTTAGCATTTTTAAAAAATCATCTTGATTTATAATTTTTATTTTAAGTGCTTTTGCAGTTTCCACTTTTCTTCTAGTTGGCTTATCTCCAATAATTAAATAATTTAATTTATTTGAAACAGAGCTTGCTATTTTTCCTGAGTTTTCTTCAATTAATGATTTTACCTCTGCTCTACTAATTCCATTTAATTTGCCAGTTACTAAAAATGATTTATCTTTTAGCAATCCGTTTTGTTCTTTAGCTAAAACATTTTTTATTACCAAACTTTTTCCTAATTCGACTAAAACTTTTATATTTATTTCATTTGCAAAAAACCTCTTTATTGAACTCACCTGTGTTTCTCCAATACCGTCTATATTTAATAAATCATCGTAATTTTTTAATTTAGATAGATTTTGAAATCTCGAAAAAGATATAAAATGTTTAGATAATAATTTTGCATTTTCTAATCCTATGTGCCTGATACCCAAAGCAAATATTAATCTTTCTAAAGAAATATTTTTTTTTTGATTTATAGAATATTTTAAATTTTCAACCGAAAGAGTTCCCCATCCTTCAAGTTTTTCAATTTTTTTATAGTCTAATTGAAATATATCTTGTGGAAATTTTATGAATTTTAATTTCCAAAATTCTTCTATAATTTTTTTTCCAAGACCATCTATGTTAAATGCCTCCTTTGAAACAAAGTGCTTTAATTTTTCTATTGAAATTCTGTCACAATAATAATCCTTACTAGAACATCTTCTTACCGCATCAATTTTTTTTGTAACTTTATTAAATTCTTTTTCTGTTTTTGAGCCACACGAAGGACATTTATTTGGAAAAATAAATTTATTACTTTTTTTTGTTCTTTTATTAATATCAACAGATAATATGTGAGGGATCACATCCCCTGCTCTTTCAATAATTACTGTGTCATCAATTCGAATATCTTTTCTATTAATTTCATCCTCATTATGCAAAGTTGCATTAGAAACTAATACCCCTCCAATATTTACTGGTTTTATTTTTGCTACAGGAGTTAAGGCACCTGTCCTACCAATTTGAATATCAATATCTAAAATTTTTGAAATTGCTTTATTTGAAGAAAACTTGTGTGCAATTGCCCATCTTGGAGCGTTTGCAACGTTTCCTAATCTTTTTTGTAGTTCAAAATCATTAATTTTGTAAACAATGCCATCTATATCAAAATCTAAATTAGCTCTTTGCTTTTCAACTTCATTGTAATTGTGAATTAAATTTTTTATACCAGAAATTATTTTATTGAGTGGGTTAGCTTTAAAGCCCCATTCATCTAATTTTTTTAAATAATCAGATTGTTTTTTTTGTTTCAAACCCCGTTCGAAACCAAAAGTATATGCTATGAAATTTAATGGTATTTTTTTTGTATCTTCAGGGTTTTTTTGCCTCAAAGAGCCCGAAGCAGCATTTCTTGGGTTTGCAAATTTTACTTTCAAATTCTCAAAATCACTGTTTTTTATAAAAACTTCACCTCTTATATCAATATCTTTAGGAAAATCTTTATTAGAAATTTCTTTTGGAATATCTTTTATTGTTGCTAAATTTGCAGTTATATCTTCACCCACCCTTCCGTCTCCTCTAGATAATCCTCTTTCAAACTTACCGTTTTTGTAAGTTAATGAAGCAGAAATTCCATCTATTTTTGGTTCGGCACTATAAGAAATTTTAAATTCTTCATTTTTAGAAATAAAATTTAAAATCCTTTTTTCAAAATTTTTTAAATCCTCCTCAGAAAATGCATTTGAAAGTGATAGCATAGAAACTCTATGCTGAAATTTTTTAAAATTTTTTGATGGTTTGTAACCGATTATATTTGAAGGTGATATTATTGATTTAAGAAAAGTATATTTTTGTTCTAATACTAATATTTCACTTTTCAATTCATCATATTTGCTATCAGAAATTAAGGGTTCGCTCTTATCATAATAATATTTATTATAATTATTTAACAACTTTATTTTTTTTTTATACAAATTTTCTAATTTATTCTTATTCATCTCGATTAAAAAGAGACTTAAATTTTTTTAAAATTTTACTACTTTTTTTATCTTTATTTTTATTTAATCTTATTTTTTTATAATCTTGATTAAATATAACGTATGAATTTTCATACCATTCAGATGATTGATAATTATAGCCCAAAAGTTTTGCGTATTTTTCAGCTTCATCGATTAAGCCAAGTATATAATGAACTTCTACAAGTCTATGTAGTGCTTCCTGAGTAAAAGCTGTAGTTTCATAATTATCTATAACATTTCTAAATCTATTTATTGCTGAGACCCATTTTTTTTTATCAAGATAGTATCTTCCTATATACATTTCTTTTGCTGCTAAAATATCGTCTATTAAACCTAACTTAAAATCTGCATCTAAAGCATATTCTGTATCAGGATATTTGTTTACAACGATATTAAAATATTTTTGAGCCTTGATAATTGATTGTAAATCTTTTGTCTCATCAACAATCTGTTCATAATGACTAACGGCCAAAAGATAATAAGCATAATCTATATTTTTATGTTTTGGGTAAACCTTAATAAATCTATTTAATTCTGCTATTGTATCTGAATAATAATCTTGCGAATAATAAGAATATGAAGCCATCAAAGATGCCTTTGGTGCCCATTCAGATTGGGGGAATAACATTTCAGCCTGATTAAACTTTTTAGCTGCATAAAGTACATCTCCCTCTTCTAGAGATTTCATACCCTCTTCGTAAGCTTCTAAAACTTGAAGTTCTAAACTTTTTTCAACTATTACAGGTTTCTCAATTTCTTTTTTTGAACAAGAAATATTAAATATTAAAATTATAAATAAACAAAAAAAATTTAATTTTTTCATTTTAAGTTTATACTTATTTAAAAAAGAATTTTAAAGTTATCTTTAAGCTATTGATCTTAAAAGTTTCTGATTTATTAGTGTATGAGGCAAATTCTTTTCTTTTATTTCAAGTATTGAAAAGTTTTCGTTATTATCAAAAACTTTTCTTAATAATTTATTTGTCAAATAATGTCCGCCTCCAGAGCATGAAATGCTTCCAATAATTCTATATCCTGAGGTGTATAAATCACCTATACAATCCAAAATTTTGTGATTAACAAATTCTTTTTTATTTCTTAATCCTTCTTTATTTAATATCTCATTTTCTTTTACTACAATAGCATTTTCCAAACTTCCACCTTTTGCCAAACCATTTTTTTTAATTAATTCTATATCCTCAAATAAACAAAATGTTCTTGAGTTATATATGTCTGTTAAATCATCTTCATAAATATTAACTTTATTTTTTTGGTTGCCAATTATTGAGTTCTCATATTTTAATTGAAATTCTATATCTAGACTTAATGTTGAGGGTTTTATCGATATTAATTTTTCTCCTTCTGAATATTCAATTTGTTTATTAATTTTAATTATTTTAATTGGAGAATTGCTTTCTTGCATTCCAGCTAAAATTATTTTTTCAATGAATACTTTCGCAGATCCATCAAGTATTGGAACCTCTTGATTGTCAATTTCTATTAAAGCGTTATCTACTCCTAAACAAAATAAAGCTCCCATTAAATGTTCTATGGTTGATACTTTTACACCAAACTCATTTTCTATTGTGGTATTTAATAATGTATTTGTCACATTCATGAAGTTTGGGTAAATTAAGTTATTATTTTTTAAATCAACTCTTTTAAAAACAATTCCAAAATTTGGACTTGCTGGTTTGATACAAACATTCACAATTAATCCACTGTGCAAAGAAATTCCACTGAAGGAAATTTTATTTTTTAAAGTTTTTTGGGTTAAATAAGACACCCTTATGTTCTAAGATGATTTAACAATAATTAAAAAACAACTAATGTTACCAGAAAAAACAAAATTAACTGAAAAGTTGAAAAAATTTCTCGAAAAAACCTCTTTTTTTGAGGTTTTTAGGAATTAAAGAAACCTCATTCTCATTACAACCTGACTGAATTCTATGCGCCATTATTGAAAGCTCAATATCATTTTCTTTGAACATGCTTTTAATATAACTTTCATCTAAAAAGTTAATTATTTTTATTTGATATCTCTCCATAACTTTTTCTATTTCTAAAATCAAGTCGTTAGGGATTGATATAAATTTAACTTCTAGACAAAAATTTTCACATGTAAAATCATTTATAAATTTTACATATTGGTTTCCATCAATCAAATATTTTTCTATAATAATATGCATAATTTTTTGATGTTGATAATTTTCTTTAAACAAATCTTTCGCTTCAGTAAGTATATTCT
>CACPOX010000029.1 GCA_902635665.1 uncultured Pelagibacteraceae bacterium
ATTGTAGGTAATTTAGTGGGAACGTGGTCTGAGTTATATGAATTGATGGAATTAGCTGATCGAGGAAAAGTCAAGCTATCTATGCAAGAATATAAATTAGACGATGCTAATAAAGCACTTCATGATCTTAACGACGGTAAAGTTAAGGGACGAGCTGTTTTAGTTCCGTAATTTAAGTAAAGGAAGAGAGAGGTAATAATGAAACTAATGAAAACTTGCTTGACGGCTATTATATCAAGTTTAATGATATTTAGTCCTATGGCATATGCTGATAAGTGGAGCGATCAGTTTCCACATATCAAAGCTACAGGAGATATTCCTGGTGATTGTTCTTATGAGAAGATGTCTAAGAAAAATTACAAAGGAAAAACTCTTAAAATAAATACTCACGCAATTCCGGTAATGGGAGAGCCTACAGCTCTACATGCTGAGCAGTTTGAGAAATTAACTGGTGCAAAAGTTGAAGTTACACATACACCAGCAGGTGATTTGTACTCAAAAGCAATGGTTCCTTTTCAAGCTGGACAAGCTCCTTACGATGTTGTGTTTGGATTTTCTAACTTCATTAATGACTGGAAAAGATATTTAGCACCAGTTCCTAAGAAGTACATGAATTCACCTGAGATGAAAGACGTAACTAAATCTCACATGGGTGTATCATCTTGGGATGGAACTATGTACCAATACCCAGTTGATGGTGACAGACATTATCTAAAATATAGAAAAGATGTGATAGATAATCCAGAAATGCAGAAGAAATATAAAGCTGATACAGGTAATGAGTTAAGAGTTCCAAGAACTTGGAAAGAATACGCTCAAATGGCTAAATATTTCAATGATTGGGATTGGGATGGAGATGGTGAAAAAGAGTATGGTTCAGCTGAAGTTATGAAAAAAGATGACCTAATGTTTGCAGCTTTTTTCAGCAGATCAGTTGCTTATGCTAAAAACCCTAGAACTCCAGGTGGTTTCTTTTTTGATTTAGAGACTATGAAACCAAATATCAATAACCCAGGATTTGTTGAAGCATTAAGTGATTGGGTTGAGGCTACTAAATATGTTCCTCCAGGAGGTACTAACTTTGGTCTAGGTGACGAAATTGGATCATTTGGTGGTGGACAAACTTTATTTAGTTTTTCTTGGGATGATGCATTTATTGCAGCGATGCAAGATGATAGTCCAATTAAAAATAAAGTTGGTGCAGCTCCACTTCCAGGTGCTGATAAAGTTTGGAACAGAGTTTCAAACAGCTGGGAAAACCAATATAACCAAGCTCCTTACATTGTTTGGGGTTGGGCTGTAGGTGTTGCTAAGAAAAGTAAAGTAAAAGATATGGCATTTGATTATCTTTGCTTCTTTTCAAATGGTGCAAACCACCAGGCTGATTTAGCTATTGGTAGATTTGGTGTTAACCCGTTTAAAAACTCAGACTTTGATCCTAATATTTATATTAATAGTATGGGTTGGGATCCAGAGATCGCTAACAGTTACACTCAAACACTTTTAGATATGGAAAAAAGTAATAACAGAGTTTTCCCTTTAAGAGTTCCGGGTGTATTTGAATTTACAAGTGCTGTTGCTACAGGAACTTCAAAAGCTTTGGCAGGACAATTATCTCCACAAGAAGCTTTAGATGAAGTTGCTAAAGAGTGGGAAGCAATTGTAAGCAGAGTAGGTAAAAAAGCAGTTCAAGATGCCTATGCTGTTGGTGTTAAAATGGAAGACAACAAGCTATAATTAAAAAATACTTTATGTGGCCATTAATTTTAATGGCCACATATAACAAAAATAATATAATCCTTTATTTATAAATGAACTTTAATCATAAATATTTTTTCCTGTTCCCAGGTCTATTTGTGTTGATAGGAATATTAATTTTTCCAATTATCTTCGTGGTTAGATTAAGTTTGTCTGGTTGGAATAGTTATAATCCAGGTTTAGATTACATAGGTTTAGAAAATTATATAAGATTATTTACAGATGACCCAAGATTCTGGGAATCTTTTTTTAGGTTAAGTTTTTTATCAGTTACGACAGTTATTTTGCAATATGTGATCGGTTTTGCATTAGCTCATATGGTTTGGAAAGATATTAAATTTAAAAGATTTTTTAGAGTTCTTTTTTTAGTTCCGATGATGACAACACCAGTGATTATGACAGTTATTTGGAGAACTTTTTTTCACGAGTCTCTTGGACCAGTAAATGACCTCCTGTCAAATTTTGGTGTTGCACCAAAGTGGTTGACTGATCCAGTTATTGCAAAATTTACTGTAATTATAGTTGAGGTTTGGCAATGGACACCATTTATGTTCTTACTTTTGTTAGCAGGATTATTATCACTACCTAAAGAACCATTTTTGGCTGCTGCAATTGATGGCGCTAGTCCGATTAGAAAATTTATATATGTAACATTTCCATTGATGGCCCCTATATCAATCGGAGCAATAATTATAAGGTTAATTGAAGCTTCTAAGATAATGGATACTGTTTATGTTTTAACCTCTGGTGGACCAGGAACTTCTACTGAAACTTCAAGCTTTTATATCTTTATCAAAGGATTGAGAGAGTTTCAGATGGGTTATGCAGCATCGATGTCTTTCACTTACTTAATAATTATGATCATAAGTTTAACTATTATAGCAAAAGTCTTAACTAAAATTTTATTAAAAGAGTAGGTTATGAACAAATTATATATTTTCTTGAAATATTTTTTTATTATTGTTTGGACAGTATTTGTTGTAGCTCCTTTTCTTTGGGCACTAACAACATCATTTAAAGACTTTCAATCTGTTAATGCGGGAGTGACTTATATACCTTGGATAGATTTTGAGCCTAATTTAGAAGGATGGAAAGTTTTAATTAAATCTCCAGCTAAAGGTGGAGTAGATATAGTTGAGCCTTACTTTAATAGTTTGTTTGTAACTTGTGCTGCAAGTTTAATTAGTATTATTCTTGGAACACTATCTGCATATGCATTATCAAGATACACATTTAAGGCAGGATTTGTAAAAAATAATGATATTACATTTTTCTTTATTTCACAAAGAATTATGCCACCAATTGTTTTATCAATTCCATTTTTTTTATTTTTGAGTTCAATAAATTTATTAGACAGTCTAACAGGGCTAATTGTTGTTTATATTGTTTTGTTAATGCCAATAGCGGTTTGGATTATGGTTGATTTTTTTAACAAAGTTCCAAGAGAAATTGATGAGACAGCTTTGATTGATGGCTGTAATCCTTATCAAGCATTCTTAAAAGTAGTATTACCAAATTCAATACCTGGATTAATTGTTGCTGGAATGTTTTGTATAATTTTTGGATGGATTGATTTTTTCTTTGCTTTCATTTTAACTTTTACGGAGGTGCAGTTATTACCAGTTAAAATTGTTGCATTAAATTCATCAGTTACTCCATGGTGGAGTTTATCTGCATCAGCTTTAGTTTCAGTAGCACCACTAATTATAGTTGCATTTATTGTTGAAAGATATTTATCAAAAGGAAATTTATCAGGAGCTATTAAATAATGAATTTGGTTGCTAACAATTTATCATATAAACCAGAAGATCAATATCATTTAAATGAAGTATCATTTAGCTTTAAAGAAGGGAATCTTTATACAATTCTTGGAAGAACTCTATCTGGAAAAACAACTTTGTTGAAAACAATCGCTGGTCTTTTAACACCAGATAGTGGCGAAATTAAATTTGATGGTAAAAATTTTTTAAAAGTTCCTGTTTGGCAAAGAAATGTAGCAATGGTTTATCAGCAATTTATAAACTATCCTCATTTAAATGTTTTTGAAAATATAGCTTTTCCTTTGAAACAAAGAAAAATAGATCAAAGTGCTATAAATGAAAAAGTAATGGATGCATTAAAATCTGTTGGGTTAATTGGCTATGAAAAGAGAAGGATACAAGAGCTTTCTGGAGGTCAGCAACAAAGAGTTTCGCTTGCAAGATCCTTGGTAAAAAATGCAAAAATATTATTACTAGATGAACCATTAGTGAATTTAGATTACAAATTGCGGGAGCAATTAAGAGAAGAGTTTAAAAGCCTATTTTCAAAAGGTTTAGCAGATGAAACAATATTGATTTATTCAACTACTGATCCAAGAGAAACTATGGAGTTAAATGGTGAAGTTATTGTATTAGATGAAGGTAAGGTTTTACAAGTTGGTCCTGCAAAAGAAATATTTGAAAATCCTAATTCATTAAAAGTTGCAGAAATTTCTAATGATCCTCCGATGAATATAATAGAAGCTCAAATTTTAGATAATCATATTAAATTTGAGGGTATTGATGTAGAGGCACCAAAACATCTATCTAAGTTGATGGAAGATGGTTTAAAAATTGGATTGAGATCCTCTGATATTGAATTAAATGAAAATGGACATGAATTTGAAGTTGAGCTCGCGGAAATTAGTGGTTCAGAAACATTGCTTCATCTAAAAAGAGGAAATACAAAAATTATAGTTTCAATAGAGGAAGTTTTAAACTTTAAGATACATGACAAAATTAAAATTAATTTTAAAATTGATAAAGCTTACGCTTTTCACGCTGATGGAAAATTGGCATCGTCGCCTTTTGGAGTTTTGAATGGCTAAAATTGATTTAAGCAAAATATCCCACACTTATAACTCAAATGATCCAAATCCAGTTTATGCTTTGAATCCTTTTTCAATGACTTGGGAAAATGGAAATCGATATGCAATCTTAGGACCCTCAGGATGTGGAAAAACTACGATGTTAAATATTGTTTCTGGTCTAGTAAGACCTTCAGCTGGAAGAATATTATTTGATGACAAGGATGTTACAGACTTAAGAACAGAGGATAGAAATATTGCTCAAGTTTTTCAATTCCCAGTGATTTACAATACAATGACTGTTTATGAAAATTTAGCATTCCCACTTAAATGTAGAGGTTTTTCTAAAAGCAAAACTGACGAAAGAGTTAATTCAGTTGCCGAAACTTTAAATTTAAAATCTTTTTTAAATTCACCTGCAAGAAAATTAACAGCAGATCAAAAGCAATTAATATCTTTAGGAAGAGGTCTTGTAAGAGAGGACGTAGCCGCTGTTCTAATGGATGAACCTTTAACTGTTATTGATCCAGATTTAAAATTTAGATTAAGAAGAAATCTTAAAGAAATTAATGAACAGTATAAAACAACATTGGTTTATGTAACGCACGATCAAAACGAAGCAATGACTTTTGCTGATAATATAATAGTTATGAGTGAAGGTGAAGTAGTTCAAACTGGTTCTCCGAAAGAACTTTTTGAAAGACCCAATACAACATTTGTTGGATATTTTATTGGATCACCAGCTATGAATTTATTTGAAAGTGAGGCTTCTTCAAATGATAGTGTAAAAATCAATAACATTTTGATTAAGACACATACAAATTTATCTAATTTAAAAACAAAGAATATTAAATTAGGGATTAGATCTGAATTTATTAAGATTGCACAAAACCAAAATGAAAATTTAGTCGATGTTAACGTTGAAAAAGTTGAAGATCTTGGAAATTATAAATTAATTACAGCTAAGATGGGGAATTTCATGATAAAATCAAAAGTTTCTAGGGAAACTGAAATTCCAACAAAAGATGTAAAATTACATTTACCTGCTGATAAATGCTGTGTTTACGAGAACAATAGACTTATTTAAAAAATAATTTTCTACTACTGATTGTATTTTAATCTGATGTTACCATTTTGACCTAGACTCTTTAGAACAATTATAATTAAATCACATTAGTTAATTAACTAAGAGGAGAAATAATGATTAAAGAAAAAAAATCATTGAAAGGCAAATCGCCTTCAAGACGTAAGTTCTTTAAGGCTGCCGCTGCAACTGGTGTTGCTGCTGTAGCTGCATCATCTTTGGCTGCTCCAGCTGTTGCTCAAGAAAGAGTTGAGGCAGCAATGGTAGCTACTTGGCCAAGAGATTTTCCTGGTCTAGGAACTGGTGCGCAAAGACTTGCACAAAGATTATCAGATATGAGTGACGGAAGAATCCAAGTTACTTATTATGCTGCAAATGAAAGAGTTAAAGCATTTGACTCATTTGATGAAGTTGCTTCAGGTAACTCACAAATGTATCATGGTGCGGACTACTATTGGGTTAAAAAACACCCAGCATTTGGATACTTTACTGCATGTCCATTTGGTTTCACTTACTCTGAAATCAATGCTTGGATCCATCATGGTGGTGGACAAGAACTTTGGGATGAATTAACTGATGATTTCGGTACTCAAAGTTTTATAGCAGGTAATACAGGAGTTCAAATGGGTGGTTGGTTTAATAAAAAAATTAGATCAGCTAACGACCTTAAAGGTTTGAAAATGCGTATGCCAGGATTAGGAGGACAAGTTTTAGGAAAACTTGGTGGTTCTCCAATTTCACTGCCTGGTGGACAAATTTATGAAAACCTTGTTTCTGGTGCAATTGATGCAACAGAATGGGTAGGTCCGTGGAATGATGAAGCTATGAAGTTCCATGAAGCTGCCAAGTATTACTACTATCCTGGTATGCACGAGCCTGGCTCAATGTTAGCATGTGGTGTTAACAAGTCTTGGTTCACAAGCTTAACAAAATCAGACCAAACTATAATTAAAACTGCTTGCGCATGGGCAGATGAAATTACAATGGCTGAATATAATGCTAAGAATGGTGCAGCTCTAGCGAGACTTGTAAATGAAAATGGTGTTAAACTTGAGAAGTTTAACGACAAAGTTTACGATGCTTTTGCTAAAGGTGCGCAAGAGGTTTACGACGAAGTTCAACAACACAGTGATCTTGCTGCTAGAACACACGCAGCTTTCGTGAAAGCTAGAAAAGAGATCGGTTCTTGGACTAACTTGTCTGACTCACCTTATATTAGTCAAAGAAATAGAGCTTTAGGAATTAGCTAAAGTTAGATTTTATATAAATTTTTTAAATGGGGCCCTATTTAGGGCCCTTTTTATAATTATCAAAATTCACGTAGCTTATGTTTGAAAAAAACAAACTGTCATTAGTTATAAGAGTGTTTAGTTACTCAATATTAGCTACGACATTTGTTTTTTTAATTAATAATGTATTAACTGTTTGGTTCGATTGGCCTGGAGTAAAAAATTTATTTTCACATTATGGTTTATTTGGATTTAAGAAATTAAGTAAGCCATTATCAGATTCAGTTTTAAATTTTGCATTTTTGCAATTATTTTTTTATTTAATTTCAGTATTGTTAGTAATTTTTTATGTAAATAGATCAATAAAACAAACATTAACAGCAGACTCAGAAATACTAAGTAAAATCACCGCCTATATAATTCGTTCATCTTTCTGGGCAGTATTAATTGTTGGAATAGTAGATTTAATTATTTCATTTTTAGTTGTTGAAAAATTAGTTGAACCATTATTTGGAGAATATCTTAAAATAAAATTAGTAGTTCCAGCTTTTAGGATTACATTTGTTCATTTTCCATTAATTTTACTTTCGTTTGTGGTTGGATATTTTACAAGATCCGTAGGTTTTATATGGTTGGCGGTACTTGTTGTAGCTAGTGAGTTTTTTATAGTATTATCTAGATTTATATTTGAGTACGAACAAGCCTTTCAAGGAGATTTAGTTCGTTTCTGGTATTCTGCACTTTATTTATTTGCAAGTGCTTATGCTTTAATTCATGAAGGACATGTTAGGGTTGATGTTTTATATACAGGATTTAGTGAGCGTAAAAAAGCATGGACTAATTCAATTGGATCTTTAATTTTAGGTATTCCGTTATGTCTCATAGTTTT
>CACPOX010000030.1 GCA_902635665.1 uncultured Pelagibacteraceae bacterium
ATAAGATTTGTTAACCACCAAATTGATAGATTTTTATATAAAATTTTCTTTGAAAACTCCTCACGTAGTTGGGTATCAGAAAGCCAATCTATAAAATCTTTTCTTGTTTTGTACCAATTATTCATAAAAATGATTATTACTAAAAACTAGTTTGTCAAATTTTCTTATCAAATTTTATTTTTTAAATTGGAATGGATGATATTTTTTTAAATTTTTAACTTTAGGCACAGTATTGATCCAATTAAAATATAACTTTAATCCTTTCTCTAGGCTTATAAATTTATAATTCTTAAATTTAGATTTTAAATATTTGTTTGATGCATCATAACCAAAAGAGTCTCCAGGTGTTCCCTTGGTTTCTAATATCTTGTGACTCTTTTTATTATTTATTTTTAATATTATTCTCAATAAATTCTTTACAGTTATAGCTTTTGCTGTCGACAAATTTATAATTTCATTTTTTTTAAGATTTTTATTTTTTAAGCTTAAAACTAAAATATTTATAATATCATCAATATATTGATAATTTCGAAATCTTTTTAACGAACCTTTTACTAGTATTGGTTTATTTCTCCATAAATAGCTACAATAGATGCTTACCATGCCTTTTTTCAAAAAATTTAAATTCTCACCTGGACCATAAGTGTTAAAAACTCTGAAAATCAAAGTTTGAATATTGGTTTTTTTTAAAATTTGTCTAATAAACATTTCACCTGCATATTTTGAAACACCATAAATTGAATCAGGATTAATTTCTGTATTTTCGTAAATTTTATTGTTTGGATTTGATCCATAAACTGCAACGGAGCTTGTATATATAAATTTTTTCACTTTAATTTCTTTTGCAAGCAAACAAAGAAGATATGTTCCATATCCGTTACTCAAATAATCATTTTTTGGATCATCATAAGCGCTTTCACCACCAGATTGAGCAGCTATATGATAAATAATTTCTGGTTTCCATTTTCTAATCTTTTGAATTGTCCTTTCATCTAAGATATTTCCTTTTATAAATTTACTCTTAGGATTTATATAGGGTATTCCACCGATCGTTTGCAAAGAGTCGACTGATAAAACCTTATGATTTAAATAAATTAATTTTTGAACCAGATGCGCTCCAATAAAACCTGCTGCCCCAGTAACTAAAATTTTCATAATCTTTTAACTTTTAAATAAATTTTTATGTAAATAATTTGCATAGTCAAATTGAAAATTAGTATCAATATCAAATCCCTCTATCTCATCTAATTTAAAAAAATATGGTTTTTTTCCTACTACACTCATTCTTTCTATCATGGTTTTTCTTGATAAAATATTAATAGCAAAATTTAATCTATAAATATCTGGCAAATTTTGCGAGTTAGGAGCTTTCATGGAGTTAAAATTTATAGATTTTTGATTTAAAAATAAAAAATCTTTCACTAAATTAACAGTATTAAGACTCCCAAAATTTTTTTTTATTTTTTCAAATTTTTTAATTACATTTTTATAAGTTGATACTTTAATTAAAGGAGAGGTGCAGTTTGTAAAAAAGATATATTTACTTTTTGTTTTAGAGGCGATGTGTTGCCAAAATTCATTATTTGGACATTTAGAACTTGCATAATATTTATCTCTTAAATGAAAGGATACTCCAAGTTTCTTGGCTATTCTAATTGCCTCATCCGAATCTGTATTAACAATTATCTCATCAAATAAATTTACTTTTTTTAATTTATTTATTTTGTGAATTAATAAATTTTGTTTATTAAACTTTTTAAAATTTTTATTTTTAACTCTTTGTGAATTTTTTCTTATAGGTATAATTGCAGTTAAATAATTCATTTAAACATTATTCAGAAAGAAATTTTTTTCTCCTAGTCTGTGATTTTACAATTGCAGGTTTTATCCAAAAGCTATTATCGTTAAATCCTTTAATTCTGTTTTTAAATTTAGATCCTGAATCTTTTATTTTAAAATCATATGCAATATAAAGATATTTTCTATCTTTTTTTCCATAATATTTTTTAACTCCATGATAAGCCCATGGTACATTTAAAGAAAAAACACAGATATTTTGATTTATTTTTATTTTTTTTTTAATTTTTAAATCTGATTTCTTTGGAAAAATATCAAAAACTTTTTGCTTCTTTTTTGTCTCATAAAGCAGTAATTCACCACCTTTTGATCCTTCAGAAACTGGATAATATAATGCATGAATAATATGATCTCTCCTGTCTATGTGGGGACTTTTAATATAACCACTGCTCATAAAAGATAATGACATATGATATTTAATTTTAGATTTTAAATATTTAGAATGAATATTTTCTTCAATAAACCTATTAAATTTTGATAATAAATATGGTTGAATTTTATTTAATGTATTATCGCATTCACTAAAAATTAAATTTTTTTTTAAATTTTTAAATGTTTTTGTGTCAGGCATTATTGTTTTTTTTGTTTTTAGCTTACTCTGTATAAGCATTTTTTTTTCATGGTTCACATCTAACGAATTAAAATCAGGCAGTAATTTAACTAACTTTTTGTGTACATTTTTTGGAAAAAAATTCTTTATAACTATATGAGGATAAGGATTAGTGCTTATTTTTGAGTTAATTACTTTTTGTTTTACTGTTTTAAACATATTCTACCTGTATACTATTTTGATAATTTTCTAAATCTAAATATATAAATTAATAATTTTTTTAATCTTTTCTATAGTCGACTGACTACTATCATATTTCATTAAGTAGCCAACAGGTTTCTCAAAGCTTTGCAGATAATCAAATTCATTAAGATTTAAAATTTTATCAATATGTTTTTTAAATTCATCATAATTGCAATCATCAAGTTTACAATCACCGTTGATAGGAAATTTAAATAAATCATTTTTCATAAAATTCACTGATAAAGCTTTTCTTCCAATAGACATATGCTCTCTTAGCAAAGTGGAAAAGGCTGTAAGTGACAGGTTACTTGATAGCATCGCATCATATGTTAAATAATTATGTTTTGTAAAATTTAAAGTCGAATTTTTCAACAAAAACTCATAATCATCTTTTTTGAGGTATGTTTTAAAAAAAAGTAATTCGTTTTCTAAAATTTTTTTTGAACTATTAATTTTTGCAAACGCACAAATAAAATTCTTATTATTTTCTCTTACGTACTTAATAGTATATTGAAAAAACTTTCCCATTTTATCAATATCATTATTGGTTCCAAACCTTTTATCAAAATGAAGAACCATAGAGTCTGATACTAAGCAAATATCATATTTATATTTTACATTTTTTTCCAAGTTGATATTTTTTAATTTAAGATAATTAGCTAACTTAAGGCTACCAACTGGATAAAAATTTTTTACAGGAATATTAAATTTTTTATAATCATCAACTTCAAAATCACCAAAACAAAATAAATTGGGTATAAAAAAAATCTTATTCATATTTTTTTTATAAATCCCCATTTTATATTGATGCTCATATCTTTTAAAATCATGTCTAGATCCATTTTGAATTGCAAAAAAATTATATTTTAAACTTAAAATTTTTGCTATTTCTGAAAATTGCCAAGAGTTATCAATATTAGTAATTATTACCTTTGGAGAAATTTGTTCAATGATAGAAATTAGATAAGATTTAAAAAATCCATGTTTTATATTTTTAATTATTCCAATGAGAATTTTTATATTTACATAAACAGTTTTAATTTTATTAATTCTCACTGATAAGATAAAATAATTATAATCATCAAGAATATATCTTAAATCTTGAATAGCCTCGTCATCAAATACGAGTAAAGATTTTTTAGAAGGTAAGTTAAAACTAAATTTTAAACTAAGTATTTTTTTTATTAAGCTATATATTTTCATTAAAATATATTTTGAAAAATATTTTTTTGATTATCAAATTTCTGACAGTAAATTTCACAAAATTTTTTTTTTAATTTTATTACTTCTTTTTTATTCCACCATTTTAAAATATTATCTTCATATGAATTAAGAAACTTAGAAGCCTTATCAACATCTTCAAAGCATATGTTGTGCTTGATTAACTCATTTAATATCGATGAAAATTTTTTATCAAAATTTAAGTGCATTTCTTTATTAAAAATAAGAATACACGGCTTATTATGATGCATAGATTCAAAAAAAGGTGTTCCTAAAAAAAAATGTATAGAAACATTGAATGAATTGATCACCTCAGAATATTTTTTTTTTGAGTCAACAAATTGAAGTTTTGGGAATTTAAATTTAATTGAGTTATTGACACTATTTACCATGCTATGTGAAAGTAATTTTGCTGAACAATTTTTTTGTATTTTAATCTTCAAATTTGAAACAAATTTTTCAACAAGATTAACCGTTTGCATATTTTTTTGATTTCCATTTATAAAGCCATTTAGAGGATAGTGTGGCTGTTCATTAAATGCATAAAGTATAAGTAATATTTTTTTATTAAGATTAATTTTTTTTGAAGTATAGCTCCTATAAGGAAAAATAAATGACTTACTATTATCCTTAAAATTTTTCCCCCAAGTTAAAAATTTGTGAGAAATCTTTTTGTCAAGATTTCCTGAGTAAAAATCTCCATCAGCAAAAATATTATTATAACCATGCTGAAGAATAAAAAATTTAGATTTTTTAATATTTTTAGCACAATATATTTTAAACACTTCATCATAATATTGCCCATACGATGTCAAAATATAATCAGGATTTTTGGGCCAATTTAAATTTTCGTATTCTCTTTCTAGGACTGGATAATATTCTAAAAAAATTTTTGGTAAGCTATACTTTAAATCTGAAATAATAAAATTGTAAAACTCATTCTTATATTTTTTATTTCTATCTATCAAAAGTTCTCTTTTTTTTAAACTTATTTTCTCTCCTAATTGAACCTCTTTTTTTTTTAAAAAAAGGTTTAAAAATTTATTTTGAGCCATCAATAATATTTTATATTTTTTATATAAAGATAGATTATAAAAAAAAATTTTTTTTTTTTTATAAAAACTAATTACCTTAGAACTGAAAATTTTTTTTTGACTAACAAATATATTTTTTTTTGATTTATTAAATTGAATATTTTTTTTATTAATTTTATCTTTAAGTAAAAATCGAAAAATATTATTAAATGTTCTAACATTCCACAAATCTGTTTTAGGTGATTGCATAATCCAATGAGAATGCTGAGAGGTATCTGGAACAAAACTTATATCATCTAGATTATATGTATAAAGATTTTTAATTTTATATTTTTTTGTTACTTTATTTGCTATTTCCCATCTAGAAAATAAATTAACAATATAACTAAATAACCACCTACTTAAAATAATTTCCCAAAATTTTTGATTATAATTTTTTCCATGGATTGTGTTCATTTTTTTATATAAGTAATTTAAAAAAAAATCATAAGCTCTTATAATTGTTTTAGTATCTTGCGTTTTTTTTTTTAGGTTATTCCAATCATAAAAATTTAATGATTTAAATTTTTTATCATCTTTATAAAAATTATTTTTTAATTCACACCATTCACCTAATAAAAAAGTGTCTCTATAATTTAGATTTTGTAATTTTTTTTTATTTTTATTATTTATTTGTAAATTTATTAAATTTATTGTATTTTTCATTTTTTTGAAATTCTATCTTAACATATAACCAAAATTATGATTACTTCCAAATTTAAAGAAAATGAAACTTAATAGCTTTTCAAAAAAGGGAATAGTAAAATTCGACAATCTTATTTCTTTAAATGATTGTAAAAAAATAAACCAACACCTTTTTAAAGACAGAAAATGGGGCAAAAATTTGTTTTTAAATGAAACTGACTTTAAAAAACAAAAAAAATTTAAAAAAATAAATCCAGGAATGAACATTCAAAACCTAGCAAATAAATTCAATCTTGATTGTATTGAAAAAAACCCAACAATTATAAATTATTTAAATAAAATTTTAGGTAAAAAATATAAAATCGTACTTTCAAAGTTTATTGTTTCAGTCCCTAAAAATTGGATGCCTAAATACGTCATGGATCTAGATAAAAAAAGCCCTCTAAAAAATTTAAATAAATTTATAAAAAAAAAATACAGAGATGTTACATACTTCCAAGGACTTGATTTTCATATGGACTCTATCGATAGAAAATTACATAGCAATAAATTTATAACTTTGTATGTATATTTAGATAAAGTTGAGGAAAACATGTCTCCACTTGAAATACTAGAAAAAAGCCATAGATTTGGTCATGACACATGGCCTCATTATATAAAAAAAAACACTAAAAATTCTCTTTATTTCAGTTTAGATAATAAAAAATTTTATAAACTTAAAAAAACAACATTGTCAGGAAATGCTGGAGATGTATTTATTTGGACATCAAACACATTACACGGAACTTCTAAGCCAAAAAATAAATCTAGAAAATTTAGAATTTCTTTGCGTTATCTAATTGAAAAAAGGACGAAAAAAAAAACTATTATTGATAAAATTCTTAAAGATGAAAAAATTAAAGAAATTTTAAAATCACATTAAGTTAATTATAATCTTAACATTTTTATTATTTCAATTAAAATAGCAATAATTACTAATAAAATTAATATAAAATAAAATATTCATGAAAATAATTCCTTACGGACGTCAATCAATTGATCAAGAAGATATAAATGTAGTTAAAAAAGCACTCAAAAATCAATTAATTACAACTGGAGCAGAAGTTGAAAAATTTGAAAATTTGTTTAGCAAATCAGTAAACGCAAAATACTCTGTTACATGTTCTAGTGGAACTTCTGCACTACTATTAGCATATTTGGCACTTAACATTAAAAAAGGAGATGTAATAATTTCGCCTTCGATCAACTTTGTGGCATCTGTAAACATGGCTAAATTTATCGGTGCCAAGATTTATTTAACTGACGTTCATCCCTCAACAGGTCATATGAGACCAACTGATTTAGAAAAATGTATTAAAATAAATAATATTAAAAAAATCAATACAGTTGTAATCATGCATAACGGAGGTTTGCCTGTAAATATTAAACAATTTAAAAAATTAAAAAAAAAATTTAAATTTAATATTATAGAAGACGCCTGCCATGCTTTAGGTGGAAACTATAGTTTGAGAGGTAAAGATAAAATAGGAAACTGTAAATATAGTGATATTTCAGTTTTTTCTTTTCATCCTGTGAAAAATATAACCACAGGAGAAGGGGGAATGTTAACAACAAATAATCGAAAAATATTTAATCAACTTAAACTTTTTAGAAATCATGGGATAATAAGAAAAAAAAGTAACAAAAGAATATACAATTGGGATTATAAAGTTGTTACTCCAGGTTTTAACTTTAGATTGAGCGACCTACAATGTGCACTAGGCAGAAATCAATTAAAAAAACTTAATAAATTTATAAGAAAAAGAAAATTAATTGCAAAAAGATATAACGATAATTTTTTACCATACAAAAATCTTATTTCTATATCAAATAAAGTTCTGAATAAAGTTTCAGGTCACCATTTATTTATTATAA
>CACPOX010000031.1 GCA_902635665.1 uncultured Pelagibacteraceae bacterium
TTACAAGAAAATGAAATGAAAAAGGATTTTGATTTACTTGTAGTTGATTTCCATGGTGAAATTACTAGCGAAAAAAATGCTATAGGACATCTATTTGATGGAAAGGCAACTCTCGTGGTTGGAACACACACTCATATTCCAACAAATGATGCTAGAATACTTAATAATGGCACTGGATATCAAACTGATGCAGGTATGTGTGGGGATTATGATTCAGTGATTGGAATGAATAAAGAAAATTCTTTAAATAGATTTTTAAAAAAGAATTCAGTGAAGCATTTTCCTGCTACTGGAGATGCTACTTTATGTGGTGTTATAGTAGATTGTGATATAAAAACAGGATTAGCAATAGATATCAAAAGCTATGTGTTCGGAGATCAACTAAAAAATATTTAAATATATATGGCAGGACATTCACATTGGGCGGGAATAAAACATAAAAAAGGTAAAGCTGACAAACAAAGATCAAAAATATTTTCAAAATTATCTAAAGAGATAACGGTTGCTGCAAAGCTTGGAGATAAAGATCCGTCAATGAACCCTAGATTAAGATCTGCCGTACAGGCTGCTCGATCTGCAAATATGCCTAAAGACAATATTGAGAGAGCAATTGATAAATCTTCTGCAGCATCAGGAGTAAATTTTGAAAATTTAAGATATGAGGGATTTGGACCTGAAAGGATTGCCGTTATTGTTGAAACTTTAACAGATAATAAAAACAGGACTGCATCAAATATTAGAACTATTTTTCAAAAAAGTGGTGGAAGTTTGGGAACCCAAGGTTCCGCCTCTCATAATTTTCAGCAATTAGGTGTAATTAAAATTGATAAAAGCGAGATATCTGATGAAAAAATTTTTGAATTAGCAATTGAGTCAGGGGCAAATGAATGTTTATCATATGATGAATATCATGAAGTTCAGTGTGAAATGAGTGAGATATATAATGTTAAAAAAAATTTAGAGAAAATAATTGTAAATTTCATTTCTACAGAAATTGAATGGGTCCCATTAAATAGTATTGATATAACTAAAGATAGTAAAGACAGTATCATAGATTTTTTGGAAACTCTTGAGGAAGATGATGATGTGCAAAATGTTTATACAAATACTAATTTTGGTAATATTTGATGCTGATTATTGGAATTGACCCAGGTATATCAGGATCAATCTGTTTTTTTGAGGATGGTGTTATAAAAGATGTGGTTGAAATGCCAACTATGACAGAAGGAAAGAAAAATAAGAGACAAGTAAATGGTCCTCAAATATGCAATGAAATTAATGAAAGGATAAAAAAAATTGACAAAAAAAATATTAAAGTTGTAATTGAACAAGTTTCTGCCATGCCAGGTCAAGGAGTTACCAGCATGTTTAATTTTGGTCAATCTTTTGGTATTTTAAAAGGCATATGTAGTGCAATGCATTTATCTGTTTATTATGTTAGGCCAGCTAAGTGGAAAAAATATTTTAATCTAATTAATTCAGAAAAAGATGCGAGCAGAACAAGAGCTATTGAGATTTTTCCTTATTTTTCAGGACAATTATCTAAAAAGAAAGATAATAATAAAGCAGATGCTATTCTTATAGCTAGTTTTTTCTACGAAACTTATAATAAAGAGGAATAATCAATTCAAATTAATAGCCAAAATGATGACACATTTAGGTGTGATGAGTAAGCATGGAAGCAGATATTGCAACAAAAGCAGTTGAATTAGGAACTAATACTGATTTTTCATTATTCAGTTTGTTTATAAGAGCTGACATAATTGTTAAGTCAGTGATGATTATACTGATATTATGTTCAGTATATTCCTGGGCTGTAATTATTGATAAGTTTCGATTATTTAAAAAAATAACTAAATCCTCAGAAGAATTTGAGGAAAAATTTTGGAACTCTAAATCTGCTGAAACTTTTTATAATAGTTTACCAAGCAAACTTGAAGATCCAATGTCACTTGTATTTCAAGATGCTATGGAAAGTTTATTAAAAAAAAAATCTAGAACTAATTTAAGTGAGAGAATGAGTGCATCTCTTGAGGCTGGAATCGAAAAACAAATGACAAAAATTGAAAAAGGATTCACTTTTTTAGCTACTGTTGGATCAACAGCGCCTTTTATTGGATTATTTGGAACAGTTTGGGGGATTATGAATTCATTTCAATCAATTGCTATATCCAGAAATACAAGTCTTGCAATAGTTGCTCCAGGAATTGCAGAAGCATTGTTTGCAACAGCTCTAGGACTTCTGGCAGCAATACCAGCTGTAGTTGCTTACAATAAATTTAATAATGATGCAAAAAAATATTCTGAAAAATTAGAAAATTTCTCAAAAAGATTTTTAACTATCATTTAAATGGCATTTAAATTTAATCGAAGCTCAAAAGAACCAATGAGTGAAATTAACGTTACTCCCTTTGTGGATGTGATGTTGGTTTTGTTGATTATTTTTATGGTAACTGCACCTTTATTAACAGTCGGAGTTCAAGTTGATTTGCCTGAGAGTTCAGCCGATTCTCTTCCTGAGGAAACAGAACCTTTAACTTTATCTATTAATGCTAAAGGTGAAATTTTTATTCAAGAAGCAAAAGTTGAATATGATAATATAATTCCTAAAGTTTTGGCTGTTTCTAAAAATAGAACTGATACTAGAATTTATGTAAGAGGAGATAAGACAATTAATTATGGAAGGGTTTTAGAAATTATGGGACTTCTTTCCGGTTCAGGGTTTACAAAAGTAGCTTTGATTTCGGAACCCTATAAACAAAGGTAATTTAAGTGAATAGAAGTTTAATAATTTCTTCTGTTTTACATTTATCTCTAATTTTTATTACAGCTATGAGCTTGCCATTTTTAGCAAAAAAACCCTTAGATATACCACCAATTGTATCTGTAGAATTAATTCAAATTGCAGAAAAAACAAACATTCCATTTGCACCAAAAGCAAAGAAAACAATCGAAGAAGTTAAAGAAAAAGAAAAGAAATTAGTTTCGGAACAAGCTCCACCTAAAAAAGTTGAGAAAACTAAAACCAAAACTGTAGTTACACCAGATCAAAATAATAAAAAAATTGAAAATCAAAAGCCAGATGCCATACCATTGCCAGAAAAAACTATAAAAAAGATTAAAACAAAAGAGGAAAAAAAACAAAATCCAGATAAGATTGACACAAAAGTAAAACAAGTTTCAGAATTTGAAAAAAAAGATTTAATTGATGAACTTGAAATTGCTGCCTTAATTGATAAAAAAAAAAAGGATAGTGCCAAAGTAGTTAAGAAAAATAACGATGTAACTCAAGATCAAGACAGAAGCGTTGAGAACACTGGGTTAACATTAAGTGAGGAAGATGCTCTTAAAGCTCAAATTTTTGGATGCTGGAGTGTTCCTTTAGGATTACCATATAATGAAGATTTACTAGTAAGAATAAAATTAAAACTTAAACCTGACGGATCAGTGATAAAAACTGAAATTTTAGATCATGCAAGAATGAATAAACCTGGCCAGGGATTTTACAAAGTACTAGCAGAAAGCGCTTTAAGAGCACTTAAATTATGCCAACCTTTGAGAGTTCCTAGTACAGGCTATGAAAGATGGAAAGAATTACAATTTAATTTTGATGCAAAAGAGATGCTAGGAGGATAATATTTATTTCAAAAATGATAAGAAAATTTATAATTTTACTATTAATTGTATTCCCATTTAAAGCTTTCGCTTTAATTGAAGTTGATATTACAAGAGGAAATTTAAATCCACTACCTATAGCAGTATCACCTCTCGCTATTGATGAAAAATCTAAAAAAAATTTTGAAAATATTCTTCAAATAGAGGATATTGGCTATGAGATTTCAAATATTGTTGAAAATAATTTAAAAACATCTGGATTATTTAATCCTTTAAATAAAGATGCTTTTTTACAAGCGCCTGATATAGCAAATTTAAAGCCAAGATTTGAAGATTGGAATTTAATTAAAGCGCAAGCTTTGATTACAGGTAAAGTAAATTTAGTTGATGAAAAACTTAGGGTAGAGTTTAGATTATGGGATGTCTTAGCAGCTAAAGAAATGATGGCTCTAGCTTTTACCACAGTCCCAAATAACTGGAGAAGAGTAGGACATATAATATCTGACAAAGTTTATGAGCGACTAACAGGAGAGAAGGGTTATTTTGATACAAGAATAATTTATGTTGCAGAGGAAGGTCCAAAAACACAAAGAATTAAAAAATTAGCAATTATGGATCAAGATGGTTTTAATAACAAATTTTTAACTTTAGGTAATGAATTAGTGCTTACTCCTCGTTTTAATCCAACCAGTCAAATGGTAACCTATTTATCTTATTTTAAAAATATGCCACGAGTGTATTTGTTAGATATTGAAACAGGCACACAAGAAGTAGTTGGGGATTTTCCAGGGATGACATTTGCCCCTAGGTTTTCACCTGATGGAAAAAAAATAATTATGAGTTTTGCAAAAGACGGTAAGTCAGATATTTTTACAATGGATTTAGAAAATAGAATTGTTGAACGAATTACAAATCACCCCTCTATAGATACTTCTCCATCATATTCTCCTGATGGAAAATATATTACTTTTAATTCAGATAGAAGTGGATACCAACAAATATACATCATGAATAGCGATGGTACTGATATTAAAAGAATTTCATTTGGAAATGGACTTTATGGAACTCCAGTTTGGTCACCTAGAGGTGATCTAATTGCGTTTACAAAACTACATAAAGGAAAATTTTATATAGGAGTAATGAGAACTGATGGTAGCGGAGAAAGACTCTTGACAGAAAATTATTATCAAGAGGCTCCATCTTGGTCACCAAACGGTAGAGTTTTAATTTTTTATAGAGAAACCAAAACTAACGCAAAAGGTGAGGGCTTTTCAGCTAAATTATGGTCAATTGATTTAACTGGTTATAATGAGCGTAAAATTAAGACACCAACAGATGCCTCTGACCCATCATGGTCATCATTATTAAGCAATTAAACCGTTAAATTTTCTATTTTCTTGATTTTTAGACTTGAAACCTCTATTTAGTTGTGAAAAAGTTAAGAAATTGAAATTAGCAGCAAGGAGCAATTTAATGAGATTAAACAAAATTTTTAAAAACACACTTTTAATTTTAACAGCGTGCCTAGTGCTATCTGCTTGTGCAACTAAACAACAAGAGGTATCAACTGAGATAAAAGGTCAAATGCAAGGTGATGTTTACACAGGAACAGACACAGTAAAATATTTAGCTGACGGTGTTCCAGACAGAGTATTCTTTGCAACGAATGAGTCAATATTAACTACAGCATCTAGAGAAACTTTAAGAGCACAAGCTGCATGGTTAAGACAAAATTCGAGTATCAATGTAGTGCTTGAAGGTCATGCAGATGAAAGAGGCACAAGAGAATATAACTTAGCTCTTGGTGAGAGAAGAGCTAATGCAGCTAAAGACTATCTTATGACTTATGGAATATCTTCTGACAGAATTACAGTTTTAAGTTATGGTAAAGAGAGACCAGTAGACTCTGGTTCAAATCCTTTAGCTTGGTCAAAAAACAGAAGATCAGTAACTGTTAAAGCAAATTAATATTTTAAATTTAAAGACCCTAAAACCACACAAGGTATTAGGGTCTTTTTTTTGCCATTTTTATAATCATAAATTAAATTATTTATGAGATTAAAATTAAACTTTAAAACTCTTATATTAGTAATTTTAACTAATTTTATTCTTGTTAATGTTTCTAATGCAGATAATCATAATATTTATGAGACACTGGAGGATATAAAAAATGACCTTAAAACTTTAGAGAGAGCTGTTTATTCTGGATCAATTGAAATTAAATCAACTGATGCTAACTCAGTAGAAGAATTAGATCAAAACTCTGAAGATGTACTAACAAGACATTTGTTGAAATTGTCAGAGATAGAGGATCAATTCAGGGAGCTTACAAATAAATTTGAGGAAATAAATTTCAAATTAGACAAGTTGTCTAATCGTGTGACAAAAATACAGGCTGATAATCAAGTCAGATTCCAAGACTTAGAGGCTTCAATTAGTTCAGGAAATAGAAGTGAGGAAAATCAATTAACCTCCAAGCCAAAAGTTGAAGAAAAAAAAATACTACCTGGAACATCTCAACCTCAAGATTTGGGAACAATTTCCTATAAAGATAATGAAACTTCAGAGACATCACAGCAAATTCAATCTGTTGAGACTACAGCATCGATTGTAACTGAAACTTTTCAGACAGAAGAAAAAATAATACCACAAGATCTTTCAATTAAAGAACAATATGAGTTTGCAACAAGTTTTTTGAAGGTTGGAGATTATAGCACTGCAGAAAGAGCTTTGAGAGAGTTTGTTAAATCAAATCCAGAAAATGAATTAGCAGGTAGTGCACAATATTGGTATGCAGAAACATTTAGAATTAGACAACTTTATACAGATGCAGCTTCTGCTTATTTAGAAGGTTACCAAAAATATCCCAAAGGCAAGAAAGCTCCAGATAATTTATTAAAACTTGGTGTATCAATGGTGCAAATTGGCGAAAAAGATCAGGGTTGTAAGATGATTAACGGTGTCGAAATACAATATCCAAATGCAAATTCTGTAATACAAAAAGCAAAATATGAGTCCAAAAAATTTGAATGCATCAAAAAAGACTCATAAGTTTTTATTAAGCAAGCTTAACAGTAAACAAACTTTTAAAATTTATAAAGAATTTGAGAAAGCTCTTGATTTAAAAGAAGACTTTATAGTTGCGGTCTCAGGCGGTCCAGATAGCCTTGCTCTGTCTTTTTTAACAAAAATTTATTCCATTAAAAAAAATCTTAATGTTAAATATTTTATGGTTGATCATAAATTAAGAAGTGACTCAACAAAAGAAGCTAGATTTGTAAAGTTACTTATGAAAATATTATCATCTAAGCTTGAAATCTTAACATGGGTTG
>CACPOX010000032.1 GCA_902635665.1 uncultured Pelagibacteraceae bacterium
TAATGAGAAAGATATATAAAACATTAACTGTTTTATTTGTTCTTCTGTTTAGTATTTCTACTGTTAATGCAAAAACATTAACTGAAAGACTTGCAGATGGTCACAAATTAAGATTAGGATTCGGTACTGCTGTGCCATGGGCGTATGCAGGAGATAATGGTGAAGCTTTAGGTTTCGTAAACATGATAGCATTAACTGTTCTAGAGGAGATGGGTATTACTGAACATGAAACTAAAGTTTTTGAATGGTCAGGTTTGATACCAGGGATAAATGCTGATAGATCGGATATGATTACTGGTGGTATGTATATTTTGAAAAGTAGATGTGCCAATATTGATTTTTCTGATCCAATTGGAGTATTCGGTGATGCAATGCTGGTTCCTAAAGGAAATCCCAAGGGAATTAATAATTATGCAGACGTTATAAGAACAGGAGCTAAACTTGTTACAGGAACTGGATTCAATACAGTAGAAGCTGCTAAAAAAGCAGGTGTGCCTGATAGTCAAATGTTGCTAGTAGAAGGTGAAGTAGGAATACTTGCGGCTATGAAAGCAGGAAGAGCTGATGCTGCTGTACAAACCTTCTTTGGTGCAAAAGAACACGAAGAAAAAACTGGTGGTGCATTTGAAGTAACTGATCCAAAACTAATGCCTAAGGAGACTGTAAATGTAGTTGGAATTGGTTTTAGAAAAAGTGACAGTAAGTTCAGAGAAGCATTCAATGCAGCCTTAGCAAAAGTTTTAGCTAACCCAAGCAAAATGTTAGAAAGAGCAGGTAAGTATGGCTATGATAAAGCTCAACTTCCCCCGCCTGACATGACTACTGAGTGGGCTTGCACAACTAAATAATTAAACAAATTAAAAAAGTTAAACCAGGCAATTTACTTGTTGCCTGGTTTTTAAAGTCTAAAGGAAATAACTTTGACATATTTTGAATTTTTACAAGAGCATGGACTTACACTTTTGCTAGGTACTGTAACTACAGTAAAAGTTCTTATTTGTTCAATGATTTTATATGTGATTATTTCTATGATTTTTGGTTTGATGAGACTTTCTAAAAACCTAGCAATACAAGGGATTGCAACTGTTTACATAGAATTTTTTAGAGGAACTTCTTTATTAGTTCAACTATTTTGGGCTTATTATGTATTACCATTCTTTGGAATATCATTGGAAGCTTTTACAGCTGGTGTAGTAGCTTTAGGTTTAAATTTTGGAGCATATGGAGCTGAAATAGTCAGAGCAGGAATATTAGCTGTGCCTAAAGGACAATGGGAAGCTGCACATGCTCTGAATTTTACACCATCAAAAAGAATTAAAAGAATTATAATTCCACAAATATTTCCAATAATTCTTCCACCTGCAGCAAATTTAACTGTTGAATTATTGAAAGCTACAGCATTAGTAGCCTTAGTAACGGTAGTAGATTTAACTTTTGAGGCTAAACAAATTAATTCTATAACTTGGTTATCTGCACAGTGTTTTGGAACAGCATTGTTGATTTATTATATTATTGCTAGATTTGCATTAGTTCCGTTTTTAAGATGGTTAGAAGTATTGGCATCTAGAAAAGTTGGAAAGGAAAGAGTGTAAATTATGGAAATGGGATGGAGATGGGATTTTACTATCGAAATATTACCACAAATGGCAATTGCAACCTTAAATACCATTCTTGCTGCTGGAGTAGGTTATGCAATTGCCTTGGTAGTTGGGTTATTTTTTTTATTAGGACAAAGAACACCATTTAAAATCATTAACTGGATAAATAGAGAAATAGTAGAATTTATAAGATCCACTCCACTTTTAATTCAGTTATTTTTTGTTTATTTTGTTTTACCACAATTTGGTATCACTTTATCAGCTTGGATATGTGGCATGATAACAATCGGTCTTCATTTTGGAACTTACTTATCTGAAGTGTATAGAGGAGCTTTAGAAGGTGTTTCAAAAACTCAATGGGAAGCATGTAGAGCTTTAAATTTTTCAACCGTTTATACATACAGAAGAATAGTTCTTCCACAAGCATTTCCAATAGCAATACCAGGTATGGGTAATTATTTAGTAGGTATATTTAAAGATACCCCGCTGCTTTCAACAATAGGTGTCGCGGAATTATTCCATGCCGCAACAGCTGTAGGAGGATATAACTACAGATACTTAGAACCGTATACTTTAGTTGGAATTATATTTTTAACTCTATCAATTCCTGCAGCAATGTGGGTTAGAAAACTTGAAAAAGATGTTAATAAAGCACAAGGAAAAATTAAAAAATAAATTATGAATAAAAACAGTACTGATGAAATTATAGTAAAATTTGATAACGTATCTAAACATTATGGCGATCTAGTAGTTTTAGATAAACTAAATCTTGATATTAAGAAAAATGAAATGGTTTCTATTATAGGGCCATCTGGATCTGGAAAAACAACTGTTCTAAGAGTATTGATGACTTTAGAGAAAATTAATGGAGGCACTATCCATCTTGACGGAGAACCTTTAACTCATATGGATGTTAATAATAAATTGATCGATGCAAATGAAAAATATCTTAGAGAGAGGCGTTCAAAAATAGGAATGGTATTTCAACAGTTTAATCTATTTCCTCATATGACAGCTTTACAAAATTGTATTGAGGCACCAGTTGAAGTTTTAGGATTAAAAAAAGAAGAAGCAGAAGAACGAGCATTAGAATTATTAGAGCTTGTGGGTTTAACAGATAAAAAGGATCAACATCCAAGTAGACTTTCAGGAGGTCAACAACAAAGAGTAGCAATAGCTAGAGCTTTAGCCATGAGACCAAAAGTTATGCTTCTTGATGAGATAACTTCTGCACTTGACCCAGAAGTAGTGGGTGAAGTTTTAAATGTTATTAGATCTTTAAATAAAGAGCATAATTTAACCATGATTATGGTAACTCATCAAATGGGATTTGCTAGAGAAATTTCAGATAGAGTTTGTTTTTTTAATGAGGGTAAAATTTTTGAAGAGGGTCCACCAGAAAAATTATTTGGAGATCCAAAGAATGAGAGAACCAAACAATTTCTTCATGCTGTTTTAGATGCAAATTAGTTATTATTAACTTTAGGTTTAATTTCAGATTTTGAAGGTTCTTCAATTGGTTCTGTAGTTGGGTTTAATTCTATACCCGCAGGTGTTATAGATTGTGGCATAGCAACGAATTGAGAATCTGGGTTCTCTACAACAGGTCTTACTCTTGATCTATAAACACCATAAACTCCAATTAAAATATGAAAGAACATTAAGAAAACAAAATATCCGTTTAAATTTGTCAGATTCATAAATATTGAACATAAAAAAGGCCCTCCCATTGCGCCCATTCCAAATGTAAACTGCAGACTAGCACCTGCAGCCACAAATTTTTCTTTTGGAATAAAATCATTTGTATGTGCTAAAATTAAAGAGAACATTGGTAAACTACAAAAAGAAAATAAAACTATAAATAAGTAAAACCAAATTTTACTTGAACCAAGCATTCCATCATAATACATAGTACCACTTGCAAAAATCGCACATAATGCAAAAAAAGCTGCAGCAAAACTTACCAAAATTATAACTTTTCTTCTATCATACATGTCAGAAATTTTTCCGATTGGCCATTGAGAAACTGCACCTGAAATAGCCAACAAAAATGTTACTACTGATATCTGAAATATAGAAAAATTCATACCAGCAGCATAAACAGCTAACAAAGCAAACAAAGCAGATTGAATAGTTCCATAAAAAAAAGAACTTACCATTCCAAATGGAGAAGAAATATAAACCTCTTGTAATGACATAGGTTCAATTTTTTTAAATGTTGGAGGTTTTCTTTTAGTTAGTAAAATCGGTATTAATGCACCAGATGTAATAATTGAAATTAATAAAAATGGCTCAAAATTGATTGGATTACTAAAGTTTAAAAAAAACATACCACAACCCATTGTTCCATATAAAATAACCATATAAATTGATAAAACGCTTCCTCGATTTTTATTACTAGCTCTGTCATTTAACCAGCTTTCAGCAACTGTATAAATTGAAACCATGCTTATTCCTGTTAAAACTCTTAATAAAAACCATATAATTGGATTAACAAAAATTGCATGAACAAGAATTACCAACGACGCAACAGAAGCAAATGCTGCAAATATTCTTATATGTCCAACTCTTGCTATTAGTTTTGGAATATAAATAGCACCAATAAAATATCCAACAAAATAACCTGACATCATAAATCCTGTTGCAGCTAAACTAAATTCTTCCTTTACTGCTCTTACTCCCAGAAGCGAGCCTTGAAAACCGTAAGCAAGCATTATTGCTCCCATACCTAAAAATAAAGCCCAAGAATTCTTTAATATTTTGTGCATATGAATCGCTATCTATTTCTGATTTGTGGCTAAATCAAGTTAATAGTTATTTTTTTAAGATTTTTTAAGCTTTAAAAAAGAGTGTATTGCGATAGTAATAATAATTATTACACCTCCAATAATAGTCTCTATGCTTGGTTGCTCTTTAATTACCATCCAAACCCATATTGGACCAAGAATAGTCTCTAAAAGAAAGAACAGGTTTACTTCTTCAGCAGGTATAAATCTTGGAGCTATAGTCACTAATACAAATGGTATTGCAACACAAAAAACACACATTAGTGGGACATAAATAAAATCATTGCCAATTAAATTAAAACTATCAACGAAAAAAAAAGCAAAGATAGCCACACATAACTTGCCCAAAACAGCAGATGGCAACAAATCTCTATCTTTTGCAGATCTTATTAGGACAGCATTTACAGCAAGACCAGTTGCAGTAATTAAACCCATGAAGTCTCCAAAAAAATTACCTAATTGGATGGAATCATAAAATATATATATAGCTGAGAAAAAAGTAATTAATATTGCAATCCAAGTTTTTTTATCAGGTATTTCTTTTAAAAAAATTCCACCAAAAATAGCAGATAACATTGGAGCTGTAGCAACCATTATCAAAGTGTTCGCTACATTAGTATTTTGTATAGAAACAATAAAAGTTATATTACAAATTGAAAAACTAATTATATAAAATATTCCAGCGTAACCTACATTAAATAAAGCTTTTAAAAAATTTTTATTATAAAAAATTAATAAACCTATAAAAACTACAACAAATGGAATAGCTCCTCGATAAAACAACATTCCCCAAGTATCAATATTCGATAATCTTATCAACAAAGAATCTGGTGTAATAAACATTACTGCCACAAATGCCAGTAAGGATCCTTTTTTTTGATTAGTTAAATTAGTCAAACTCCTAGACCTTTCCAAAATACTTCAGCTAGATTTTTTTTCGTAAGATTAAAATATGTTTTTAAACCTGTTGGAGATG
>CACPOX010000033.1 GCA_902635665.1 uncultured Pelagibacteraceae bacterium
AAACCTGTTGGTCCTAATTGTAAGAACTGTCCATTAGTAAAAAAATGTGATTCATTTAAAAATAAAAATTTTGATTTAGTAAAATTTAAAAAAAAAGATAAAGAAACTTTTTACAAGCTAAACGTTTATAAAAAAAATAATCAGTATTTATTAATCAAAAATAACAAATTTAATTTTTTGAAAAATTTTAATATCTTCCCGATGGAGGAGGTAAATAATCCTAAAAATTTTGATAAAGATTTGAATTTTAAAATGTCTAATATGAGCATGAATATTAAAATCGAATTTAAAAATAAATATAATTTAAATAAAAATAATTATTGGATTGATCCAACAAAACTTCAAAATTATACACTGCCAACATTTACAAAAAAGATAGTAAAATTTTTAGAAAGTCATAAATGAAAAAAATAGCAATAATTGGTGCTGGAATTTCTGGTTTGTATATTGCCAATTTATTCAAAGATCATAATGATTATCAGGTTACGATTTATGAAAAAAGAAATTCAATAGAAATGGAAGAAGGCTATGGAATTCAGTTGTCGGTAAATAGCGTAAAGCTTTTAAATAAAATAGGCTTCGCTTCTCTCACTGAAGAAGAAAAATTTAATCCAAAAAAAATTGATTTTTATGAAATTAAAAATTCAAAAAAAATTTGTGACTTAGACATTTCAAAATTTAATTCTGAAGATTGTAAATACACAACATTGAAAAGATCAAAATTACTTCAATTTTTAAAAAAACAAATAAACGAAGATATAATTAAATATAACTACAGTATTGAACAGATTGATTGCGATAAAGACTCAATTAAATTAATATTTGATAATAATAAAATAACTTGTGATTACTTAATTATTTCAGACGGCGTGTTTTCTAAGGGGAAGTCATTAATTTCAACCAATAAATCAAAACCAATTTACAATGATACGATTGCTATTAGGGGCACTATATCGAGAGAAAATTTTAAAAATATAAATGAAGAAAATATTTCTTTGTTCTTAGGACCGAATTTTCATTATGTTGTTTATCCAATTAATAGTGATAAAAATTTAAATTTTATTGGCATTTTAAAACATAAATTAAATTCAAATGAGCAAGAGGACTATAATCTTTTTACCGAGAGTTCTTTTATAAAAAATATTAAATTTAAATTATCTCAAAAAGTTTCTCAAAGTTTTTTGGAAAGTCTTCAAAATATTAAATTATTTCCAATATTTGTAAGTAAAAATTTATATAATCCTCCAAAAAATATATTCCTTGTAGGAGATGCATTTTTTGCTTTTTCACCTTCATTTGCGCAGGGAGCTTCCCAATCAATTGAGGGAGCTAATGAATTATATGAATGTTTGATAAATAATAATAATTTTTATGATATCAGATTAAAGAGAGTAAAAATGATTAACAGCAGATCTAATTTCAATCAATTTGCCTTCCATTTATCAAATCCAATTATGATCACATTTAGAAATATTTTTTTAAAACTTTTAACTAATAATAAAAAATTTTTACAAAGTTATTTGGGTAAAATTTATAAAAGTTAATTTTTAGAAATTAATCTTTGTCTTAGATAATCAATAGGATAAGTTCGTCCATTTATATCACAGTGCCAAAAAGTCCATCCATTGCAACTTTCAGCTCCTAAAATAGTAGCCGCAACTTTGTGTATAGAACCCTCTGCTTGATTGTGTTTTATGCTACCATCGACCATAATTCTTGCTGTTATTTTTTTCTTATTATCAAAAATATTAGTTCCAGGTTTAATTATTCCAAGCTCAACTAATGAACCAAAAGGAATTCTTGGTTTTGATCTATTATTTTTTAGCGTATCTAACAAATCATCCTCAATAGGCTTTGTAGTCTTTAAGCGTTGCTCAGCAGCTCTAAAATAATTTTTTTCTTTTTCTATTCCGAAATAATTTCTTCCTAGTTTTTTTGCTACTGTAGCTGTTGTTCCTGATCCTAAAAAAGGATCAAGTATGAGGTCATTTTTATTAGATGTAGCTAGTAAAATTCTATGTAATAGTGCTTCTGGTTTTTGTGTAGAGTGAATTTTTTTTCCATCCTTTTTAAGTCTTTCAGAACCATTGCATATTGGAAGATCCCAATTAGATCTCATTTGAAGATCATCATTTAAACATTTTAAAGATTGATAATTAAATGTGTATTTTGATTTTTCACTTTTAGAAGCCCATATTAAAGTTTCATGAGCGTTAGTAAAACGTGTCCCTCTAAAATTTGGCATTGGATTATTTTTATTCCAAATGACATCGTTTAAAATCCAGAAACCTAAATTTTGGATTGCAGTGCCAACTCTAAAAATATTATGGTAGCTTCCTATAACCCAAATAGCTCCATCTTTTTTTAAAATTCTTTTACATTCACTAAGCCATTCATAAGTGAAATCATCATATTTTTTAAAATTTTCAAATTGATCCCACTTATCATTTACTGCACTAACCTTTGATCTATCGGGTCTAGTTAATTCGCTTTTTAATTGTAAGTTGTAAGGAGGATCAGCAAAAATTAAATCAAAAGTTTCACGTGGAATTTTTTTTAATTCTTCGAGACTATTTCCATTAATTAATTTATTTTTGAAATCACTTTTCATTTGTAAAAATTAATTAGACTCCAAATGGATTCTTCGGTCAACCTGAGATTGAAAAATTTGGATTCGATTAGTGTTTCTTAATTAGAAGGTAACTAGATGTAGTGTTAATTTATTTTAGATATTGGTGAAAAAGTTTTTCTATGATGTTTAGTAATACCTAATTTTTTCAAAGCTTTTAGATGCTGTTTTGTTCCGTACCCAAAGTTTTTATCCCAATCATAACCTTTATTTTTTTTTGATAAGGTGGTTATAAACTTATCTCTTGATACTTTTGCAATTATAGAAGCTGCAGAAATAGAGGGGATTTTTTTATCTCCTTTAATAACTGATTTTAAATTATAATTTTCTAATTCTGGAGTTTTGTTTCCATCTATCAGAACGTGCGTTGGTTTTTTCTTAAGTTTTTTGATGGCTCTTTTCATAGCCAACAAACTTGCTTTTAGTATATTCAGCTTTTCTATTTCTTTGACAGAAGCTTTGCCTATGGACCAAGTAGAATTTTTTTTTATATATGTACATAGATACTCTCTCTCTTTTTTACTTAATGATTTTGAATCTTTTAATAACTTTGGATTAATTGTTTTTTTTAAAATTACTGCTGAAGCATAAACAGGCCCAATTAAACTTCCTCTACCAACCTCATCAACCCCAGCAATTATCTTCATCAAATTTTTAACTTCAGATCTTTGATTTTGTCTCTAATTTTCTTTAAATCTTCCCATGAGTGCTTTTTATTTTCTGGAAAACGGATTAAATAAGATGGATTAAAAGTTATCATTAAAGGGAATGTTTTGTTTTTTAAAATCACTTCCTTCCAATATCCTCTTTCAGTAGTTATTTTTTCACTTATTCCTGTAACAGCCTCCATTGCTGAACTACCCATCAAAACAATAATCTTTGGGTTTATAATTGATATATGCTCTTTCAAAAATACTGAGTATCTTTTAATTTCGGTTGAGGTTGGTTTTCTGTCATCAGGTGGTCTAAAATTGATTACATAACTAGTGTAAATATTTTGTCTCTTAATATTGATGGCTATAAGCATTTTGTTAAGAAGTTCGCCAACTTCACCTCTAAAGGGGACACCCAATTTTTCTTCTTCAGC
>CACPOX010000034.1 GCA_902635665.1 uncultured Pelagibacteraceae bacterium
ATTATAAATTGCTTTTAACAATTTAAAATCATCATTATAATCAACATCTACAGCATTTAGATTACTTATTTCAAAAGACTTTTTTTTACTTTTATCAAAATTTTTCCAAGCATTATTTGTCCCAAAATAAAACTGACCTGCGTCATGAAAATAATTATCAAAAGTTTGAGTTTGTCTTTTTAATTCTTTTTTAGAAATTTTATATTCGATTACAAAATTTTTTTTTATTTTGAATGCCCTTTGAATTGGATGCTTGTATTTTATGGCAGGAAATATGATTTCGCTATTATTATTTAATATTTTTTTTGCTTTTAACAAATCCCCTTTTTTAATCATTATTGCCATCGGATAAACACAGCAAACATGTGTAAATTTAATTTTATTTTTTAAAAAATTAATTGCATGCTTAACAACACTTGCTGTGGAAGTGCTATCTTTAGATAACTTTTTTGGCCTGTCTATAACATGATCATAACCGATACTTTTGGCAATTTTTTTTATTTTGCTAGATTCACTAGTCAAAATAATTTTCTTAAACAGTTTAGTCTTTTTTAAATTTTTATAATTTATTTCTAAGATTGATTTATTGTTAATTTTTAATAAGTTTTTATTTTTAATTCTTTTACTATTATGTCTTGCAGGAATTATCGCAATTATTTTCATTATGATAGTTCGTTTTATAGCAAAAAAATGAGTTTTAATGTAATAATTTTATGATGATCAAAAAATATTTTGAATTAGGAAGTAAAATTCTATTCCCTTTAAACAGAAGTATAACTGGTACAGATACAGTAAAGACTTTAAAAATTTTTAAAAAAATTCATCCTAACCTAAAAATTAAGTTTTTTAAAAGTGGTACAAAGGTTTTTGATTGGATAATACCGCCTGAATGGAATGTAAAAGATGCTTATGTTGCTGATAATAAAGGTATTAAAATCATAGATTTAAAAAATAATAACCTTCATCTTATTGGCTATTCAGCTCCTGTTAATAAAACAATCAATAAAAAAGAATTGTTAAAAAAATTATTTGTTTCAAAAAAATACAAAGATGCAATTCCTTATATAACATCATACTATAAAAAAATTTGGGGATTTTGTATTTCTAGTAACTACAAAAATGAAATCAAAAAAAAATACCAAAATAAAGATAAATTTAAAGTATTAATTAAATCTGAATATAAAAGAAAAAAGGGGAAACTGCCAATAGCTGAATATGTTATTCCAGGAAAGTCTAAACAAGAAATATTAATTTCTACATACATCTGTCATCCATCCATGGCAAATAATGAATTATCCGGACCTCTGTTATCTTTAATGTTAATTGAATATTTTAAAAAGTATAAATTAAAAAAAACTTTAAGATTTGTTTTTGCTCCAGAAACAATTGGTTCGATTGTTTATATAAAAAAAAATAAGAAAAAATTAAAAAATGTAATTGGAGCATATAATCTCACCTGTGTAGGGGATGAAAGAGCTTATTCATTTATGTACTCAAAAAACAAAAAATGCTCCGTCTGATTTTGCTTTGATTTCAGCCTTTAAAGAATTAAAAATAAAATTTAAATTGTATTCATTTAATGAAAGAGGTTCTGATGAAAGACAATTTAATTGGCCTGGTGTAGATGTTCCCATGACATCTTTTTTTAGATCTAAATATGGTGAATTTCCAGAATATCACACATCAAAAGATACTTTCGGAAAGGTTGTAACAAAAAAAGGCTTGCTTGGAAGTTTCAAAGTAATGAAGTTAGCTATAAAAAAAATGATTGATAGCTATTATCCCATTACAACAGTTTATTGTGAACCAAAAATGGATAAAAGAGGGCTTTACAGTTACCTGTCATTTACTGAAAAAAAAATTAATTTTCAAAGAAAATATATTGATTTTATGATGTATGCCGATGGAAAAAATAATATCGAACAAATTGCAAAAAAAATTAAATTAAATTCAAAAATCTCCTTTAAAATATTTAAAATATTATTAAATAAAAAGTTAATTAAAGTATAAATGAAAATCACATACATAACTCATGCTTGCTTACTAATAGAGATAAAAGGGATTAAGATATTAACTGATCCTTGGTTAAAAGGACCTTGTTGGGGAGGATCACTATGGCATTTTCCTATGCACAACTATTCTATTAAAAAAATTCCAAAACCAGATTATATATTTTTCTCACATGGACACGATGACCATTTTCATGAGGAAACAATCAATTCCTTTCCTTCTTCTTGGTTTAATATTAAAATATTAGCAGCTAATTTCAAAGAAAAGTGGTGGGAAGAAACATTAAAAAAAAAATTTAATAATATTAAGTTTCTTGATCACAATGAAATTATACAATTAAACTCATCATTTAAATTACAATTATTTATTAATGATAGAGGAGATCCAGATAGCTCCATAAGACTTTTCTCCAAAAATAAAAATATTTTTTTTCAAACTGACAACCTAATGTCGTTTAAGGAAACCAAAAGAATATCAAAATTACAAAAAATTGACCTAGCTTTTGTGATTCCATTTTTAACAGGAGTGTTTCCAGGATTTTATACTTGGAATACAGATACATTGATTAAACTTAGTAAACAAAAATTAAATAGATCTTTAGAATATTGCTATAACATTTGTAAAATATTGAATCCAAAACACATTGTGCCATATGCATGTGATTTAGGGTATTTAGGAGATAAATTCCACGTAAATTTAATTCACACACATAATAAAACAGACCTAAAAAAAAAGTTAAAAATTAAGAAGTCTAAAATTAAAACAATTATAATGAGTTCTGGAGACAATATTAAATTAAATGGAACACTAAAGGCAAATATTAAGAATCCAAATAAATCGAATTATGAAGAGTTAATTGCTTTTGCTAATGAAAAAGGAAGTCAATATAAAGAATATTTAATAAAAGAAAAAAAATCAAAAAAACCTAGCTTAGATAATTTAACTAATCAATTCATAAAAAAATTATTAAAAAATATAGATTCCTCAAAGAACTTTAATTTTAAAACTTTAATTTCAATAAATGAAGATAATAAAGTAAGAACACTTTTTTTAAATTTTAATGATAAATCAATTAAATTAATTAAAAAAAATCACAATAATGAAAATGTTAATTTAAAAATAAATATTGAAAGCTCAAAAATTAGAAATCTTTTAAAAAAAAAATATCCCATGAACTTTCTTACATTTCACAACGGAGGATATACATGCGAAAGATCTACAATGAATCTAACTGAAAACGAAAACAAATATTGGAATTGGATAAATAATTTAGATTTTTTTATATAAAATCCCCTCAGCA
>CACPOX010000035.1 GCA_902635665.1 uncultured Pelagibacteraceae bacterium
TCAAATACTTTAGACATTTAAATTATGAATTGTTTATAAAATGTAATTATAAATTTTCAATGACTTAAATTACTTTACCGTTGATATTCAACAAATTTTTTTAAAGATTGGTTTAGAAATTTTTCGTAAATTTGACCTGAACTTGTATCTTTTCTAGAGTTTAGGAATGATTTATTCATTTTAAAGTCATACGAGGGTTCAAAAAAGAATGGAACTGAGAGTCTCTTGCTTTTATTCCAAAGAACTCTGTGATTGGTTGCTTTAAACTTACCTTTGCTTAGAAATTCTAGAGCTCTACCAGTATTTACTACTAAAGCTTTTTTATTAAATGGCACATTATGCCAGTTTTTTGTCTTTCTGTTCTGTACTTGAAGACCACCTTTTCTGTCTTGGTAGAGAATTGTGAAAATTCCACTATCAACATGCGTTTCACATCCAAGAGCAACGCCATCTTGTTTTGAAATCTCTACTGGTTTTGTTTGATTTGGATAATAATTAAATCTTAAAGTACTAAGTGTTTTTAATCTTGAAAAAGCTTCGCTTGATTTATTGGGATTCATTTTGTTAAGTTTGATCACACTTTTAAATAAAGTTTCACTTAAACTATAAATATTATTAAAATATTGACCCAAGGCTTTAATGGAACTTTTGTTAAAACATCTATATAGATTTAAACATTCAATGTATTGATTTTTTAATTTTGAAGAATATCTTTTAGTTACTTTAAAATCCCCAATATCTAAACCTTCTTTACCATTTACATCGTTGGGAAAGTATCCTCTGTAAAGATTCTTGTTTTTCTTATTCCATTTTTTTGGTGATAATTGCCTTTTTTTGCTAGCTGGTAAATTGAAGAATTTATTTCCTACATCACATACTTTCTTAATATCTTTTAAGTTAAGTCCATGTCCTGTAATTTGAAAAAAACCTACTTTGATACAAGCCTTTTCAATTTCTTTAATCGTTTTAAAAGCACTTTGAGTTTCAAAGTTGTTTTTGACTAGTGAAGATATATTGATTGTTGGGATATAATTTTTTGTCATCTTCTTACAGGTGTTTCTGTAGCAATATATTGATCTCTAGCTTTTTCTCTAAAGTAAATATAAATACCAGCTGCTATAATACACGCAACTCCAAAAAATGTTCTACCCGATGGAATTTCATTAAATAAAAAATATCCAGGTATCATAGACATTATAATTAATGAATATTCAAATAGGGAAACTACAGAAGGTGAAGCTACAATGTAGGCCGAAAATATGCAGAGAAAAGCAATAGAGGCGACAAAACCGAAAAATAAAATAAATTTCCATGTATATTCAATATTTGAAAACCACTCTCTAAAAATAAACTGCGTAGTTGGATCAAAGTTGGGGTTGTTTAATTGTCCATTTCCCATAAACAAATAAATAATACCACATAAAATTAGGGCTATTAAATAAAAATAAAATAATTGAGTATTTACATCATCTTTGTCAGATGTGTATTTTGTTATTGTCATAGATGCAGCATAAAAAAATGCACAAACCACAGGAAGCAAACTTTTATATTCAAAGTCAGAAAAGTTTGGGTCTAGTACAATAAAGACTCCTATAAAACCAAATACAATTGCAGACCATCTTCTTATTCCAATAAACTCTTTCAAAAAAAATTTTGCAAAAATAGATACAAAAAAAGGACAAGAGAAGAATAGGGCATTTGCCGTTGCTAAGGGCATGTATGTAAGAGAAATAAAGAAAGCTGAAAATGCTAAAAAGTGAAGAACAACTCTAACAATTGTTAAAGTAGGATAATAAGTTTTAAATGATACTTTTTGTTTTTTAAAATTTATGTAACTAAAAAGCAAAATAGCTGCAACAAAATATCTTCCAAAAAAAATCTCATAAAGAGAGGCTTTTTCAAAAATATATTTAATTAAAGAGTCTTGCATCGCAAATAATGTCATTGCAATGATTATTAAAATAATACCTTTAGAATTATTATCTTTAGTCATTTATCTAAGGGGTTTTTCTGTAGCTATAGATTGATTTTGTGCCTTTTCACGCATAAAAATATAAACACCACTTGATGCTATAATTAAAATTCCAATTACTGTATTTAATGAAGGTATTTCATCAAAATATAACCATCCTACAAGTGGTGACCAAAATAATATTGAATATTCGAAAGGTGAAACAACAGCTGGAGAAGCTATACTGTAAGCTGTAAATAAAAAAAGAAAAGCAATCGTAGCAGTCACCCCTGTTGCAGCCATTAATAGAATATTAGAGTTAAAATCAACAAACCATTCCCTGAATATAAATTGAGAAGCTGGATGATCCGAAACGTTATATTGACCATCACCAATAATAAAATAAAAAATTATACTAAGAATGATCGCACCAATATAAAATGTAAATGTTTGTGTATAAACACTATCCTTATCAGATGTTTTTTTTATTATTATCATAGATAATGAGTAACAAAACGCACATAAAATAGGTAATAAGCTTAAATAGTTAAAATTACTAAAATCAGGATTTAATGTTACATAAACTCCAATAAATCCTACAACTACAGCAGACCATCTTCTTAATCCTATTTCTTCTTTTAAAAAAAAATGAGCAAATATTGTAATTAAAAAAGGGGTTACAAAAAATAAAGCTGTAGCTGTACCAAGCGGTAACACGGTCAAAGAAACATAAAAAGAACTAAAACCAAAGAAAAAAAGTATTACACGGGTGAATGTTAAAAGAGGATATTGGCTTTTAAAGACTATTGGTTTTTTTGTAATTATTAAAAATAATAAAATAAGCACAAAACTTATTAAAGTTCTTATTAGGTAAATTTCATAAAGAGAAACAAAATTATAAATATGCTTCATAATTCCGTCTTGGACAGAAAAAACTATCATAGCTATTAATATGAAGAATATTCCTTTAGGATTATTGTTTTGAGCGCTCATTTATGCTCTATATCAAAAAAGAATATGTTTTTAAATTTATTAAATTTGTGTCATATTTAATTTATGATTTCAGAAGAAGATAAAATAATGATGGAAACCCTTTATTGGTGGGGTATTCCAACTTTATTTAGATGTAAAAATGATCCGGATCCGAAGAATTGTGACATTGCATTAGTTGGTGTTCCACACAGCACAGGAAATGGAACCACAGAAAGAGATCAGCATCTAGGTCCAAGAGCAGTTAGAAATATTTCTGCAATGCTGAGACGTTCACATTTTGATTATAAAATTGATCCATGGAAAGATAATAAAATACATGACCTGGGAGATGT
>CACPOX010000036.1 GCA_902635665.1 uncultured Pelagibacteraceae bacterium
CTAGAAATTATTGTATTTATTTCATCAAAAATATCATTGCTTACAAGTATAGATCCTATTACAGCCTGTTCTGCTTCAATGTTATTTGGTAATTCTTTAAATTGATCTTTGACTATACTCAAATTATTTTCCATGAAAATAAATTTACATCAAAAATGGTTAAATCAAATTGTAAATTAGTGCTGGGGAAAAGAATGTATAATTATTGAATTGTATCAGCAGAAGAAACATTGATTGTAATTTCAGCATCAACTTCTGAGTGTAAAGAAATTTTAACTTTAAATTTTCCTAGAGCTTTTATTTCTTCAACCGGTTGTATCATTGAAGGTTTAATGTCAATTTTATTTTCTTTTTGAATAAGTTTTGAAATTTCAGTTGGTTTAACAGAACCATATAATTCATTGTTTTCTGTACTTAGTTTTTTGACAAAATATTCTTTACCATTGATTTGTTCAGCAATTTGAGATGCTTCCTTCCTTTTTTCGTTATCTTTTTTTGATAACTCAGCTTTAATTTTTTCAACTTCTTTTATATTTTCTTTTGAAGCATAGAGAGCTTTTTTATTTGCAATTAAATAGTTTCTAGCAAAACCTCTTTTAACATCTATTACTTCACCAATAGATCCAATTCTTTTAACGTTTTCTAATAAGATTACTTTCATTTTATATTAATGCCAGGTTTCTGGCTCTTTTAATAGAGAGAGAAAGTTCTCTTTGTTTTTTTTGTGATATGTTTGTTATTCTTGAAGGTAAAATTTTTCCATTTTCAGAAACATATTTTCTTAAAAGTTTAATGTTTTTATAATCAACTTCTGGAGCACCTTTAATTGATAGTGGGCATGATTTTTTGAATTTGTATTTATTTGGTTGAAAAATACTTAATTTTGCAAAATTACTTTGTTTACCTTTTTTGTTCCCACTTTGTCTTTTTGGCATTAGTTTTTAACACTTTCTTTTTTTTCACTATCTTCTTTTTTTCCAAAATAGTTTGTTTCTAAATCAAATTTTTTTACTCTAACTGTTAGATATCTTAGCAATTTTTTATCAATAGCCTCATTTTTCTCCAATTCATTAATTACATTTCCTTTACCTTTAATTTTGAAGTGTATGTAGCTTCCTTTTTTATTCCTTTTAATAAGATAAGATAAGTTTAGTAATCCCCAGTTTTCAGTCTTAACAACTTCACCATCATTTTTTTCAACAATTTTAGAATATTTTTCTGTTAGTTGCTTTAATTCACTTGGTGAAGTATCTTGCCTAGCAATAATTGTATGTTCGTATAAATTCATTTAAGTTCTTTAATAAAAAGTGAGGATATACTATTATAAAAGTTCAATTACAATAGTTAAAAAGGCAAAAATATTAGTTTTTTTTATATGTTTTCGGTAATTTTTCCAGGACAAGGATCTCAATTGGTGGGAATGGGAAAGGAGCTATATGATAAATTTGATATTGTTAAAAACCTGTTTAAACAAGCAGATGATACGCTAAATTTTTCTATTTCTAAGCTTATTCTAGAAGGACCAAAAGAAGATTTAAATTTAACGGCAAATACACAGCCAGCAATATACTTAATTAGTTTTTCAATATTTAATTTAGTGAAAAAAGAATTCGGCCTAGATTTAAATAAAGCAAAATATTTTGCTGGACACTCTTTAGGTGAATATTCAGCTTTATCCTGCGCAGGATATTTAGATTTTTCAGAAACTTTAAAAATATTAAGAGTCAGAGGAGATGCAATGCAGAATGCTGTGCCCAAAGGACAAGGAGGAATGGTTGCAGTACTAGGCTCGACAGTCGATGTAATTGAAAAAATTTTGAGAGAAAACAAAGAAAATATAAAAGCACAAATTGCAAATGATAATTCTGAAGGTCAAATTGTTTTAAGTGGAAAAACAGATGATCTAGAAAAGTTGGCTCAAATTTTAAAGGATAATTCATTAAAAAACATTAAACTTCCAGTAAGTGCTCCGTTCCATTGTGATTTGATGAATAATGCTACGAAAATAATGGCGGAAGAGTTAAGTAAACTCAATTTTAAATATGGACAAAATAAATTAATTTCAAATGTGACTGCAAATGAAATTAAAGATTTAGATGAGCTAAAAAGTCTATTAATTAAACAAATAGAGAATAGAGTTAGATGGAGAGAAAGTGTGATTAATATGATAGAAAATGATGTAAAGCACTTTATAGAAATTGGGCCTGGGAAAGTTTTGTCAGGTCTGGTAAAAAGAATTAATAGAAATGTTAAAATTGATACCATTAATAATCAGAGTGATATTGAAAATTTAAAAATATGATAGATTTGAAGGGTAAAAATATTATTGTTACCGGTGCTTCAGGAGGAATTGGAAATTCAATTATTGAAAAATTAAATCAAGCTGGAGCAAACATTCTGGCGTCAGGTACAAGAATAGAAAAACTTGAGGAACTAAATAAGAAATTTGTAAATATTAAAATATTAAAGTTTGATATTTCTCAAAGTGATAAAATTGATGAATTTGTTGAAAACGCTACCAAAGAACTAGGGGGCAGTTTAGATTGTATAGTTAACAATGCAGGTATTACTCAAGATAATTTAGCAATAAGGATGAGTTTAGAGGAATGGCAAAAAGTAATAGATATTAATTTAACCTCAACCTTTTTAATTAGTAAATCTGCAATTAAAAAAATGCTTAAAAATAAATCTGGCAAAATTGTAAATATTACATCTGTCGTAGGTCATACAGGGAATCTTGGGCAAGCTAATTACACTGCATCTAAAGCAGGAATAATTGCAATGTCAAAGAGTTTAGCAATTGAATACGCAAAGAAAAATATAAATATAAATTGTATTTCACCTGGCTTTATTAAAACAGCAATGACTGACAAATTAGATGATAAATATAAAGAGGCCATAATTTCAAAAATTCCATCAGGACGTCTAGGAGAGCCAGATGATATTGCAAATGCAGTAGTTTTTTTATGTTCAAATCAATCTAGTTATATAAACGGTGAAACCTTGCATGTTAATGGAGGCATGTATATGGCTTGACAAAATAGGTTTTTAAACTATTAAGAATTTATAACAAAAAGGATCAATATGTCAGAAGACGTTTCAAGCAAAGTTAAAAAAATTGTAGC
>CACPOX010000037.1 GCA_902635665.1 uncultured Pelagibacteraceae bacterium
AAATGATTTTGAGTTGCTTATTTCTTTAATTAATAAATTACAGATATTTTTTGAAACAACGTTGTCTCCAACTAAAACAGGAAAGTTACTTTTGATTTTTTTTAATTTATTTGTACTGAGCATTTAGCTGTACATACCTTCTTTCACTTTAATCATTTTATACATAAGATCATTTAAAGGTGTCTTAACACCATGTTTTTTACCTATTTTTGAAACTGCACCACTAATAAAGTCTATTTCAGTTTTTCTCTTGTACTGAACGTCAAAAGCCATAGATGACTTGTTAGTTTGCATTGAATCTACAATTTTATTAAACATAAATAAGCATTCATCTTCAGACACATTTACACCATCTGCAAGTGCAACTTCTCTAGTTTCTAAAATTATTTCTTTACCCAAGCCTCGAGATACTTCGTTTGCTTTATTGTTTATATATAAATCAGTATGATGAAGATCAAAAATTGCAGACAATGGTCCAATTGCTGTTAAAGCAAAAAGCTTCATCCATTTTCTTTTCTTTACATCTTCTGCAGCAATCATTTCAAGATTATGTGCTGTAAAAGTATCTGCTATTTCTTTAATTCTATCAGTAATTCCTCCCTCGTACTCACCAATCCAAGATGGTAACGAACCATGATTCATTATATGACCTGGTCCTAAAATGTTTGAAGCTTGAGTGGTTGTCCCACCAATTACTTTTTCATTACCTACAATACCTTGAATAATTGCTTCATGACCAATACCATTTTGAAAAGACATGAATACTGTTTTATCTCCTATGATATTTTTAATACTATTTAATGCTTGCTCTAAAGCTGTAGCTTTACACATAACTATTACAGCATCTACTTTATCTAAAGAAGATGGATCTGAGGTGGCTTTAACTTTGATTACTCGATCACCACCATGTCCATCCATTTTCAAACCATCTTTATTAATTGCATTTACATGTTCTTTCCAAACATCAATTAAAATTACATTTAAACCTTTTTCAGCAAGTAAACCGCCAAACAAGCAACCCATTGCTCCTGCACCAAGAACAGCTACTTTCAAATCTTTGTTAATCATCGTTACCTTATTTAAAATTATTTATGTATAGAAATTATATATATTATCTATAGACATTATGCAAAATAAATTATAGCGTATTAACCTCATGCAATTAAAAATAGAAAAAGGAACTTTTAAAGATTATTCATTAGAAGATATTTCAGATGCATTAAGAAAAGGATTATCTGAAAATTTCAAAAACGTTGAAGTAGAAGTGGTAGATTGCCCTAATCTTAGAGATTGGGATTGTCCATCAGAAGGAATAAGTGGAAATCAAAAAATAATAGATGTTGGAGGAGAGCCTTATATGCATGATCCAAAATTTATTGGTGCAGAATTTGACTATCAAGAAATATCTAAAATGATTGATTCTGAAAAATCCTATGCTTTAGGAGCTGGATCAGGTGCAATGTCATGTTTAGATGGTCATTGTGGAGAATTAGTTATTAATGAAAACTTAATAACTGATGAGTCTAAATCAATAATAGCAAGAGTAAGTCCAGACAAAAAATGTATTGTTGAAAAATATTCTGCAAAAAAACATGGCGGACTTGGAAACATTTATTATACAGATGGTAAACAGGGAAAAGTTATTAAAATAAAAATTAAAGGTAGAAATGGAGAACAAGGTTCATTGCCTCAAGCAATGAGGTCTTCTTTATCAAAAAATTTAAAAATTAAAGATAATGAACATTTGTCTCTTGGCGGGGTATTTAGAGTATTAAATGGAAAAATAAGATCGCATGTGCAACCTGATTATAAAGATATTAAACACGAGTATTACGATCCAAAACAAATGAAATGTGTAAAAGATTTTCTTCAATTTTATGAGCCTGTTGGACCAAAATTACAATGCTATACTGTTCTTTGGACAGGTGATCCTACTGGAGGAGAATTAAATCTAAGAGAGTCTGGTGAGCATACTCATTTTCATTCTTATGAGCATGACAGAGATGCTGGACATTATCATTTTGACGTATCACCTGAAGAAATAGAATATGAGGGTTATTTTAATACCGCAACAGAAGTACATAGAGTTAATAACATTTATAAAGAACTATTAAGTAAAAATAGTATTGAATAGAAAACTCAATGAGTTTAAATTTATTTAAATGAAAAGACAGTTCAAGTATCCTAAGCACTTTGAAGAACAAAAAAAAATTCCAAAACTTACTCAAAAAAGAATTCAAT